>NZ_JHVU01000027.1 GCF_000620305.1 Desulfitibacter alkalitolerans DSM 16504 | reverse complement strand
AAATACAATAAGGGTATCATTGAGAAGTTATACAGCACAGTCTGAGTACAATGACAGTTACATTAAAAATTATTAATATGCAAAAGGGGCTGTAAAATTAGCCCTTTTGCATATTATTTGCTTTTTTATTTAGAAGTATATTTTCTATCTCTTAAAATAGTTCCATATACCCCAGTAGATAGCATAGGCAATATCTCTTCTATTATAATTAATGGGGCTATTTCCAAAATCTTTACCATTTCCATAAACGTATCTATCATCTTGCTCATTACTAAAAAATCCATTCTCGATAAGCACCGCTGGCATATTAGTTTCTCTTAAAACGTGGTAATTATTATAACGTAACCCTGTTCCCCAAGGACTAAATTCAGTATTTGCTAGTAATGAATTTAAAACTACTTCAGCAAGTGGTTTATCAACAGATTTATACCAATGGGTAGAAGCCCCGCTAACATTTGGGTCATCTGCACCATTATGATGAAGTGAAACAAAAATATCTGCATTAAGAGAGTTAGCCTCTTGTGTCCTTTCCCATAGACATACTGCACTATCATTGATACGACTCATATATACAGTTGCTAGGGCTCCTTTGAGGTATTCTCTAAGCCAAAACGCAATGTCTAACGCCGTATTCTTCTCCATTTGTCCTGTATATTGTCCGGTTGCACCAACTTGATAGGTACCACATCGAGCAATACCTTCGTTATAAGTTCCTCCATGTCCAGGATCAATATAAATTTTCTTTCCTTCAAGATATGCCATTTGTACCTTTCCTTTCTTTTGGTTATTTACGAAAGGGGTACAAAGAGTAATAGTTTACCCCTAACCATTCTCTTTGTTTCGTTATTTAATAAAGGTTTTTTTGGCTTAAAATTAACAACCTTAAAAAAAAATTATAGAAGGGTATTACAAAAAACAATGCATCTTTCTATGCGGGGAACCGCTGTGTTAATAATAAACTGGGCCACCACTACGTTAATTTAATAAGTAAGTGTTTAATATGGGAGCACCAGAGGGTCTCTCCACAGGCTCACTGATGGCTTTTCCTGCTGGATACCTTTTCTTTTCAAATTGTGTTGTATATGTTTTTAGATACACTTTCTGTTGTAATATTGGTTAGTTGTTGTTTGGTTACTTCCATTTTATTTTATCAAGTGGAAAGGTGTTTTTGTGTCAATATCACTATGATTTAGTTGAAAAACCTTAATAATACCAAGTTTTAACTAGTTTTTACTGTGAGAAAGTTGAGTTATTAAATAATTTTCTAATTTTATAGGATCATTCGCCTAAACTCATCAAAATTAGGTACTTTATCTAATTTATATTTTCTAGTCTTAATAATAATTGTCAAAAGAAGTTCTTGACGAAGATCCTCTCTATTATTAACTCCAGTTTGTTTTAGCAAACTATTAACTTTAGGCTCAAATTTTTTAATGATAATCTCTAAAGGCTTACTATTACCATCTTGTATTTGTTTAACTATTTTAAACAACTCACTCATCAAAATCACCTGCCTATTGTATGTTTTTCCGAATAGTTTGTCCTAGTTGATCAATACTTTGCCTTAAAATATCTATTTTCTTTTCAAATCTTAGTAAAAGATATATAGCTATAACAATTGGAAAACCAACATTCCCAACTGCGTTAAACCATTCATTGATCCCATTCATTTCGTCGCCTCCATAGCTCTTCTTAAATTTTTTAATCCAATATTTCTTGTTTTGGAAACCGCCTGTTGCGATACGTTAAGAACCTTTGAAATCTCCAGATCTTTTAAACTTAGGCCGTATGCGAGGTATAATATACGCTGTTGATGTTTAGTTAATTTTTTAAAAGCTAGAAATAATTGTTTCTCTGATAAATTATCCATAAAAGAGTCAAAATTAATTATATATTCAACATTATTATTTTTAGTTAATTGTTCCAAAAATGAAGTTTTTGATAAATTATTAATTGTTTTGTCTAAAATTAATTGATTTTTTTCATTGTGTATTCTTATTTTTTTGTCAAAATTAATTGCTTCATAAAAAAGTACTTTACTTAGATATCCTACAAAAGCATATTCAAAATAAAATTCTTGAAATAGTTGATTTAACTTTTTTTGATTCTCTTTGTCACCATATAAAGATAAAGAAAATACAAGAAAATGGGAATCTACTCCAATAAAATTTTTAAATAAGTTGTTTTGGGCCAAAGCAGAATTTTTTAATAAATAATAATTTGCTTTTTGATTTAAAAATGGAAATTCATTAGCATTAACTGAATATTTTTTTTAAGTAATGCTTTAGCTAAAGAAATTTCATTATAGATCTTATTTGTAATCTCTTCTATTTCTTTTGAATTAAATATAAGTACGCCACCATCTGACTTAATAGGTTGAATTTGGTTATAATAAACGAGCTCTTCTAAATCTACTAACCTATCTAAGTCCATATAACCTTCCTCCTTTTTTTATTTGACAACAATTAGATATAAATAAAAGGGAAAAAATTTATTATAAATACAACCTTTAGTAATTTGTTTTGAAAATTAGGTCTTTTTTCCTACAAATGGTAAGCAAAGTTGCATATATGAATTACACAAATTAACTACCAATCCTTTCTACCATGTCAAATTACTCGTTTTTAATGTCTAAAACTTCGTTTTCTTGTATTAGGCTGGGCGCACCAAAAAGAGCAGCCATCAGTTTAAGGCTGCTCTTTAAAGCTCTTTATTTAATTTATTCTTTATCTGATTGAAAACCCTTCTTTTAGTGGGTCCTTGGAATCAATCATCAGATGCCCCATATTTATTATAAAGGCCTGGCTTTTTACATAGGGAATGATCGACGGATATTCACCAGTTAATACCTCATCACCTACTCTGCCTTCAAATATGGTTCCCACGATGCTCTCGTGATAGAAGAGTTCATTTTTATTTAACAAACCACGATTATACATGGCTCCCATACGGGCACAGGTTCCCGTGCCGCAAGGAGAACGATCAATTTGAGCCTTTCCTAAAAATACCAAGCTTTTATAAGTGTCACCTGGATATTCAGGATCCCCCACAAACAGGATGTCATCAACCTTATTAATGTGTGGTTTCTCGGGGTGGCACATCTCAATATTTTGATTAACATAATCTCTGATAGCAGTACCATAGGTAATATAATCCTGCAAATGCTCTTTGGAATGGGTCAGCCCCAGCTGCTTTATATCCACCATTGCAAAGAAATTACCTCCGTAGACTATATCCACGACTATTTCTTTTCCCAAAACATTAACGGATACATCAGCCTTATACAGAAATGAGGGTACACCTTCTAAGGTGGCATCCATGGCCCTGCCATCCTTGACATTTACCTGGATAGTTACAAGCCCTGCACCAGTTTCCAGGACCACATTAGTTACAGGCTCTTGTGGTTGAACCATGCCTGTTTCAACTGCTACTGTACCAATTGCAATTGAGCCATGCCCACACATATTGTTGTACAGCGCTGTATCAATAAATATCACTCCCAGGTCGGCCCTGGGGTCCGTTGGTTCTGTTAAAACGGCACCATACATATCTGCATGCCCTCTAGGCTCAAGCATTGCCGCAGTTCTAATAAAGTCGTAATTTTTTTTCATGTATTCTGTTTTTTCAATGATGGTACTGCCCTTTAATTTTGGTCCGCCGGTTATGATTCTCATGGGCTCTCCTGCCACATGTGCATCTATATAGGATATAATATGCTGTCCCATGCTTTTCCCCCTCTTTATGCTAGTTACATATCTTTATTCACTGTGTTCTGGTTGGTAATATTATAAGCACCAGGACTATCTACAACCTTACCCCTGAAATAGTAAACTATAAAGCCCACCATCATGGCAATTTGAATGAAGAGAATAGGTATTCCTGCTATTGTCTTTACAATCTTCACCCCTTCTAATCCCCCTGCCACCAGGAAAATTATTGCCGTAGCACCTGTTAGGAGACCCCAGAACAGCTTCAGGCTTACAGGAGGCTCACTAGTTGTGAGTTCATCTGGCCTGGAAATGCTCAGCATTGAAACTGTTGAGGTCATGGAATCAGCTAGTGTGATGAAGGATATGAATATTGTAATCATTAGTATTGGTCTGATTACTGCTACTAAAGGCAGCAGCTCCAGTACTCTCAACATCAGTATTTCTATACCACTTTCGTGGTAAATACCAATATAGTCCATTCCTTGATAATAATGACCGTGAATTATTAAAGAGCCAAACACGCCAAACCACGCTATCCCAAATAAAGCCGGGAGCACCATGTTTACCATGAAAAATTCTCTAAGGGTTCTTCCATAGGCTAAACGTGCCAGGAACATGCCTACTATAGGAGCAAAGGATAACCAGTCTACGTACCAGTACATATCCCACCATTGGGGCCACAAATCTCCATTAGGAAAGGGATCTGTAAATGTCATGGCTTCAAAGAAATTGTTGACGTATGCTCCTGCCGACTGGGTTGTCAGGTTAAGAATAAAAGCTGTGGGTCCGAATATAAATGCAAAGGCCATAAGACCTATGAATAACCAGGCATTCTTATCACTAAGCCATTTGATACCCCTATTTAACCCCGTAATACTTGAGATGGTATAACCAATTACTATTATTGCACAAAGGGCTATCCACAGTGTTGGACCTGTTGGAATGTTGAGCATAAATTCAAAGCCTGCACCCAACTGCATTAAACCATATCCCAGAGAACCTGCTGTACCTCCTACAATTGCAAATAATGTAATGGCATCAACCACAGTAGCTGTTAAACCAGTTGATCTTTCACCTAAAAGGGGATAAAGTGCTGAACTTGGAGCCAATGGTCTTTTCAGGTTATACGCTGCATAGGCAATTAGAACTCCTGCTACCACGTAAATGGCATAAGGTGTAAATGTCCAGTGTAAAAAGGTGGTTCTCATTGCCCAGACTATGGCTTCATGGGAGTCTGGCTCCAGGAACATACCCCTGGGAGGATATGCAGAGTGAATTAACGCTTCTGGAGGCCAAAAAACAATCCCAATAGCAATACCGGCACATAAGGACATTGCCCACCAATGCCACGTTTTGAACTCAGGCTTTGCATCCTTTCCTCCAAGCTTGATTTTGCCTAGGGGATGTATCATTAAGACTACTGCAAAAATAACAAATGAAAGAGAACCCAAGCTCACCAGCCAACCAACATTAACCATAAGGCTTTCAAAAAACCCCCACATGACGCTTACAAAAAGCTGCTCATTTGTAACACCCATAATGAAAAGAAATCCGAATATTGCTAACGGTACCAATAAAACCGCCCAGCGAATGGAATAACCCTTATCATTGGAGTTCTTGCTATTTATCACAAAGTTTTCCTCCCCCATATTAATAATCTTATTTCAGGTAAAATTTTTCTGCTTGATCTACTATGCTATGCAATCTATTTAACACAACATCAGGAAGACGCTGCGGCTCATGCTTTTCCAACATCTCCTTTGCTTTTTTGTTGACCCTTTCGCCAAAGGTGGTTTTTCCTTTTTCTTCCCACATCTGATACCGTTCACGGCTTATCAAAGATGGGTTCCAGAAATTTTTGTAATTATTAAAGGTATGATCCTCACCTAGAAAGTGCCCCCCTGGGCCTACCTTATCAATAACATCTAATGCCAGGGTTTCATCATCAACTTTTATGCCTTTTAAAATAGTCCTTACATACCCTATAATCTCATCTGCCATTACAAGGCCTTCTAGAGAAGCTGACATTCCTGATTCCAAGAAGCCCACATCATGCACCAGATTTGCGCCGCTTAAAGCTGCACTATAAATGGAAAGGGCATATTCTATGGCTACCTGTTCATCCAAAACCTTAGAATCACTGCAGCCTGCCGTGCTGAACATTGGCAGATTAAGATAATGAACAAACTCTGTATATCCGGCATGCATCAAGCAGAATTCTGGTGACGAGCCATAGCAATGAATCATTGTTTTCATGTCCATGTTAGTTGTTACACCACCGGCAATATATGGAGCACCTTCATTTTTAAGCTGGTGAATTACAAGACCTGCCAGGTTATCTGCAGCTGCAACTACTATTACACCAGCCAATGATGCAGGTGCTGTGGCATTGCCCTGAACTCCCGGAGTATACATTACAGGCAGACCCTTTTCAGCCATATACAGCATTTTATCCAGAGAATCCTCAGGATGTTTTAGTGGGGTACAGGGTTCGGCGTATAAAACCATAAAGGGATTCCTTTGTAAAGCCTCTGCACCTCCAGCCACTTCCTCACATAGGGACACTATCGTCTCTACATTTTTCCTGTTAAACGCCCATGTTACAAAGGGTTTGGTAGTGTTTTGAAGCATGGCATGTACCTCATGAACATCTGCCAGGGATTCAGTAACGTCTGAAATGCTGGCTAATGACATACAAAAGTCCAGGTTAGGAAGATCTTCAACCAATCTGGCTACATTACATACATCTTGCTTTAATACTTTCCTGCGCTCACCAGTTTCTAAATCTATAAAGTGAGGGTTGGTTGGTCCAGGACCAAAGTAAGTATTATTGCCCTCTAAAAAAAGTCTTCTATTTCCATTGCGGTCTGAGAGTACAACCCTGGAAGGTGCCGTAGAAATGGCCTTTTCTACCAGTCTGGAGGGAAATCTAACTCTTTTACCATCTACCCAGCAGCCAGCCTTTTTTAGAAGTCCTAAAGCTTCTTCATTATGAATTTCCGCCCCGGTTCTTTCTAACACTTCTAAAACAGCTGCAAAAAGTCTATCAAGCTGGCTTTTTGAAAGGATATTAAAATGTACAGATTGATTATCTACCATGTTGCTTGTACTGCATTTCGCCCACATAATTCTTCACCTCTAGTATGTTTTTTGTATTAAGTTTGCAATATATTTAATAAATTCACAACATTTGCTTTACCCCCTCAAAAAGTTTTCTCATTTTTTACATTGCAAGATGCTTGCCAACCTGGCTAGCTCTATAAAAAACGCTGCTTTTCATTAAAAAATGGATGTTTAACAGGGTGTTTATCTAAATAATTACATCAATTATGCGCAAAAAAAATTGCCCCATGCAAGATATTTTTCTGAAAAATTTAAATATACTTTAAAAAGGTTTTTAGTATCTTTTAGCGAATAGAGGAATAGCAAGATTTTTTGCGTTGGCCCAGAAAATCTTTTTATTGTGGCGGTGGATTTTTATGAAAAACAAATTAGCTGAGGAGACCATTAACCTATTTCAAGAAAATGAGCTTTTGAAAAACGCCCTTCATGTCCTGGATGATGGTATTCATATAGTAAATAGAAAAGGGAATACCATATTTTATTCAAAGGGATTGGAGAAAATTGAACAGTCCAGGGGTACGAGTGTTATGGGCAAACACATATCTGAATCATATAAACTGGATGAGGACAGCAGCATACTGTTGAAGGTGCTAAATACAGGAGTTCCAGTAAAAAATCATGATACATCCTATGTAACATCCCATGGTAAAACCATTAACATTATTACCAACACTTATCCCATATATTCTGAAGGTAAAATAATTGCAGCAGTTTCTGTAAATAGGGACATTACTGCCTATCGGTCACTAGCTGAGACTATTCTCAAGCTGCAAAGGGAATTGTTTTCCCAATCCTATAGACCGAGAAATGGTACTCAGTATACCTTTAAAGATATTATAGGCTCCAGCAGTCAAATTAAAAAAACTGTTGAAGCTGCAAAAAGATGCGCAATTAACCTGTCTCCTGTGCTAATCCAGGGAGAAACAGGAACCGGCAAGGAGTTATTTGCTCAAAGCATTCATAATTATAGTCCCAGGGCCAATGGTCCATTTGTGGCAGTTAATTGTGCTGCTATTCCAGAAACCCTGCTGGAAAGCATCCTTTTTGGTACAGTCAAGGGAGCCTTTACAGGTTCAGAGGACAAAAAAGGACTCTTTGAAGAAGCCGATTCTGGAACATTATTCTTAGATGAAATAAATTCCATGAGCATGATTTTGCAAAGTAAACTTCTCAGGGTCCTAGAAAGTAAAAAGCTGCGTAGGGTAGGGGGCAGCAGGGATATCTCAGTAAATCCGAGGATAATAAGTGCTGTGAATGTGGATCCCATGGCAGCTATCTCAAAGGGGGAGCTGCGGAGAGATATTTACTATCGGTTGTCCGTTGTCAATATAGAAGTCCCGGCCCTAAAGGAACACCCCAGCGATATTCCACTTCTAGTAGCTCACTTCATTGAAAACTCCAATAAGATAATGGGCAAAAAAATCAAGGGAGTTTCTGAAGATGTAATGAATATTTTTAAAAAATACAGTTGGCCTGGAAATGTGCGTGAGCTCCATCACACCATAGAACATGCCATGAATATGGCTGATAGTGATGAGACTACTTTAGAATTACACCATCTACAAACACATTTTAGACAAAAATTTATTCCCAATAGCCCTTCCTATGAAGTATCTGCTGGTGAAGATTTAAAAACCACCCTTTTAAATATAGAGAGAAACATAATAATCGAAGAATTAGCCAAAAACAATAAAAACATCACACAAACTGCTAGAAATTTAGGCATGTCACGTCAGCATTTGCAATACCGCTTGAAACGTCTAAACATAGATTTAAGCGAATAATAAAAGAATACAAAAACCCCTGGCAATTCATATTAGATGCCAGGGGTTATAATTATTTTTTATCTGTGTAAATTCCTTCATGAAGATACTGTAACATTTCTTCATTGGTCATATGGCCTAATCCCAGGTAATCCAAAGTATATCCCTCTTCATAAAAATCTCTCTCCAAAATAGCTGATGCCAAATTTATCATAGAATCGATAACTGGGGTTCTTATTCCAAAGCGCTTACCCAATTCATGATATACGTGGCAGCCAACAGGAACATCTTCTGTTATGTATCTATTGTCCATGGTAAATGGGCCTGTTCCAAACTGAATTGGATCCTGCTGGTCAAAGGGAATTTCATAATCCATTCCCATGTATTCGCAGCCTAGTATATTTTCTCTTGAGAAAAACTGCTTCTTTTCAAATTCCTGAATTCCGACTCCCATGGCCTTTGCAAGCTTACACTGCTCCTGGTAAAAGGAATATTGTACCTGGGAGATTGAGGGACAGTATGCATGGGAATAAATTGAGTACTTGTATTTGTCTTCTCCAAATATCACACCAAAGTTTTCCATTACGCCAACACCTAAAATAGTACCAGGGCAATGTAATACTGGGTTTACATTGCTAAATCCTATATCCATTACTGTGTCCCCACCAACTGGACCATCTCCATGAGTTACTGCGTCCATTGAAGGCATGTACTTTGTACTCTCAAGAAAATCTGCCTGATCGGTTGATGGTAATGCTGCACCTCTAAGGGTAATTGCACGATAATAAGCGCGAACACTTGGCAGTACCACTCCACCTTTTATATCTACCCTGCTGCCATAGGTTGAGCTTGACCAGCCTCCTATAATTACTTTCTTGGTGCAGCCAGCTTCTCGCATCATTTTCCTTAAAACAAGAGAACCATAGTTGTCAGGATAAATATGAATGACCATTCCATCTTCTAAAGCTGGTATAAGCTGTTGGAAAAATGGTTTATGCCCAATGGCTGGGGTAGTGACAATAATAATTCCTGCACCTTCAACTGCTTCTGCAACATCAGTTGTAACTCTATCAAATGCAGCCATGCCAGATCTTTCAAAACCATAAAGATTTAGTTGATCGCCATAAAACTTTATGCCTCTTTCTTTTACTCCAAATAATGTTTGTTTAGCGAAAGGCTCTAGATCACAAATTCTTACCTTTGCACCACCCAGGGCACAATCAGCAGCCATGGCCTTTCCTACAGCACCAGCACCTAACACAGCAATTGGCTTGTCTTTTAAATACTCCATTTTGCTCATCTTTTAGATTCCTCCTGAAAAATTTCTTGTTTTAAGGTTTAAACCTATTTGCTTAATGGATATTGCAAGACCTTTGCCAATGTTGCTGTATTTTATCAAAAAGAATGTATTTTTTAAATTTGCTCTTAAATTCATTGGTAAACATAGCTTTTAAGAATTTCGCCAAAATAAAAGAGCCTATTAACACAATTTAAAAACAATCTTCATTTCTTTTATGAACGGGAATCTTTTATAAAATCCTTTGCGCGCAAGATTTTTTGCCATAGAAATTGGATATAATATCTATATGATAGTTTACGAAGAGGTGAGGCTATGAACATTAATTCCGAAATCCTTCAGGAAATGAAGAAAAACAAAGCTTGATCAACCTGCTCAAGCTAAAAAATTTTCCATGAGAGCCAACTTTTTAAGGTTTGTCCCTATTATAGAAACCATGCCTATGTCGGACACTGATTTAGACTCACGAATATCTATTTCTCCAAGGGTATAATCAAACTGTACCCATTTATGTGAACTAATAGGCACTATGCCTTTTCCTCTAACAATAAAGCCAAATTCTTGCTTATCAGCTAATTTCTCCAATTTTTTCTCTAATTCTGTTATAGAATAAAGCTTTGGTGTTTTGATACCCCAATTTTCAAAAGCTTTATTATTTATGTTATTGTATTTTACTTGGAAGTCACTATCAAGAACTTGAGAGGTTAGGTTCAATACAGGTCGTTCAGCTAACATCACTATATCCTTTGCAGGAATATTATCCCAGGGAGAAGTTATAATTGGAACATCAGCATTTATGGACTTGATAGACAACTTAACTTTATACACTTTCTCCGAATTAACTTTTTGGCTTCTACTTAATATAATTGTCTTTGCATTCCTAAGCTGATTTATGAAAAAATCTCCAAAATATGATAATATAAATTCATACTTCTCACTATCTATCACCAAAATTCTCATGTTTACCCTGGCATTACCAACCTCTTCAGCAAAATTCTCTGCGGTTTTTACAACGTCAGTTGCAGCTACACCGGAAGGTTCAATTATCAGCCTATCGGGATTAAATTTTTGTACAACTTCCTTCAAAGACGTTTCAAAGTCTCTTTTTAAACTACAACAAATACAACCTGACGTAATCTCCTTTATTTCAATTGGCTGATCGCTTAAAAATGATTTGTCTATACCAACTTCTCCGAATTCGTTTTCTATAATTACAACTTTTTCTGGAAATACTTTTTCATTTAGAAACTTTCGAATAAGAGTAGTTTTACCGGCTCCTAGAAATCCTAATATAAAGTCAATTTTCATATGTCTCATCCTTTCATAAAATAATAACCCCTGTCCTCTTCCAAGTGGATAGGGGTTGATTATCTATAGCTTAAACAACCAAATCATATTTTTTAGGGTCAAACGTAGTCGTGGTATTACTCTTTAGCATGTTGTCTAAAAACTTTTCTTCATTATCAGTAATACTAGTAAGCTGGCTTTCAATCATATCCAAATAGGTCATCTCACGTTGATTTAGTATTAATTTCCCAGCTTTCTCAGCTTTTTTTAATTCTTCTACTGATTTAAGCCCCGCAATTTTTGTTCTTTCGAAATGAGATTTGCCTTTTACTATTTCTTTAGCAATATTATATACCACGTCCGGCCTCATAATATAAGCGTGAGCATCCAGTTTGCTGTCGGACTCAACAAATAAATCTCTTAGCATAATATTTTGTCCGGCACTTGTAGCTGTATTCATTAACCTACAATCATAGGCTAACATTTCTGTGCAAATAGCAGCAGTATTTCCCCCTAATAGCCTCTTATTTTCAACTGATTCATTGCTCCACAAATCAGCAACTGCAGCTGCAATGTTACCACAAAAAGTATTATGAGCTACTGCAGAGGACTTTCCTTCCATGGATATAGGAGTACCGGTAATTATCTTTATATATGGGCCTTCATAGGCGCAGTCTTTATCGGGACCAATAGCACCCTCTTCGTGAGCTACCATTGACCTAACAGCAGTCATTACTCTGTCCACCGCAGCATATACGGTAGGTATCATACCCCTTACACCAAGGACCATGGAAGTATTGGAGAATGCGCAAGCAGTATCACCAGCAGGAACGATATTTGCCTGGTTAGCTATTTCAACTATGTTTTTCCATAACTTCTGCATGTCTTTTGCTGCAACAACTCCTAATGAAAAAATATTTTTAGGCATATCACAGTACATAACAGCATCATCATGGAGATTTTTTCCTCCAACAGATTCAATTGAAAGAAGATCAGCTCCGGATTCGGCACAGCCCCGGAAACAATGCATTAATGTATCCCACTGCTTACCATACCACATATGCTCCAGGTCATTCCCTTCTCTAATATCAACGGGTGTCATTCTCAGCAAGCTTTTTAATCCAGATTTAACTGCATATTCATTCATAACATCCTTTATTATTTTTGTAACCTCAATACCCCATTCAGGATTGAAAGTCATATCAGGCACTAATTCAATTTCCACAACCAGTCCCGGCACTTGTAATTCTACGGCCCTTTGACATGTGTCTTGGATCATTGTCTTATATTCCTTAAATGCTTTTTGTATTGTGTTTTTATTTACCTGCATGGGTGGCAACGTAAAGTTCACTTCCGGATATACTGTCCCTCCACCTATTACCATTCCATTTGCAAATTCAATTTTTTTAGGAGCATGCCCAAATACAAAATTATCAATGCTCTCATATGCTAAACCATTAAAATTATACTTTGCCATGATTATCCCCCATTATTTGTTTTTAAAAATTTGCACATTTTAATATTCCTTTTGCTTTTATAACTGCTGACGTGCCGTCCGGATCGAAAATATCCGCACCAATACCCCGAGCAAAGCTGCTGGTGATTGGTACCCCCCCAACCATAACATAATGCTTATCTCTAATTCTATCTTGTTCCAATGCTCTAATAACATCTTTCATTCCGTACATAGTGGTTGTTAAGGCCGCCGATAACCCAATTATTTGTGGATCATATTTTTTCGCCGCATCAATAAAGCCCTCTACTGGAACATCAGTACCTAAATCAATAACCTCAAAACCCGCAATCTCAAAGAATATTTTAACCATATTCTTGCCAATGTCATGCAAATCCCCACGTATTGTGCCAATTATAATTCTTCCAAAAGACTCCTGGGCTTTTAATGGAAGCTCGGAGGATAGATAACTGATACCGGCATTTCCTGCTCTGGTAGCCAGCAAAAGATCCGGAACAAATATTTGTTTATTCTTAAACTTTTCAGATACATTATCTATACTCTTAAGCAGTCCATCCTGTAATATAACCTCCGGTCTACAACCTTTATCCAGGGCTACCTTAATAAGGTTTCTAACTTCTAAGACATTTCCATTTTCAATAGCTTTTTCCATACTTTTAAGATGTTGGCACCTCATCTTTAAATCCCTCCTTTGTATCTGCTACCCATTTAATCCCCCCCGTTAGTTGTCAATAGTGGTTCTTTAATGCTATTTTAGGAAGAATAGGGTAATCTTTCTTGTAAAAAATTAGTTATATTAATAATTTTTTGATAATTTTATTAATTTAATAATTTTATTAATTTGATAATTTTATTAATAAGTAATACCTTTATTTTTTTGCCATTCTTTTGGAGTTAACCCCTGAAATTTTTTAAATATCTTAGAAAAATAACTTTGATCATTATATCCCACCAGTACTGCAACATCGACCAACGGCAGATTCTTCTTTAGCAGATCCTTGCTCGCTTCAATCCGTATTATATTTAAATAGTCAGGAAAAGATCTTCCTGTTTCTTTTTTGAACAGCTTGCTGAAATTTACGGGATGCATGCCGACCTTTACTGCCACCTCGTGAAGGCTGATATTGTTATGAAAATTGTTTTTCATATAATTAATTGCTATTAAGATTACTTCTTTATTTTTAATATTTATAACAGGTATAATAGCATCGCTATAATGATCAAATATAGACAGCATATGCATTGATAATTCGTTTATATTATTTGCCTTTAAAATCTTGTCAAGATACTTAAGTTTTATATTAGATATGTTTTTCATTTCAGCTCCTAGCTCACTAAAAATTTGGGCTAAAATGATTACCAACTGACTTGCCTTCCACTTTATAATGTCCATATTATCCAAGCTCTCATAAAAGATATATCCAAGTATATGGTTAAGCACTTCTTTTGCCCCTAAAATATTTCCGGCTTTTAGCTTGGAAATAACGTCCGCTTCCTTGCTTTTTAGATACGATGTGGTATCTTGCAATTCAACCTTTGAGAATTTTTTTAAAGTGCATATGTTATCTACCAACTGAGATTTGAAAATGTTATCTTCCCTTATATCATTTATTCTCAAAAAGTCTGTATCCATTAGACTCTTTGAGATCCTTAGCAATAGGTCCGCTAAATATCTCACCCTTCTGGGTTCTATAAACCTAATATCATTTAACAACAGTTCAATTTCTTCTTCCCTTTGTTTTAATGGAGGCGATACTTGATGTATTTGTTCCAGCAGCATTGTATCAACTTGGTGAATCAGGATAGGACCACCTATCAAGTATAAATTAGCATCCCTACGCCTTATAATTGGTACTGTCCAATTTACCAACCCAAAGGGGCAGTAGTAGATATATGCATCCCCATATTTTTCCGATTGCTTTGCTCCATAAATGTATGACTTATGGCAACGACTGCTGCCAACTGCCTCATAAATAAACTGACAAAACTGCAATTGCATTTTGGGAAAATTGCTGGATACTATCATAGTACCGTCCTCATTAAAAGCCTTACAGTTTATTTTTGTCGAATAACTATAATCCATGACTAGTTGATTGAGTTCTGTTCTCACTGTTAACTCTTCCTGCTCCCTATCTGACATTGACAAACACCGCCTATACTAAATTACAACGCAAGCTTTTTTCCATTCCGTCGGGGTAATACCTTCTTTTTGTTTAAATATTTTGGCAAAGTAGCTTTGATTTGTGAATCCTACTAAATTAGCCACATCTTCAATTGACCTGTCGTCCTTTAAAAAAGATTTGCTTGCTTCGATTTTAACTCTATTAACATAATCTATATAGGATATTCCCGTTTCTTCTTTAAATAATCTGCTTAAATAAGTAGGGTTAAGATGAAATTTTGAAGAAACCTCCTTAAGACTTACACTACGATAGTTTTCTCGAATATAGTTGATAACTTTAAAGATTATATCCTTATTTTCAATGTTAGCAGTAGAAAACGCACATTCTATCAATCCATCCACACACTCTATTAAGGTGATGCGTAATTTATCAAAATTGGTTATCTCTAGTACTTTTTTCATGTATACAAATTCAAGGTCAAATACCGTATCAAGGTCAGCCCCTGCTTCTATAGAAGCATGTGCCGAAGCTATTATCAGACTAACAACATTTAGCTTGATTACTTCAAAATTATTGTGCTTATAAGCAAAATCCAAAATCTCGTTGATAATCTTACGTGACCCCTTCTTATCTCCCAGCCTGACATTAGTTATAAGATCTTTTTCCATTTCAAACGAGAAAAAGCTTGTCGGCCTGGTTTCTGTTCTTGAGTTTTTTTTGCTTGGGTTTATCATGTTAACAATTTCAGATAGCTTAGTGTTTATGGTATCCATTTTACGCCTGTTTTCCTGGATTACTATTTTTTCAGCCATAAAGCTCTTTGCTAACCTAAGTAGTATATCTGAAAGGTATTTTACTTCAATAGTACTTAAGACTTTTACTTCTCTAAGCTTGGCTATTATTTCATCACTTTTCTCTGCATATGAAGGGTTTTGTTTAAAGATATTGTCTATCAATAATTCATCTACCTCATGTATCAATACCGGACCACTAGTTAAGAAGAATTTTAATTCACCACTTATTACTATCGGCACAGTCCAATTAACTAGACCGTATGGACAAAAAAATACAGAAGGCTGCCTGAATTTTTCCGCCTGTAAGGCACTATAAATATAAGACTGTATACATATTTTCTCATTATCATACTCCTGAATCATTTTACAAAAATCATTCCGTTCAAAATAGCCTTCATTTGTTATATATTCACCACATATACTATAAGCCATACAATCTACATTGGTACTAATTTTATAGGTTTGAATCAAGTCATTAATATCCTTCTCAACGGCACTCTTCGTTGAAAACATACTTTCCTCCACAAATTTTATATATAATCTCTCTCTTCCTAATAATTCAATTTTGGCACAAAATATCCTTTTTATAAAAAAATTCTCTCCGATATTGTTCCAGGAGAGAATTTCTTTATTTACTTCAAGGTTATTTTTTGTGCAGCTGGATCCCAATGCACTGACAAATCAAGGCTTTCTGCAACTGCCCTTAGGGGAAGCATGGTACGCCCCTGGATTAGCTGGGGTGCCACATCTAAATTGACCCCATTTCCATCAACAACCATGACAGCTTCCCCTGGCCAGAGGTCAATCCAGCGTCTGCCTTTAATAACTGTAGCATTTCTGGCTGCCCCGTCCCAGAGAACTGATGAACCGAGAGCCTGGGAGATAAATCTAACTGGTACCAGTGTACGGCCATTTACCACTAGTGGTGCAACATCCATTTCTGTTTTAGCACCATTTACCATTAAAGTTTTTTGCCCTATTGTAAGCTCCAGTACCTGCTGCTGCGAAGGCTGTGTTTCCCTGGTTCCATATATAAAGGTTAACCCCTTTATAAGGATACTACCCTGCAGGCTCCTTTGACCCCTCTGCTCTTCTGGCACAGCAACATATATGCGTTTTAGGGTTACTGGTCTGGTCAAGGATGCTGTATTAGCCTGCAGCTTCCTCCATCCTGTCCAGTTAAGACCTGGGGTTAGGTCAAGTCTGTGGATAGTACCGCTGCCATCCTGGACCTCTGCCCTTATCCATTCATTGCCGTTATTTCCATGAATGCTCACCCCAAAGCCTTGAGCTGTGTCATCAATCAGCAGACCATTTTCAGCAAGCCTAATATAAGCAGCATTTGTTCCCTGACCTCTAGTAAAATCATATTCCAGTCTTGTAACCTGTGCCTGGGGATTTGCAGGGTCGTTGACCAGTGATATACTGCCAAGAACTCCCTGGGGAAATCCTTCAAAAGCAATACCCTGGAGGGTATTAAAGGAAAAAACATCTGCTTCTCCCTTAAACTGCAATGCCAGGGGAGCACTGAAGCCCTGGTATCTTGCAACTACAAAGCCAATATTGCTGCCCATGGTATCCTCAATGGTTAATATGCCCTGGGGTGACACGTGTCCCTTTAAGCCATGGAACTGCCACTGGACCAGGTTGGCTGGAACCTGACGACTTTCTCCAGATTTTGTCTTGACCACAAGCTGCAGCTGCCTCTGGCTGCCAGCAACACCAGCATCATTAGCGCTTGTCAAGATCATGGCACTAACATCCTGCTTGCCAATGACCTGAACAGGCATTCTGACATTAGTAAAGTTTACACTTGCTATTATTTCTGTAAGTCCTGGTTTCCCTGCTATAAATCTATTTCCTTCCAGATTACCTATGTTTCCTGCTTCCCGCCACTTTACAGACAGGGCTTTTACATCTACAGGGTTGTAATACTCATCATAGCCCTTCAATGTGTAGTTAGCCTCTTCGTTAATTAACAGTAAATCTGCGCCGCCAATAAGCAAGCCCTTTAGCTGTCCCTGTGGTGCTTTTGAATAAATGCCTATGGCATTAACCACTAGGCGTTCCTGGGACTGCTCTGGAGCAAAAACCCTTCTAGTATCCCATTCCCCAAGGGGCCTTGACACCATTGTAGTAGATCCGCCACCGTCAAGGTTTACGGCCTTCCAGGCACCAATTTCTTCAAAAAACTTGGACAGGTTGGTCAGGCTTAACCCAACACTAATGGGGGTGCTCCTTTCAACTCCTACTATATATAAGGTTTTACCGTCCCTGGAAATTCCGGCAGCAGTCCTTGCCCGAACACCGCCTAAAGCTGCAAGATCCCTGGTATAAGGCACTGCTTTGCCGTCATTAACAAGTAAAGCATGTCCCCCCACTACCATGGTCCAATCCCTGTTGGGATTAATGGAATACTGGATGTCTACCATATCCCCGGGCTGGAAGTTCTCTACAATAAACCTTGCTGCCTCGCCATGGCCTCTTAATATATAAGTTCCCTGGGGAACTGGATAATCAAAGTACTGCCCTGTTACTATTTCTACCACCCTGCCATCTTTTACAAGCATCTCTGTGGGAGTTGTCCAACTATCATGGCCCCTAGTCTTACCTCCCCAGAGATCATTGTAAAGATGCAGCTTGTTGGCATGGCTGTGAATACCTGCCGGTTCTTCCCAATATACTGTTTTATTCAGCCCTGAAAGCTGAAACTGTGCTCCTGTAGGTGCTGTAACCTTTCCTTGAAAGGAAAAAGGCTCTATGTAAGCTGTTCTATCCCTGGTTATACCCAAAGCAAAAATACCTTGAAGCACTGCTGGAGAGGAAACAAGCCGGGAGCCCATTACCATTGGTCCAATTGGCACTCCCTCTCCCCTTGTATTAAAGAAATCCCCATTAATTGCGGCTGCTGCTCCAGTATTCCTTGCCATGGCAGAAACGTTTAGTCTCTGGGTTAGCCTTCCACCCCCTGGAATTACTTCCACATGGACATGGGGGTTATTTAGATCTACCTCAATAACATTGATATTTACATGACCACTTGAAGACTGCCATTGATACTCCTTGAGTACCGCTCCAGAGGTAATTGGTGTGGTTTCCTTCAATTCTGGCCCTGGGGCCTGTGCCACTCCTGGTATCTCTGATGCATGTACGGGCAGTACCATAAATATGGCAATTAATAAAGCTGTAATAAGCCTGATCATTATCTTTCCTCCATTTCTTCTGCTGAATTTATTGCTGTTACTGGGCAGGTCTCATATATAGTTAGACTGAAGGAACGTATATATTGTTCCAACAATTTACCATTTTTATCAGCCAATTTCCAAAGACAGTTTACTTCCTTCGCCACCTAACTGGGCAGGCGTGACAATGAGTTTCCTTGTCATCTGGTTTCTCATTTCCTGAACATGGCTGATAACACCTATGGAAAGTTTCTCCATCTGCAGTCTCTCCAAAGCTGAAATAACCACCTCCAGCAGGTCTTGATCTAAAGAGCCAAAGCCTTCATCTAAGAAGAAAAATTCCAGGGGATATGTACCCCTTAACTGGATCTGGGATGAAAGGGCCAGTGCCAGGGAAAATGATACTAGAAAGGTCTCACCCCCAGATAATGAAGTTACAGGTCTTTTAAAGCCCCCATTGGCATCGTCTCTGATAATGAAGCCGCCATCTCCATCTACCTCAAGGGTGTAACGATTATTTGTAAGGTCTCCAAGTCTAATAGATGCTATCCTGGCAACATTTAGCAGGTGTTCCTCTGCCATGAACTCCACCAGGGCATTGCCAGTCAAGACTCTCTTTAAGTCTTTTAAAAGATTTTCATATCTTTGAAGTTTGCTGGATTCCTCTTCAAGCTGCCGCCACCTGATATGCTTATCTTTAATATCCTGCAGGACCCTTGCTGCTGCCCCTTTTTCTTCTAGGCACTTCTGATAATTCTCCAGGGAGGCTTTTAACTGGTCTTGAACAGCATGCCACTCATGTTCAGATAGTGTTTTTTGTTCAAGGAGCTTCTGCAAATCTCTTTCCCTTTCCAACAAGGCTTCCAGCTTTTTGTTATACCTTTGCAGCTTATCCCTTAGCTCGTCACGAACATCCACAGGACGCAGCGAATTTCTGGCATCCAACTCATTTGCAAAGTCCTGGTTCTGTAAGCTGCTGAGAAGCTTCTGTATTACAGCATCTAACCTGTATTGGGTACTGGCAAAATCGGCCTTTAAGGTAGTTAGGCTCTTTTCAGCCTGAGCCTTTTTTTCTACAGCCATGTCCAGATTAAGCCTTGTCTTTTCCCTTTTATCCTTTAAAGCATCCAATTCTATATTCGTTTGTGTTAAGAGTTTTTCGGCAGTATCTCCAGCGGTTATAGTATACAAAAGAGCCTTTTTCTGCTCATAAATAGTCTTTAACTGGCTTAAACTGGTGTTCAGCTCAGCCTCTTGAAGCTGTTTCACCTTAAGTTCATTTTCTGTTTTTTCCAGGAAACCAATTGTATTTTCCAGTTCCTGTTCAATCTTTTCAAGGTGAATTTTGAGCTGAGCCGCTTTTTTATCCACTTGGTCAAGCTTTATCCACTGATTAATTATATCTGATACTTCCATACTTCCCCTTGCTTTATCCAGCTCAACACCCTTTTCAGCTAACCTCTGTCGGAGTACAGCAAGCTTTCCCTCTGCCTCCTTCATATTGTCATGGAGGCCCTGGGTACGGCTTAAAAGAATTTCTTTTTTAGAACGTACCCCATTGACCTTTTCCTTGGTCTCTGCAGCAAGCTGCTCCAGGACCTCCTTTCTTTTTACCCACAAGGCAATCTCTTTTTCCTGATTCTCAAGCTCCAGGGTTTCCCTGTCATATGTTACCTTAAGCTCATGGGGGTCAAGTCCCTGCCATTTAGCAGGAAGCTTGCTTCTTTCCTCGAGCACGTGAGCCTTTTTCTCTTCCAGGAGCAGTTCCTCTTGCTTAAGCCTTTCCTGTAGGCTATCCCTGGATAGCTGAAGCTGATAGATGCTTTTTTCACTTACTGTCAATTCTTCTGATGCTTTATCAAGGGACTGGCTGCACCCTGCCAATTTCTCCCTTAATATATTTATTTCCTCCATACTTTCATCTGTCTGGGCTGGTGCAGGATGCTCCCTGGAGCCGCAAACTGGACAAGGCATGCCAACTGTCAGAGACTCAACAAGCAAGGCTGCCAGGCTACCTCTTTCTTTATCTTTCAATTGCTTTTCCAGGTCAGCCTTTAGTTCCCTTAAAGCCTTGAGGTCTGTTTTTAGTTCACTATGGTTTGCATCCATCAGCTTGAGGTTTTCCTCAACTGCAGATAAATCCACTGTTAGAGCTTTTATTTTTTCTTTAATGCCCTCTATCTCTTTTTCTAGACGCATAACCTCATTTACATGGTGAAAACTCATGCCCAGGGACTTTTTCTTATCCTGAAGCTCCTTTTCATCTCCGGGGCTTCTTTTTTTCTCTTCTTCAAGGCCTTCCAAAACACTTTTTTCCTCTAAAACTGCTCCTGTCAGGAGCTCCTCTGCCTGCTGCAGTTCTTTTTGGGCTTTCTCATACTGATTATTTTTGAGATTTAATTCTTTTTCGCCTTCTTTTATAAGGACTAAAATATCCTGATACTGTGTATATACATTGTAGGAAATATTAATCTGCTGCCTCTTCTCAGGAGCAATGGTATTTTCTTTTATTAAATTCTTTATTTTGTTTTGCTCACTAGTTTTTGCTTCCCTATTGGACCTTAGCTCCTGGCTTCGTTTTTCCAACTCTGTTATCCCAGCTGTGCAGGCTGCTTTGCTTTTGTTTATTTCCCGTCCCTCAGCTGCCAAGGCTTCAATATCCCTTTCAAGGGCTTTAGCCTCCTCCAGCTTTGCTTTTTTCTCAATAAGCAGGGGCTGTTTTTCTTCCCATTCCCCCTGGGTATTTAAAAAAGCTTCTTGAAGGCTTTTTACCTGCCCTTCTGTTCTATCAAAGTTCTCCTGGGCTGCTGCCAATTCTCCTGCCTGGGTGCTTTTCAATTTATCCAGATGTTCCTGTTCCTCTAACAGGTGTCTAATAGCCTCGGCCCTTTCAGCCCTGGTTAGTTCTTTTTCAGATTCTGTCATTTCATTTTCTTGTTCCAGTAAAAGCTCTTTATCCTTAATTATACCATTGAGCTCTATCTGCTTTTGCCAGATTTCCCTGGACTCATCATGGTTTTTTTGTGCCTTTTCAAGACCATTCTTGCTCATGGACTCTAATTCTTCTGCTTTTGCCAATGCCAGCTTTGCCTTTTCCAGGGCTGTTTCTGAAGCATCACCCAAGCCCTGCTTTTCACGTTCTATCCCATCCAGGGCACTGGCTGCTGCCTCAATTCTTTTTTTGACCTTTTCCTGAAGCTTGTCCCCATAGGCTTCAAGGTTAAAAAGCCTCTGGAGCATCATCCTGCGGTCACGCCCTTGAAGGGATAAGAACTCTGCAAATTTACCCTGGGGAAGGACAACTGCCCTGGTAAAGTCATCTGCAGTAAGCCCTAAAATCTCAATAACGCCTTGATCAACATCCCTGGTCTTATCGGCGAGGACCTTTTGGCCAAGCTTATCTTCTTCAATTAAACGACAGCTGCCGCTTTGAACTGTATTTTCACCTGCTTTTTTAAACTGCCTTTCAACAGTATACCTTTTTGAGCTATTCCCGGAGTTTAGCTCAAAGGTAAAGGAGACATAAATCTTATTAGAGTTATGGTTAAGAATTCCCTGGGTATTCCTGGGTGCCCTTTCCACTTTTCCAAAAAGAGCCAGGGTTATGGCATCTAAGACTGTGGATTTGCCGCTTCCTGTTGGACCAAATATACCAAAGGTACCCCTTTCACACAGTTTTTTAAAGTCAACCTCCTGGAGATTTTGATAGCTGTGGAGTCCCTGAAGCTTTAATTTTATAGGCTTCATGATACACTTTCCACCTCCTTAACCCTTTCTTCTTGCTCTTCATTTAAAAGCTCCAAAAATAAATTCATAAGCTCCTCGCCAGGTTCAATTCCCCCCGATCTGTTTATATAAAACTGCTTGAACAGCTCATCAATGGCCATACTTGAACGTTCTATTCCAGTCATGGCAGAAGTGTTGTCCTCAGAAACAAAAACTGGCCTTATGGCTACAATACCTGGATGGGCCCTTTTAATTGATGACAACTCCTGGTGAGTCATCATTTCTTTTAGATGGACCTCTATCTCTATCCAGGCATTGACATTTTTCCTCTCCTCACACCACCCAAGGACCTCCTTAACCCCTCCCTTTGCTGCCCATCTCACAAGGGGTTTCCCCCTATTTAGGTGTATGCCCTGGACATGAGCCGGAGTACCAGGCTGTACATCTACTATGTAAACTGATTTGGTCTGATTTGTTTCAGAAAAGCTGTAGGCCAGGGGAGATCCAGAGTAATAGGCTGGAACGTGAGACCCACCCACTCTCTGGGGCCGGTGAAGGTGCCCCAATGCTGCATATTGAACTGCAGGGGGTATGGCATCTGGATAAACTGTGCAGGCTCCTCCCAGGTGCAGGCTTCTTTCTGAATCAGAGGTTTTTCCTCCAGCAGTGTATATGTGACCTGCCAGGACATTAACAGTATCCGGGCGAAAATTTTGAGAATTAGCTGTCAAGAGATTCCTGACACACTCTGAATAAGCCTGCTGCATTTTCTCTTCATCCAATTCAAGGCTGATAATTTCCTTGAGCCTTGCCTCTGAAGGGTAAGGTAGGGTAAGTACTACAGCACCATGCTCACAGCCAGGTACATGGACCTCAAGCCAACCAGGGCCAGAACTTACACAGCTAGCCTTGCCATGGAAAATCTGGGGTTGAATCACACTTCCAGGCAGACCTGAAAGAAATATGCCTTGACGCTGTGCCAGGGCACCCGCAGCACAAAGCCTGTCAGGGTTATCATGGTTTCCAGCAACAACAATTACACCTCGTTTGCCTCCTTCTGCCAGCAGGTCAATGGAGTTACAAAAAAGCTGTTCCGCAAGGGCAGGGGGATTATATGTATCAAAAATATCCCCAGCAACTAATACCAGGTCAATCTTTTCATCTTTAGCTATCTGTCCAAGCTCCTCAAGGAAATCCTCCTGTTCCCTATGCCTATCCCGACCTTCTATGGTCTTGCCCAAATGCCAGTCAGAGGTATGAAGTACTCTCATTATAATTTTCAACTTCCTTCCTTTTGAAAATGCAAAATAAAAACATATTTATACTGAAAAGAAAATGTTATATAAGCGAACCATAATTAAATTTTTTTGCAATTGTTTGTTTGGCAGGGCAAAAAAACGTGATGATTTGCACTGTTTGAGCAAAGCGAGTTAATTAACTAATTGCAATAGCCCTGTCTATACTTAGAAAGTACAAATACTTTTCCTTCACTGGTATTTTTAAAATCCTTTCCACAGCCTCTGCATAAAGATTTAACTGGGACCTGTATGTATTAACCTTCTCAGCAAGGTTGGAATGGTCTGCATAATCTGTCTTGTAGTCTACTACTACTGCTCCATCTTCTTCATAAAACAAACAGTCTATGATCCCCCTTATTAATACACATTCGTCCTTTAATACATCCCTTACGCTTTTAGCTTCATCTTCATAAACAGCAGAGGCAGGAACTGCCAGGGTAAATATGACCTCTCTTTTAACCTCATCTGCTTTCAGGATTCTAACTCCCAGGGGAGATTGGAAAAACTCCAGCACCTGATGAACCTTTACTAGCTCTGCCTCTCTAGCGGTCAAAATTTCCTTTTTCACCATTAATTCTACCTGGTCTCCTATTGCTTCGTGGCCTAAGTTCTCCTTAATAACCTCTAGATCTAGGTGCTGCATTACCTTGTGTGTCAGGCTGCCGTACTCTACAGGAGTAAGCTCCCTGGGTTTTTCCGACCCTTGCAAAAATCCTGGCCTATCTTTCCTGCGAGAACCCTGATTAGCTCCACTATAAATTAAAAAATCATCTTCCTGAAACAACCCCTTTGCTTCTGTCACTGAGACAACTGCAGACCTGGCAACAGCAGCCTCAAAGGGATACTTCCAGGACAAAAGTGCCTCCACATCATCAAAGCCGATGCTGTCAATATCCACAACTTCCATGTTTTTAATTTTTTCTAGAATTTTAGTATTGCTTGCTTCTACTGCCTGGTCCCTTACACCAAGGTCACTCCTGGTAATCAAAAAACATTTCCAACAAGAAGGATCATTGTATACGTCGGTATCTGCTATATTCTTTATATCATCAGCTGATAGAAAGCTGCGCAGTTTTTCCATATTTTTGTGCCTTAACAGGGCAGGTATAAGCCAGTCCAGAAAGTTCCTCGCTCCAGCCAGGCTCCCATCTGAAAGCTGCCACCCTTCCCGGGAGAGGATTTGTTCCCATTTTGAAATAGTTTTACCCGGAGTTTTTGCTGATCCAACAAGAATGAGCTTTTCTTTTGCCCTTGTCAAAGCCACGTAAAGAATTCGCATTTCCTCTGCAAGGCTTTCCCTGTGAATTTTCTTTTTTATGGCTACCTTGGCCAGGGTGGGCAGTTTAAAACGCAATTTGCTGTCAACTAACTCTGGACCCAACCCAAACTTTTTATGAAGCAAAATATCCTTGTTTAAATCCTGTATATTAAACTGCTTGCCAAGGCCTGCAACAAAGACAACTGGAAACTCCAGGCCCTTGCTTTTATGAATGCTCATTATCCTTACCAGGTTTTCCCTTTCCCCCATGCTGCGGGCCTCACCCAGATCCTTTCCCTTTTCCAGAAATGTTTCTATAAACTGAAGGAAACGGGATAACCCCCTGAAGTTTAGGCTTTCATATTGTCTTGCCCTGTCATGCAGTGCCCTAAGGTTGGCCTGCCTTTGCTGCCCCCCTGGCAGGCCTCCCACAAAGTCTAAATATCCTGTCTCTCCATAGACCTTCCATAAAAGTCGTGAAAGGCTGCCCCTACGAGCCATTGTTCGCCATCTTTCCAGCTTTTGAAGAACTGCCTTAAGCCTGTTTCCAAGGGCATTGTCTTCCCTTGCTGCTTCAATTACTGCTTCATAAAATTCCCCATCTTTTTTATTTAACCGTATGGCAGCAAGCTCTTCAGCTGTAAGACCTGCAATGGGAGACCTCAGCACAGCTGCCAGGGGTATGTCCTGTCTTGGGTTGTCTATTATCCTTAAAAGGGACATGATGGTATTCACTTCCACAGCCTCGAAATAGCCTGAACTAAGCTCTGCATAGGCTGGAATATCCCTTTGACGAAATTCTTCAAGGAAGGCATTGGACCAGCCCCTTGCTGCCCTTAAGAGAATAACAATGTCCCTGTATTCCAAGGGTCTGTATCCCTTAAGCCTTTTATCAAACACTGGGTAAGCCTGGCTGATCAAGCCTTGTATCTTCCGGGCAATTGCCCTGGCTTCCCCCTGGCTTACTTCAAGTTCTTCTTCATCTGAAACATCCTCCTGCTCCTTGTCAGATTCATGATCATCCTCATACGAGTCTAAAGCTTCTGCTGTATTATCAGAGCATGCTATTTCCTCATCCCTATCTATCAGAAGAAGCTCTACACTTCTATCCCACTCTGCTTCATCCTCAGGATAGGCAGCACCATAAACAAGCTCTGCAGCTGAGGTATATTCCATCTCTCCTATATAAGGGGTCATTATCTGGCGAAATATAAAGTTTACACCATGAATAACCTCAGCCCTGCTTCGGAAGTTCTTTGTGAGGTCTATCTTTCTATTTAAACTGCCTTCCGGGGTTGAAAAGCTTTGCTGTTTGCCTTGAAAAAGTGTAGGTTCTGCAAGCCTGAATCGGTAAATACTTTGCTTTGCATCACCAACCATGAGCAGATTAGGTCCTTCATGGGCTTCCCTGCATACTAGCTGCAGGATTGTTTCTTGAACCTCATTTATATCCTGGTATTCATCCACCAGGACATACAAGAATTTTTTTCTAAGGTCCCTGGCAGCTTGAGATGGCATTATTCCGGCATCCTTGTGTTCAGCCAATATTTCCAGACAGTAATGCTCCAAATCACCAAAATCAAGGAGCCCCTTGCTGAGCTTTGCCCTCTTATATTCTTCGCCAAAGGCCTTGACAAGCTCCACAAGCTTTTTAATCAGGGGAGCAGCAGCTGACATATCCCTTAAAAATTCCTCTTCTGTTCTGTAGAAATACTGACCTGCAATTTTCTTGAGACTCTTTTTTACCTCTTCCCTTAGGTCCTGGATGGACTTTTTCAGGTCTTCATCAAAGCTTACACCTTTGCAGCTCTTCAAACGGCTGAATGTCAGGTTCTGGAAGCCATTTTCCAGCTCGCCCCATGCCCCCTTGCAGGCAATAAGCAGATCATCCACAAGACCCAGGTCATCTTCCAGGTTTGCAGCAAGGGGTACAGGACCATTAGGAGCTTTTGCTATTCTTAAAGCCCTTTCTAATACCTCCCTAACCCTTTGCAGTTCTATAGTTATCTCATCCTTGATAATGTCTATCCATGGGTAGTCATCCACCCCTTTAATACCATCATTACTAAATCCTTCAACAACACCATCAAGCCATTTCCCGGGCCAGGGTGTGCTTACAGCAAAGCTGTACACCTGGAGCAGCATATTCTGGAGGGGAGTGTCTTCCCTTTGGCCTCCATAACATTCCAGTAGATATAAAAAATCAGCATCATCATTGTCATAATATGATTCAAGAAGTTTTTCAACCACTTGAGCCTTTAAAATATCACTTTCCAATTCATCTGCAATTCTAAAACCAGGATCAAGCTCCAGCTGGTGAAAATTCTGCCTTATAACATCCAGGCAGAAGGAGTGGATGGTGGAAATAGAGGACTTATTCAACAGCCTCATCTGTCTGCGTAAATGCTTTGAACTGCTTCCCTTGCGAAGCTGGACAGCTATGGCTTCCCCGATACGCTGTCTCATTTCTGCCGCTGCTGCATTGGTAAAGGTAACAACCAGGAGGCTATCAATGTCCACAGGCTGCTGTTCATTTGATACAAGCTGAATAATACGTTCCACAAGGGTATGGGTCTTGCCTGCACCTGCCCCGGCAGATACCAGAAGGTTGCAGTCCCTGGCTTCTACAACTGCCTGCTGCTGTATTGTTAATTCACTCATTGCTTGTCACCCCCATCCAAATCTGCAGACACTTCCTCTTTCATTACTGGGCTTTCTTGTGTACCACAAGCCTTGTCCCTTTTCCTGTTAAGCTCTTCCCAGACTGTTTCATTAGTAATAGTCCTCAACACCCTGTAGCTATTCTCTTTAAAAAGCACATCAAACTGGCAAACTGATTTAAAGTCACAATAATTGCATGGTTTTGACCTGCCCTTTTTAAAGGGTTCAATGGATACAATGCCTTCTAAAATCTCTTGTCCAGTTTCCTGAATTGTTTTATAAAAGTGCTTTTTTAAAAGCTGAAACTCTTCTCCGGTAAATACACTGGAGTTCTCATAAAAACCATCACTTTTAATTCCAACTGGAAGCATTTGTGACCAGCCTGATATAAGCTCGTTATCCATAAGACGCACAAATTTTTCATCGGCCAGGACCATCCCCCTGAGCTTGTATTCCTTACTTAACTCCCTGGCAACCCTGTCCAGATCCTGGGTTTTGTCCAGCCGTACAATTGGATTATGGATGCGAAAATAGCATATGCCCCCCGGCAACGCATTATCTAACTCTAATTGGCCAGAGTTTTCGAGGCAAACCAGCAAATAAGCAAGGAGTTGGAGGCTCAAGCCGTAATAGACCTCATCCAGCTTTAAACTGGTATTCCCAGACTTGTAATCGATAACTAATAGATAGCTTACATTCTCGTTGGAAACCGAATCTACCCTGTCTATCCTGCCGCTTATCTGCAGGATTGTATCTCCAATTGGTATCTCCAGGGGTGGAAGTATGCTGTTTTCATAGCCAAAATCTATCTCATGACCAATGGGTCGGGACTGTCCTTTCCTGGCATGATCTATCATTGCCTTTAGGCTGCTTTCTATGGTATCCTGCAGCCTTTTTGCAAGGAATTTATACCTGTTTGAGCTTAAAAGCAATTCATTTTGCATCTGGGGTGTTAGGTTATCTATCACTTCATTTACAATGCCTGTAAGCCTGGTTTCAGTGATATGAGCCAGATCTAACTCCTCTGAAGCAGCCTTTTCAAAGAAATCCTTCAAGGCTGCATGATAAAATTGTCCGTAATCAGGTGCTTCCAGCCTGTTGGATAATCTCCTTTTAAGCTTTAATCCATAGTTAAGGAAATGGGCAAAGGGACATTGTTTAAACTTTTCCAGGCGGGAAACACTGGTTTTCATGAGGTTTGAGGCTGTAAATAATTTCTCTCTAGTGTGCTTGAAAAGAGGCTTTTCTTGATTCTCCCAAAAGAGCCCATTAAATAGCCTGCCAAGCCTATGAGAATATTCCTCCTGACTGATAAACCAGTTGTAGACTTGAAACCAGATGGGTTCAAGCTTGATGTCCTCCTTCAAATAGCGAAACTGGCTTGCCATGATAGGCAGGGTTCCTTCTGCACTGCAAATGAAGGCTGGGACTTCTGCTGGTGATTTGGGTTCAAGGTTCCACAACCTTTCTGTTATGCCAGGAAAAAGCCGTTTAATATTATCTATGATCCTGGAAGGCATAAGTGCCCTGCCTTCTGCATCAGCTAGGGGATAGCTCAAGCATAGATACTCACTTGCCCTGGTAAGGCCTGTATATATTAAATAATCTTCATCTATTAACAGCCTTTCATCTCCAGGTGCTAGTTCCATGCCTACCACCCTTTGGAGAGTCTCCCTTTCCCTGTCTGTAAGCATCCCCTCCTCAGATGGTCTCTTTGGCAGGATGCCATCTGTGACACCTGCCAGAAATGCAGCTTTTATGTTAGGTATTCTAGATCGTCCAAGACTTGCCACCACCACCTGATCCAGGCCAGGCGGAATCAGGCCCAGTTCAATGCTCTCCAGCCCTGTTTTTAGAACCCTCAAATATTCTTCCAGGTTGAGACTTTCATCACCTAGAGCTTCTACTAACTCCTCAAGCAGCTGGATAACTGCCTGGTAAATCTGTGAATGCTCCCTTTCTTCTTCAAGGTCGCCCTGCTCCCTGGCTTCTATAATCCAGCCTTGAAGTTTTATGTCAACCTCCAGCCTTTCTAAAAGCTTATAGATGACTGCAGTTTTTTCAGCAACACCTGCTGCTTTTTTTAATGAGTCATGAAAATCCAATAGAACATCCTGAACCGTTTCCCTGGCTTTATTTATGTATGCAATTTCATTTTGCTCCCAGTAGCTTAATTCATTATCCTCTCCCAGTGTATTCTTCCTTCTATAGCTCCAGGGAGTTTGCTGCAGCCAGGCCTTACCCCTAATGCCATGGGCTAAGCAGTAGTTCTCCAGTCTGTCTACTGTATCCCTATCTAATGTAAAAAAGTCAGTTTTTAATAACCTGAATAAAGGTTCAGCAGCCCAGTTTTCAAGAACTGTTTCCATGCTTGAAATAATTAATTCTATAAGAGGATGGTGAACCATGGGTCTCTTCTTGTCCATGAAAAAAGGCACACCATAATGGTTAAATGCTGTTTCTACCAGCTCCTGATACCCTTCAAAATCTCTAAAAATAACAGCAATTTCCCTCCATCTATAGCCCTTTGTTCTGGACAGATGCAAAATTTCCCTGGCTATACCTTCAACCTCTGCCCTGGGATTTACTGCTGAGGCAATTGCAATATGCTGTATCTCCTGTTCATAAGCAGGTATCTGGGTATCATAGTAATGCTTTTCCAAATATGCCAGATCTGGAGAAGTTAAAAACCTGTAGGGAATGTTCTGGGATGTTGTTGGAGCCACGCCACCCTCAGGTAGGCTTAGAATTTCCATGACAGGTTCCTTAAGGCTTCTACATATATCTGCTATTTTTAAGTAGGTTTCTTTTGTTATGTAAAAACAGTCCTCATCCTCTAAAGGCCTATTTAAAGCATGAGGATCCAAACACAGGGAAATGTTTACCTGCCCAGCATTTTTTATTAACTCTTCTAACACCTTGTATTCCTGGGGCGTAAAGCCTGTAAAATCGTCAATCCAGATTTCGGCATCATTAATAAAGCTGCATTGGCTAATTCTTTCTGCCAGGGACGTAAGATAATCGTCTGGGTCTAGATACTTGTCCCTTAAGTAGGCTTCAAATTCCTTATATAAAATGCTTATATCATTTAACTTTGCACCAAGAACCCTTTCTTCATCCATATCAAAAAAGCCTGCAGTACCCATTAGCTGTTCAGGAGTAACCATATAGGCTTTCATTTCAGACAGGGTTTTTGACAGGATATCTAAAAAACCAGGCTGCTTGGCAGCTTGAGCAAATACCTGCAAATCCCCTTTTTTATCTTCCAGCAGCTTCTTTAAAATCATTTTTTTGCCAAGTTCCCCTATGGGCTTGCGGCTTTCTCCGCCTGCTTCTCGAAAAACCCTCCAGGCCAGCCTGCGAAAGCTTAAAACCTGCACCCGCATGATGCCCCCTAGTCCTGGAGTACAAGCAAGTTCCTTTTCAAGCTGAAAAGTAGCCTGCTCCGGAACCAAATAGATCAAGGAATGCCCTTCTGGCTTATTCTTTAATTCCTCTCTTATACTTTTAAGACAGTATTCTGTTTTACCTGAGCCTGCAGCACCAAGAATAAATCTTAAGGCCAAGTTATACTCATTCCTTCCTGACCACCAGTTGGTTGATTTTTAATATCATATAATGTCATATACAATATTCCACAAAAATACCATGTATCCTTTCTGGTTTACTTTTTTTGTAAATTAAACTTTATAAGGGTATACTAAACAATGTATAAATATCAATTTGCTTAAAAATGTTTCGCACCATAAAGTACAAATGTGTGATAATATACTTAATATACTATTAAAATTTTGGGGGCTAAATAATGAAACTTATAGTTGGAGGACCAGGCAGTGGAAAAACCAAAAAAATGATGGAGATTGCTCTTGAGTACTTAAGTGACGGGAAATCTGTCCATATAATCTCTTGCAAGAATTCCCCTGAAGAAATGATGCACAGACTGCGGCTAGAATCAGCAAAACTAGGCAGCTCATATACCCCTCAATGGAGCCACAATTTAACAGTGGCAAATGCAGCCTCTCTAGGAAAAATTTCCATGGAACTCATAGACACAAATTCTGATGTTATTTTCGTAGACAAGACCTGCAGCTTTAAAAATAGTTCTTTTGACCTGGAAGTGATAACTGCTGTTGCTTCTAAAATAGAACCCTTGGTTTACCTTACTGTAAATATTAAAAAGGAGCTAAGGGAAGGTATAAAAATCATCGACGAAGGGGAAATTTCAGAAATCGCCGATTTCTTGGGTTAGATAAGAATACTGACTGGGCTAACCTTGTTTATACCAATTAAGTACCCAGGTTAGCCCGGCATTAAACCTGATTTAGCAATTATAGAGAAACTGGCAGCTCCTCCAATGTATAAGCAAGATATAAGCTGCTTTAACTAACTAGCTAAAAGTTTTTTCATAAGCCTTATATCTATATCAAACCTTGCAAGGGTTTCCTTTGTCTCAGTCCTGAATTCAGCAAGTCCGGCAGTTTGCTCATATAACACTTCTACTTTTCTGCCAATCTCCTGTAAGTCAGCCTGCATCTTCTCCTGATTTTCTTCAAGACTATTCATTCTTAACTCCAAGACGTCCATGCGGCTTTCTAAGCTATCCATCCTATTTTCTAGTGCATCCATCCTACTCTCTAGATTATCCATACGGCTTTCTAGACTGTCCATGCGGCTTTCTAGACTATTCATACGACTTTCTAAGCTATCCATACGGCTTTCTAACCTGTCCATCCTAATATCTAAAGAATCCATCCTTTTTTCCAGGTTTTCCATCTTGCCTTCTAACCTACTAAAACCTTCTTCTAATCTAGCCTGGCCAATCTTAATGGATCTTACCTCAGACAAAATTTCTTGAAGGATTACTTCCATCACAATTACCTCCTTGTATACTATGAGCAGCCCCCGATTTGGACGTTAATTTCCAGTTGGGACATTGCTCATTTTTTAATGTAGATCTTTAACAACTACAACAACAAGTTATTCATCGTAGCAGGGCTTGTGGGTATGTGGGCAATGCTTTAGCATTGTCCAAGCGATTGTGGACCCTGTGGGCAGGTGCGCAGCAGCTGTCCACAAGTCCACATGAGCGGCATATCCACAAGCCAATAACTAATATGCTATCTTTTTTAAAAAGGGTTTACAGTCCTGGGATGTCTTTGGGAAAATATAGCCAAAGGTGTCTACCAAGGGAATGTTCCATTTCCTCCAGTTGCCCCGTTATAGGGTGTCTTCCATTTTTAGAGTGTTCCCCTGGCCCCATGTTATAGACCTACACGCTGACTGTTTCCCGGTTTGCCTCTCCCTCTGTTAGCAGACGGAGGCCAGTGCACCGAGGGGATCCGGTGTATTCCTATAGCTCGCAAGGCTGTCGTTCATGGGTTTCCCAGGGACATCCCAAGACTGTAGACATCTATATATTTTAAAGTGAAGGAGGTGATTAAGATGTCTAACCCTTTGTTTGTCGGTATCGATATAAGCAGCAAGGACAATGTTGTTTGTTGTTTGTCTAATGATGATGAAAAGCGTCCTATAAGCCGGTTTAGTGTTTTTAATAATAGACCTGGTATTTTTGAGCTTAAGGATCGTATCAACCAGTTGGTTAGTAAACATGATTTTGATAGAATACTTTTTGGTTTAGAGCACACCGGTTGCTACTCTACCCATGCTGCCATCTACTTGCATCGCCATTTGGACTTTGCCTGCCCTGATGTTAAGGTCTACATGTTTAACCCTAGTCTGATTAAGGAGTTTAAAAAGGCTCATTTCTTGGATGCTCCTAAAAATGATAGGTTCGATGCCTGGTATATTGCTGCTAGGCTTAAAAGTGGCTATCTGCCTCATCCTTTTACTTGGAGTGAACCTTTGATGGCTCTTCAAAGGCTTACTCGGGCCAGGTACCACCTCATGCAGGCTCTAGTACGTGAAGCTAATTTTCTTATGTCTAACCTGTACCTGAAGTGTAGTGATTACTCTTTAGTCTTTTCTAACAAGTTATCTGCTACTTCTCTGGCTGTTTTGGAAGAGTTTGAGTCCGCTGAGGCTCTAGCAGATGCTTCTTTGGATGATCTGATGGAGTTTTTAATTCAGCATGGTAAAAACCGCTTTGATGATCCTCAGGCTGTTGCTAAACAGTTGCAAAAGGCTGCTCGTTCTTCTTACAGGTTGCCCAAGGCCATGTCTGATTCTGTTAACTTGGCCATGGCCTCTAGTATTAGGGTTATTAGAACAATCCAGGAACAGCTGCAGTCTTTGAAAAAGGCTATTGAGGACCATTTAAAGACTATTCCTCAAACTCTAGATTCTGTTCCGGGTATCGGTCCTATTTTTGCTTCTGGTATTATTGCTGAAATTGGTGATATCCATCAGTTTGACAGCCATAAACAGGTAGCTAAGTTAGCTGGTCTTGCCTGGACCCAAAATCAGTCTGGTGATTTTACTGCTAGTAGTACAAGGCTTATTCGCTCTGGCAACCGCATTTTAAGGTATTACCTTATTGAGGCGGCAAGCAGTGTTCGGGTGCACGACCCTGTTTTTGCCGAGTATTATGCCATGAAAAAAGCGGAGCCTAAGCAGTATGCTCATAAACGCGCCCTTGCTCTTACTGCCCGTAAACTGGTACGGTTAGTCTTTTTTCTGCTGAAGTCTAACCAACTCTACCAACCGAAAGGGGGAAACCGACAATTAAATTAGAATAGACCAAAGCTCAGGATTCCTTCCACCTATTTATTGTTATATTTGTAATAAATATACTTGTCATAGGGTGGGCTTGTTTAGTGTTGCCTTTTTTAGGCAAGCACCCCCTTTTGTGCAGCGAATTCTTTGAAAAATTTCCAATTACCTACTTGACATCATACCGCTGCTCTAAAATATTCTAAGTAGATATTGTATAACCATTATACTATAGTTTTGTAACTGGTAGTCACCCCTTTCTAAGAAAATCTTTACTAAAAAATATTATATAGATATCATCCTTTAAGAACCTTTAATTCCTTATATTTACGTTATAAGATGTATTGGCCTATCTTTTTATAGAACATGTGTTCTTATTATAAGGTACTTCCAGTTATATGTAAAGGGGTATTTTCAGAATTTATAAAAAAACAAGCAGCTAACGGCTGCCTGTCTAATGTGTTACAGCTTTTATAACATTGTCTACTTGCCCTGTAAGCCACGACCTTCTTTATATATTGGCAGGTATACTTCACTATCTCTGATGACACATCCTGTCCTGCCGCCGTCTCGCATGATCTGGGTGCATTTGCTGCAGGCTGTACAAACCTTTGATTTCTCTAGTCTGCCCTTTTCCATTAAGTCCTTTGCAAAGTCTGGATAGGCAAAGGCCATCCTGCCCACACCTGCTAATGATAATATGAACAGGCCGCCTATTCCAAAAGTTACAGCAGCCAACTGTAATCCTGTCGGCAATCCACAACGGCTGTTACATAGACCGTGTTTTCCTGTATCTGATAAAGGGCCATATAGTGCTTGCCAAACAGCAGCTTGCGGTATTTTTGAAAAGGAATGGCGTCATGTTCCAGCCATGGGTTGCGCTCCGGCATCGTGGCAAGGCTATCGGTTATTTCAACAAAGGTATCGATCAGCCTGTTAGCGGCCGACACGCTCACATTCGCAAGAAAACGCGCATGAGAAACGAGCATTTCCCATGCGGTTTCCGTGATTTTTACCGTATAAGGCTTATTCTTTTCCGGCATTGGAAACCTCCGCGACAGCCTTGCGCATGGCTGAGGCTGTTTCCTCTACGGAATAGGTACGCCCTTTTTGGATGTCGATTTCTGATTGCATCAGCTTTTCTTTGAGCTTCAGCATACTTTCGCGCCGGGCAAATGCCTCTATATCCATCACCACAAGGTCGCCGCTGCCGTTTTTAGTCAGATAAACCGGCTCGCCTGTACGTTTGCAGAGTTCGGAGATTTCATTGTAGTTCTTGCGTATTGCTGCGGAAGGCCGTATATTCATCATTACTCACTCTCCTATAAAAGCAGTAATATTGTAGTATTATTGTAGTATTATTGTATGCTAATTATACTACTGTATACAGAGATTGTAAAGACTTATCTCCGATACTCAATGAGTTTCGTCAGACTGACCGCCGTGGCCGTCGAGATAAAGAGGACCCGTTTATAAGGCATTCCTATTTATCTGTAAAGGTATATGTAAAGACGATCAAAAAACAAGCAGCTAATGGCTGCCTGTCTAATGTATTACAGCTTCTATAACATTGTCTACTTGCCCTGTAAGCCACGACCTTCTTTATATATTGGCAGGTATACTTCACTATCTCTGATGACACATCCTGTCCTGCCGCCGTCTCGCATGATCTGGGTGCATTTGCTGCAGGCTGTACAAACCTTTGATTTCTCTAGTCTGCCCTTTTCCATTAAGTCCTTTGCAAAGTCTGGATAGGCAAAGGCCATCCTGCCCACACCTGCTAATGATACATTCCCCTTGGACAGCTGACTGGCAGCTGCATTTGCAAAATACTGTCTAAACCAGCTGTAGCCTGCACCAACAACAGCAGCTTGAGGCACACCCTTTTGTATTTCATTGGCACAGTACATTAGCCTTGCCGCGCTTTCAAGGGGATGCTCCAATGGCTGGTCTGCACCAATAACAGGCACATCAAAGGGCCGCCCAATATATGGCTTCTTGTAATAGGGGTTTCCAGCGGTAACGCTGATTAATGATACTCCCTTTTCATACAGCTGCCTTGCCAGCTTCTTTGGTTCAGACAAATCAATATCTTCGCTGCCCTCTACCTGTTCAACACCCCAGCCATGGGGAAAGGGAAGCCCATCATGGGCATTTAACCTTACACTGATTATGGGACCACTGCCAACCTTGCTGCGTATCCCTTGAACAACCTCAAGGAGAAACCTGGTGCGGTTCTCAAAGCTGCCTCCATATTTGCCTGCCCTAGTATGACCTGCAAGGATTTCAGAAAGGAGATATCTATGGCAGGCTTTAATGTCAATTCCATCAAATCCTGCTTCCACTGCAAGTTGTGCTGCTTCAACATACCTTTCTTGAAGCTCATCCAGCTCCTGATCAGTAATTGGCCTGCAGTCGTCATTAATTCCAACCTTTTCATCCAACAGTGGGTCATTAAATATAAAGGTTGGTTCAGCCTTGCCATGGGGCTTGCTATATCTTCCAGAATGAGTCATCTGTAATATTGTTACAGGTCTATGGCCCTTGCCCATGCCCTGTTCAGCAGCTTTTAATGCTGCATCCAGCAAATCCTTTAATGAATGCAGATTATCTTTACTAATACAAAGCTGTCTGGGATTAGATCTGCCTTCAGGGACAACAGCTGCAGCTTCAAACCAGATAAGGCCGGCCCCCCCTGCTCCAAATCTTTCATAGCGTCTATGGGTAAGCCCAGAAGGACGTCCATCATCAGTACCATCACAGCCTTCCATGGGGTGTATAACCATTGCATTTGGCAGCTCATACTGACCTATTCTAGTTTTCTTTAACAAGGGGCTTATGTCTTCTGTGAGCTCAATATCTGCCTTTAACTCTGAAATTTTGGCCTTTAGCTCTGCTAATGTTTTATAGTTGAATCTTGCAAATTGTGCCAGTTTAATCACCTACTATCTCGAAGGCTTAATTTCTGGGGGACCCTGGTTTCCAGAATCATTTCTCCATCCCCCCTGGAAATGACAATATACTTCTGCCAGTCCGGGTCTTTGCGTGCTATAGGTTCTGGGTCTTCATAGCTATTAAAACGCAGATGAGGTCCCCTGCTTTCATCTCTTAGGATGGCCGCTTTCAAGATCATTTCAGCTGCACATATAAGGTGCTTGGTTTCCAGGGCAAAGGCATAACCATTGTCATCAACTGCAATTGGCGTATTTTTTAATAAATATATTTCTGCTAGGGCCTTTTTAAGACCTTCATCAGTACGTACTATACTTGCCGCACCATGCATTATTTTTTGAAGTTTTTTGCGGATAGAGTCGGCTCCAATATCTCCAAGCTTATTCTGGTTTGTATTATTATTTTGTTCCATTATTTTTAGTTGCTCAAAAAAATCTTTTACTTCCTTTTCATTAACGTGCTGTTTACTTATCAAGGAACAGCTACTTGCTGCATCCATGCCGGCAATCTTCCCAAAGACCTGACTGTCTAAAAGGGCATTGCCACCGGGACGGTTAGCTCCATGCTGCCCCCCGGCACATTCGCCAACAGCATATAGGCCGGTGATTTTGGTTTGGGCTTTTTCGTCTATCTTTACCCCGCCTTGAAAGTGCTGAATACAAGCAGCAATTTCTATTTTCTCACCTGCTTCTAGATCTATTCCCCTCTCCTTCAGCCAGCTAATTGTAGCGCTATTTATTTCTCTTAACCTGTTTAGTGGGGTTTCCTGCCTTGATTTTTCCCCTAGATTAATGGTCATTTCCTGCTGGTAGCGCTGCTTCCAAGCCCCAGAAAGGTTATCAAAAATAAAGCCTTTAGGGTTTTCAGAATAGTCCAGGTAAACCTTATTTCCCCTGAGCATTTCTTTGTAAACTGCAATGTCTATGATGTGGGTTTTGTGCTCATAAGTTACCGGCCAGCTGGCCCCCTTCTGGAAGACACAGTTGTATATTTCTTCTAATGAAGTTCCTGCTGGAAAATACTCATCAAGGAATTCCTCGTTATTTGAGTTAATTATTCTGGGAACTGCCCGCATTGCACTTCCAGAACAATTAAGCTTGGTCTTGACAGAGGCAATGCCTATTTGAATAAACTCCATATTTACCAGCTCAGCTCCAGCATCATATGCCAGGGCATAGGCATCCCCAGTGGCACCCCTTGGAAACACATTATATAAATAGGCTTTCCCTGCTCCGCCAGCCGCAAGGATAATTTTTCCAGTTTTGCAAATAGTTACTGCCTGGTCCAGGGGAGTTTCACTTTTTGTATCTATTAATATGGCTCCAGTTACCTGGGAATCATTTACAATAATTTTGCCCGCCATACAGTTTTCAATTATTTCTATGTCATGCTTTCTGATTTCATTTACTAATGCTTCCTCTATATGGACTGCAGTTTTTGGTCCTGTATAACAGGCCCTGGGATAATCCGATCCATCAGTTATGAACTGGTCAGGAATTCCATTTTTTTTAACAAAGGGAACACCTAATTTGTCCAGGTAGTCAAAGGCATCCTCAGCATTTTTGGCTAGAACCTCAGCTAAATTACCATCAGAGACCCTGCCCCCTATCTCATAGATATCTGCTGCATGATACTTCCACGAATCCTCTTTTTGGGGTTGGGTATGCTTAAGGGTTGCATGAAATGCCATCCTGTCTGAACACGCTAGTGCTGTTACTCCACTTTTACCCAACTGGCCTTTAGTTGCCAGAATGACCTTTAGTTGGGGATTCTCCTCCTTGGCAGCAATGGCAGCTCTTAAACCTCCACCACCACCACCAACTACAAGGACATCACAAAAGATACTTTTCATAATTTAACTTCACCATCCTTTTTAGCCCTAGGGAACTAAAACAGCCTTGACAGGTTCTTTTGCCTCCATTTTTTCCAGAGCTGTGGTAGCCTCCTCCAAACTAAATCTATGAGTGACCATTTTACTAAAAAGTTCAATATTATTAAGAACCAGTTTGTATGCGTGGTAGGTATGGCTGGTATCACTGACCCATACACCCTGATACCTTAGATTTTTCCTGACTATATCATGAAAACAGTCCAGCTCAACTGTACCGTTGGGTTCACCAAAGCCGGCAGATACAAAGCTTCCACCTATCCTTGTCATGGCAATTCCTTCTTTTACTGCAGAAGTACTGCCAACTGCTTCAAATACCATATCTGCTCCCCTGCCATTAGTTAATTCCAGGACCTTGCTTTTTCTTTCATCTTCACCTACTTCATTTCTGTTAAGAATACACGTTGCTCCAAACTCCATACACATCTCCAGTCTGTCTTTTGTTCCACCTATAACTACAATTTCACCTGCCCCATAGGCTTTTGCAAAGGCCACTGCAAAAATACCCAGGGGTCCAGGACCTTGAATAACAACAGTTCCACCAAAGGTAGGGGGAGCTAAATCAAAGCCATGTGCTGTGGTAGATCCCGAACAGGATGCAGACACCATGATTTCATGAGGCACATGTTCTGGTATTGGGAAAACATCTGTCATAGAATTAAGCACTATGTGTTCAGAATAGCATCCAAGCAGGTAGGGCTTTTCAGTACAGCTTCTATTAATTCCATAAACCCATCTATTTTCACATAATGCAGGCTGTTTAAGTATTTTACAGTAATAGCATTCCTGGCAGCTTACACCCCTATGCCAGAGGATCTTGTCTCCTGGTTTAATCTCGTCACCAAAAATATTTTTTTTTGTACCCTCAACGGCTGCAACCTCACCTACACCCTCGTGACCTAAAATTATCGGTAGAGGTGTTCTGGGGTCTTTACCTCTCCACATATGAGCATCAGATCCGCATACACCTGCTGCTGTTATTTTTACAAGAACCTCCCCATGCTTCAATTCGGGCAGGGGCATTTTCTCTAATACTAAAGGCTCGTTAAATTCTTTTAAGATCATTGCTCTGGTATAGTTCATGAAATCTTCCTTCCTATTCTTGCAATTGATGTTTATTGATGTTTGTAGTAGTCTTCTACAGCCTTTTTAAACAGTAATAATTGATTTTTGGGGGTATTATAGGATACTACACCACAACCAATTACAAATTTTTTTGATGTGCTGCCAATATCAAGGACTTTATTAGTGGCATTATAAATATCTTCCCTACTGCCCTTTTCAAGAAGCTTGGAATCTATACATCCACGGAGAATAACCCCTGCTTCTTCTGCCTTTTCTTTAAAATACTTCAGGTCACAATTGTAATCTGCCATGATCAGGGATGTGCCGGTGGTCAGCATCTGGTCAACAATGGGAGTGGTATTGCCACCTGATATCAAGCCAATATTTGACAATCCCCTGGTTTTAAGCTCTGCAATTTGATGCCCTTCCCATTTAAGGATATGTTCTTTATATATTTTAGGAGATATTAAGGGAGGTGAAATCCATGATTCATTAATGGATAGGCCCAATCCCCTTTTAATCATTGCTTCACCATAGCTAATACCCACTTCTGCTGAAAACTTCATGAGCTTCTGGGCATATTCTGGCCTGGTCATTAAATCCATGATAAAATTTTCAAAACCCCGCAGCAGGGCTGCCAGGGTAAATGGCCCCACAATGGTGCCATTTACTAGAACCTCTTTGCCAATTTCCCTTTTAATGGCCTCGGCTGCTTCTAAAAACAGGGGCATTCTACTGTCCTTCTCAGGATCTGGAATGTTAAGGTTGTTAAGATTGTCATTATCTGCCAGGGGGTGCCCCTTTAATCCTGGTATTTCATTATTTTCTGGAAAGATTATATTTCCCCCCAGGGCCTCAACTTCAACATTATATATATCCAATCCTACTGTCACTAGATCATGTCGGTATGCTTCATAAGCAGTAATCTGGGATTTTATTAACAGTTCTTTGCTCTGGGCTACCTGGGAGGGAGTTTTATCAATCAATGAAGCACAATGCTCATACAGGGTTGGCATAAAGGGAACCCTGTCAATTGCCTCCCCTGAATTCATCTTTCTAACTCGCTCTATAGGGTGCAAATTCATGACACCTCCTGTCATCTAGACATTAGATTTGGTAAGAATAATATTATTTGCGGGAAGTAGGTCACTAGAAACAGCACTAAAATCATGGCTCCCAGGAATGGTAGTATAGGTCTAACAATATTCACCAGGGGAATTTTTGCAATTCTGCAGGCAACAAAGAGACAGATTCCCAGGGGCGGGGTTGCCATTCCTATTGCCAGGTTTATTACTGTAACAACTCCAAAGTGTATGGGATCAAAGCCGTAGGCCGCAGCTATTGGCAATAGCATTGGGACAAAAATAATTAGAGCTGCACCTGTATCTAAAAAAGTCCCAATAATTAATAAAACTACATTTATCATCATAAAGACCATAATCGGGCTATCTGTAATGGACATTAAAAATCCTGCTATCATCTGGGGCACCTGCTGGGTAACTAGTATCCAGCCAAAAATACCTGCTGTGGCCATTACACCCATTACAGCTGCACTAATAAAAATTGTTTCTATCAAAACGTCTTTAACGTCCTTTAGCGATAATTCTTTATATACAAAGAAGGATAAGCAAAATGCATAGAAAACAGCCAGTACTGCAGCCTCAGTAGCAGTTGCAATGCCGCTTAGAATACCACCCATTACAATTACTGCCACCATTAGAGATAGAATTGCATCTTTAAAGGTCTTTAAGATATTGATTAAACTGGTCTGTTCTTCTCTTGGGTAGTTCTCTCTTTTTGAAATGATATAGCATACAACCATTAAGGCTAAACCAATTAAAATGCCTGGGATAAATCCTCCTAGAAACAATCTTCCCACAGATTGTTCTGCAATGACCGCATAGATTATCATTGTAATACTTGGAGGAATTATTACTCCAATGGAACCTGCACTTGCATGAAGTGCCGCAGCAAAATTTGGGTCATAATTTTTTTCCTTCATTGAGGGAATTATCATACCACCAATTGCAGCCACAGTAGCCGGACTGGATCCAGAAAGGGCTGCAAAAAGCATTGATGATGAGATGCTTACAAATCCCAGACCACCGGCAATTTTTCCAATAACAGCATAGGCAAAGGCTATAATCCTTCTGGAAACTCCGCCTCTTTCCATCAAGCCCCCTGTCAGCACGAACAAGGGGATAGCCAGGAGAGCAAAGTTATCTAGTGCGGACCACATTTTTTGCAGAATAACAACCAGGGGAACATTACCAAGATAGAGCAGGGAAATAAGCGAGGCTACCCCTAGTGAGTATACAATTGGAATTCCCAGAGCAAATAAAACAATTAAAGAACCAAAGATAATATAAATCATTGTGCATTCTCCTTGAATAGGTCCTCAATTAAGTTGGTCAAAACGTGAATGGAGCAAAATACTGCAAAAATCGTAAATGTATAATATAAATTACCCACTGTAATTCCCATGGCCGGGGACTTTTGTGCCATGGCACTATTTATCAGGATAAAACTTTTTGAAAATATAACCCATAGGAACACCAATATGGCCGCTGAGGTTCCTATTCCAACAAGCTTTTGTATAGATGGATTTAGTTTGGCAAGGAAGAAATCTATGCCAAAATGGGCCCTTGCCTTTGTAGCCACACTTATTCCTATAAAAACTAGAATTATAAACAAATATCTAGCCAGCTCCTCTGACCACGAAAGGGGCTGTTTTAATATGAAACGATTAAATACCTGCATGAACACCAGAAACACTATGGCCAGAAGTATGGTAACTCCTATAAATAATTCAGTTTTATACACAAGTTCATTTAACCTGATTAAGGTCTTTTTCACTGCAGGAACCCCCTAAAACTTGGTTGTAAAGGAAATTGGGAGGTATCTCCCAATTTCCCAGGTATAATTTACAATTGCCCAATGCTTAAATTTTTTAGTAATTTAATATCTTGTTAATCAGATCCATACCTCCAACATCATTGGCATGCTTTTGATATAGAGGCTGCATCTTTTCTCTGAAGGGAGCTATATCAACCTCATTAAACTGACTGCCTTCAGCTATGAGTATATCTTTTGTCTTTGCTTCTAATTCCTGATACACTTCATGTTCATAGGCAACAACCTGGCCTGCCAGTTCTTCAAAAACCTTTTGTACATCTTCAGGAAGGCTGTTGAATTTATCCAGGCTCATAATTACAAGCTCCGGTGAGTAGAATGTATTTGTCTCAGAAAAGTATTTGGCCACTTCACTATGCTTCATAGCATAATAGGAGATAATGGAGTTTTCCGCTCCATCCACTATACCTTGCTCAAGGGCAGAGTATACCTCACCGAAGGCCAGGGGAACAGCACTTGCGCCCATTGTATTAATGGTATCTATCATGATTGGACTTTCCATAACCCTTATTTTCATTCCACTAATGTCTGCTGGTGTATAAATGGGCTTTTGAGAGTTATATACACTTCTGGCCCTTGGAGTAAAGAACCATAAAATTTTGTATCCTGCTTCTTCCGCTGCAGCTTTAAGCTGGTCCCCAACTTCTCCATCTAGAACCCTTCTGGCATGCTCTGTATCAGTAAATAGATATGGCAAATCCAGTACCTTAGTTGCTGGAACAAAGCCTGTAAAAACGGCATTTGTATTTTTCACGATTTCAATAGTACCAAGCTTGAGGCCTTCTGTCATCTCTCTCTGGTTGCCCAGCTGGGAGTTTGGATATATTTGAACCTCTACTCTTCCATCAGTCATTTCAGCAACCTTTTGGGCAAAAAACACAGAGGCCTCGTACTGTGGGTCAGCAGTTGAAACAGCATCCCCGTATTTTAGAATGATTTTTTCTGCCTTTTCACCTTGCTCATCTTTGCCGCTGCCGCTACCTCCGCCACAAGCTGCCAGCCCAATGGATAATAAAGCTACCAGTAAAACTAAACTTATCTTCTTTAAAGAATTTAACATTTTCCAACCTCCATCTAGTTTATTCTTTATACTAAAATCCATAAAACGAACCTGATCTGCACTAACATTATCTGCCTTGGGAAGCTTATTTTTTTATAGTGCAAAATTGATAGTTGAAATTAACCTGTAGTTCTAATAAACTTAACCATGATAATATGTTTTGTTTTTCTTCATTCGGCCTCTATCCGGGGCCTTTTCTTTTTGAAAATAAAGATATTAAAGTGTACAGCTCATCTAACACCCCCATTTTTAAATTTATACTCTTCTAGGGCCTTTCCTTTACAGAACTGCGGATAAGCAGCTCTGTTTTTAACTCTTCAACTACCGGCTTTAGGGTTCGTTTGCTTTTTATTAAGCGCAGCAGCCTTTCTGCTGCCATGTAGCCGCACTTATAAAAAGGCTGGGCAACAGTAGTTAAAGGTGGATCCATCATTTCAGCCATATCCATGTTGTCAAAACCAATTACAGATACATCATCCGGAACCTTGATGTTCATGTCCTTTAAACCTCTTATAACCCCTAATGCTTTAGGATCACTTGTAGCAAATATAGCCTCTGGGCATCCCCCCTGTTTAATTAGATTTTTAACTGCCTGCAAACTGTCTTCCCAACTTTCCACATTATGAACTACCAGATTATTATCCATCTCTATACCTGCCTCGGATAATGCAGCAACATACCCCCTGTATCTTTCCCTGTAAAGCTGTAAATCCATGGTTCCATTTACAATGGCAATTTTTTTATGTCCCTTTTCTATTAAATATTGTGTTGCATTATACCCGCCCTGATAATTATCCACAATAATAGCATCCATGGCGTCTTCAAGGTGTCGTAAAAGCAAAACCACAGGAACTCCCTTCTTTTTGAGTTCCAACAGGTGAACACTATCTTTTTTGGCAGTTGAGATAATAAATCCATCAACGGCTCTATTTTGTAAATTGTTAATATGAAGCTTTTCCAATTCAATCTTGTCATCTGTGTTGACCAGTACTAATGTATACCCGTGTTTTTCTAAATAATCCGATATCCCCCTGATGGCAGCTGGGAAAACAAGATCCCTTATATTAGGAACTATAAGTCCAATAGTATTGGACTTTCCTTCCTTTAATCCCTTTGCCAGGGCATTTGGCTTGTAGTTTAGCTCTTGAACTATTTGCAGAACCCTTTCTTTGGTTTCCTTACTGGCCTCGCCCTTGCCGCTAAGAATTCTAGATACGGTGCTGGTAGCCACACCTGCTTTTAGAGCCACGTCTTTTATAGTAGCCATAGACCAATCTCCTCTTTGAGCAATCGTTTGCCGCAATCGTTTGCGTAACTGTAAAATAGGTATTCGCCATTGAAAGCGAGATTCCTTCTTCTTTTTTATCTTCCTAACAAAAAAATTTTAAGTGGACTTCTAATTAATAACAAAACACCCAGGGAAGTCCTGGGTGCTTAATCTGAATATTATTTAAAATGGAGCTCACTTAATATATTTTTTATAAAGTAACACCTGATTTGAAAATAGCTATTTCTCTGAAGCCTAAAATTTCTGATTTAGTGCTCTTTCCTTCAGCCACTTCTATAACATAATCCCAAAAATCTTCCAATACATTATCTATGTTTTTTCCTGATATTATAGGCCCTGCATCAAAATCCATCCAGTTGTTTTTTTGCTTAAAAATTTCGCTGTTTGTGGCTATTTTAATTGTAGGGACACATGTTCCAAGGGGTGTTCCCCTTCCAGAGGTAAAAAGAATTATTTGGCAGCCTGCCGCTGCTAACGCTGTTGATGCTACCATGTCATTACCAGGAGAGTTTAACAGATTCAAACCGTTTTTTTGAAGTAATTCACCGTACTGAAGAACATCTACTATATTACCAATGCCACCCTTTTGGACACAACCTAAGGATTTTTCTTCTAAAGTTGATATGCCACCAGCTTTATTTCCTGGGCTTGGATTCTCATAAATTGGTTGGTTGTAAGAATTAAAGTATTCCTTGAAACCATTTATAAGTTCAACTGCTTTATTGAAAACCTCTTCATTAGCACAACGGTTCAGTAGTATTGTTTCTGCTCCAAACATTTCAGGCACTTCAGTTAGTACTGAAGTACCCCCACACTCTATCAGCCTATCAGAAAAAGCCCCTAACAAAGGATTACCAGTAAGGCCTGAAAAGGCATCTGATCCTCCACACTTTAATCCAATTGACAGGTAATCAATGCTGCAGTCCTGCCTTGAAAATTCTTTGGCATAATTTATGAGTTTCTCTATAAGAGCGGTTCCTTCCGTAATTTCATCTTCAACCTCCTGAGCCTCTAAAAATTTTACCCTGTTCACATCATAATCCTTTAACACCCTTTTAAACTCGTCCACATTGTTGTTTTCACAGCCTAATCCTAGAACTAATACAGCTGCAGCATTTGGATGTTTTACTAGGTTGGCAAGTATTTTTTGAGTATTGAGATGATCATCACCAAGCTGTGAGCAGCCATAGGGATGCTTCAGGGTATAAATGCCATCAATGCCCTGGCAGCTGTCCTTAAACTTCTCAACGGCTGCCCTTTCAATTAATTCAGCATTTCTATTGACACAGCTAACGGTTGGTATAATCCAAATCTCATTTCTCACACCAACCTTTCCATCGGGCCTTTTAAAGCCCTTAAAATTCATACATTTAACTACTTTCTGCGGTTTTAAGCTAGGCTTATATTCATAGCTTAATATGTCACCCAGACCAGTTTTTAAATTATGGTCATGAACCCAACTGCCTAAATGAATATCCACTGATGCCTTACCTATTGGGAAACCGTATTTAATAATTTCACTATCCTTTGGGACATCTTTAATGGCTATTTTGTGCCCTTTGCCTATATCTTCACTTATATATATAGTTTGATTACCAACTGTTGCCTGGGAACCCTTTTGGACTGCGTCTAAGGCTATGGCAACGTTATCCTTTTCATGTATTCTTATAAGCCTCACAAACGTCTCCTCCCAATTTTAAACTAGGTTTTAACTAGCCCCTCTAATGTCTCCTCAATCCCGTTATCCAATATCCTTTCTAATTGCACTTTTACTGCCAGGTTTAGTCCATCAACATTATTTAGATTTTGCCCCCAAATATGTTCGTTGGCAAGCACCTTTTCTACTAGAGAGGCAGCATTTTTTTCTTTTCCATATTCGCCCCATACATTATAAAAGAATTCCAAAACCCTTGGGTCGTCTTGCAGTTCATTAGTGTCACGATACAGGATAAACAGGGCTGCCAAAGAAAAAGTAAGCTTTACAGGAATCTGTCCATGCTTTTTTATATAGTCAAGTAAAGATGGCAGGACCCTTGTTTTAAACTTTGAAGTTGAGTTAAGCAAAATACTTGTGAGATAATGACTGATATATGGGTTTGCAAATCTTTCAAAAACACTGTCTGCATATTCTTCTAACATTTTACTGTCATAATCTAGTGAAGGAATAACCTCTTCCTTAATAATTTGCTTGATAAATTTACCCAGGACGTCATGCTCAATCATTTCCTTAACAGTATTAATTCCACAGAGATATGCTGCAGGAACAGATGAAGTGTGTGCTCCATTTAGGATCCTCACTTTTCTAGTTCTATACATGCTCATGTCATCAGTCCAGATAACATTTAAATTAGCCTTATGAAAGGGCAGGGCATTTTTCAATTCTTCTGGGCCCTCTATAACCCAGAGATGATATAATTCGCTGGTACATATAAGCTCGTCGTAATAGCCCAATTTTTCTGCTATCAAGGCAGCTTCCTCCTTGGGATACCCAGGGACCACTCTATCCACTAGAGAATTTATGAATTTGTTAGAGTTATTAATCCACTCTATAAAATTCTGTGGATAATTCCAGTTTTTTGCCAGCTGTAAAACAATCCTTTTAAGGGTATCACCGTTTTTATCTATAAGTTCACACGGTATAATAATCATTCCTCTTGATGGTTCACCATTGAAATGCCTGAAGCGATGATACAAATATACGGTCAATTTGCCTGGAAAAGAATAAGGAGGTTCAAATTGGCAACTATCCTCAGGATCATAATCAATTCCAGCCTCTGTTGTATTGGAAAAAACATACTCTATGTTTGGATCTTCAGCACATTTTAGTACACCTTCCCAATCTTCATAAGGGTTAATACCCCTGCTTATTGAGCCTACAATCTCCGTTTTTTCTATTTCCCTGCCCTGTTGAATACCCCTTTGAATAATGGTGTACAGGCCATCCTGCCTATTCAGGGTTTCTACCATACCCTTTTCTATTGGCTGTACTACAACAATTTTGCCATTGAAAAGTTTGAGGCAATTTAATCTATGAATCATCCAATCTGTAAAAGCCCTTAAAAAATTACCCTCTCCAAATTGTATTATTCTCTCAGGCATTTCCTTAAAATTAATTTTTGTCTCTTTATTCATATTAAGTAGGTCTTGTTGGTTTTTTAATAGTTCCATATTTAATGGTTGCATTACTTACCCCCCATTCTATAAGTTCTAAAATATTAAGCATTTACTCCTGCTTAAGATGCTTTTTTTGCTCCCTCTTATCGAGCAGGAAAATTTTTGGGGAAACCACCCAGAAATACTTTCCCAGGCGGTTTTGTTCCCCAAATATATGAGGAGGAGTTAATTCCTTAAACTAAATCATATTCTTCAGATTCCACATGAGCATTTTCACAAATCTTTACTATAGAATACTCTGAAATACTCATGGTAGCATGCCAAATGTTTTTATACAGACAGACGGGCTTATCCAGTAAAAACAGCTTATAATCCATGGGATTGTTGGCTGGAGCAACACAGATTACTGTTACGCCCTCCATTGGCTCAAAGGTTTCCATTGAGTTAGGATGCCTGGCAAGTATCTTTATGGCCTTATCTGTAATTTTTGATACAGCAATTCTCCAGCCTACCTCTTCAAATTCATTTAGTACTATCTGAAAGCTTTCTTTTTTTGTATGATCATGAAATATAACATGCCCATATCTTTCAAAGCTTTTTGGGGTAATTTTTTGTATGTTTTCAAACATTCATCTGCCTCCATTCCGATAACATTTATCCGAATTAGTATTTACCTTCCCTTTTGGCAACCTCTATAACCTTAGCAATGCTTTCTAAAGGAGTATCCCTTTCCAAATAATCAGAACAGGCGAAAATGTAGTTTCCTCCTGGCTTTCCTATATGCATAATTTTGGCTACCCTTTCTTCTATGTGGGTCAATGAAGCTTTCTTAAGAAACTCAACCTGGTCAAGATTGCCGGAGAGAATGAGCTTGTCTCCTATTAGTCTTTTAGCCTCTTCTAAATTATTATCACCTTGAGGATGTTCTGCTATTGTTTCCCAGATATCTACTCCAAGTTTCACATAAGAGTTCTGGAGTACCTTCGCCTTCCCACAGTTGTGATATAGTGCATACTTACCTGCATTTCTTATTACATCCACCACTTGTTTTTCATAAGGCAGTATAAAGCGATCAAAGTATTCTGGACCTATCATTGCAGAATTGGCTATATTTCCTTGAATTCCTATGCAGTCGAAGTCAGTGTCTGCTAGATATTCAGTGTTTTCTACAATTAGTTTGGTTAGCATTGCCATGTAAGCCTCATAAAAGTCCTTATTTGTATAGGGATCTATTAGCAGGTCCTGAAGATTTCTGTAGGTGGCAGCCACATTATAGACACCGCACCATCCCCATGGTGCTGATATACCAGTGTCCCCAATTGTTTTCTGTGTTTGAACGGCATTTTCTTTCATTTCCTTAATGCTTTTCCCGTCAATTTTGGGAATATATTTCTGAAATATTTCAAAGTCCCTTTCGTCTTTTATTAGATACTCCATTGTAGCAGCATGGGTACCTGCAGAGGTTTTTTCATTATACGGCATTCCTTCTACCTGCTTTAAGGTTCCCTTGGGAGTATGAATGGTAACCATGTTATATAAATTGCCATTTTTTATCTCGCTTTTATGCTCCACTTCCCAATTTAAATAGCTCTTTTTTAAAAAATATGGAACAGAGAATTGGTGGCTTCGTGTAATAATATCAAAACCGAGTATCCTTGCACATTCTGTTCCTTCAATCACCCGGTCTACTTTCTTTCTATCAGGAAAAAAGTACGCCAAAAATTCCTCTTGAACAAACAGCCCAATTGGCACCCTATCCGGTATTTGCCTTTGTAATGTACATAATAGTCTTTCCCTACCTGTCATAATAACCTCCTGTTAGTCTTGATTAATAAATTTCCAGAAATTATTGCTGAAAAGGTTTTCCACATCTCGTTCTATTTCTGTTTCAGTTACGGCCCAACCACTGTCTAAGATGTCACAATACTTTTGAATAAGCACCTTTGCTATAATCTTTCTTGAATGGGTCCATTTATAGATTAGCTGATCTAGGACCCTGGCATCAGAGTGTTGGGGAACAAAGGACAATCCCAAGAGCTCCATACGCATTCTGGTCATTTCCTCTACAATACTTGGGTTATTCAAAAACCACCAGCAGCCAAAAATCAGCAGATTTCTAAATTTTCTTGCCATGACACAAAGCTCATGCTGGTTTTCCTTTGAAAGCATCGTAACCATGAGCTTGTTGTCAGGGTAGCTTTTACATAAATACTCCACTGCACCAATGTCAGCCTTTTTTACAGCATCCCCACCAACACCTAATTTGAAGTTAACTAACTTATCAACACCAATCATCATGGCCAAAGGGATGCTGAACTCTCTGCAAATGGGCAGAATACACTGCTCGATTATTTTAGACCTATGGGAAGCCTCAGGAACCATGAAATCTGGAGGCAGTGATACTGCAAGATACAGGGGCTTCATCTTATTGATTTGTTCTCTTAAAAATCTTTTTATTTCATCCTGAGTTTCCATGTCTAAGTCATAACCCACCGTATAACCCAATTCATTAAGCTTTAAATAGGCCTGCTCATAAGTATTTAGCAGCACATCCAGGCGTAATGCAGATTTAAACCTCTTATCTTTATTGCTTTCCTTTTCCCAAACAACCCTTTCCTCAGGGTCAAAGGGGTCATTTGTCATGACAACCTCCTTTACCCCGGCCGTTTCAAACACCTTTGTAACATACTCATCTAAATCTAGGGAAGCAAAATGTCTTCTAAATTCCCCTAAATCCCTTGAGGAGACGTCTAAGCCAAGTTTATCTAGAACTGTCAAAACGCCCCTTTGGGCCTCACTTACTGGAGAATTCTCTACAAACAGCTTCTGCCAGATTAGGTTAGCCTGCTCATTTTTACTGAGCTTGAAAAAGTTTTCATACTTCATATTTGAGTAGCGAAAATACTCTACGATCAAATAATGATAGGTGAGCAGCTCATCTATTCCCCACAACAATAAACCTCCAAAATCCGTAGGATAAATATGTGTATGAATATCAGTTATTTCAGCTCTGTTAACAGCTTCATAAACCTTTTCACTTAATATTTTCTTATCGGTTAACATAACATTCCTCCTGATATTTGCATTATTAAAGCTTTATATCTTTACAGCACTTTAAAAAGTTTCTAACTTGGTCATCAGATACTAACTTATCTATACCCACACAAGAAACTGATAGAAGCTCTGAGGGCTTTCCCTTCCCAACCAGCTTGGAAATATCCTCCCTTAATTCGCTCACCTCAACCTTTGCCAGCTTGACAGGGCTGTAGCGGGCATTTAAATGGATGTTGGGCAGCTTTTCCCTAACGTATTCTAAATCTGAATAGGCTCCAACCTCTGCAAAGGTCATGTTTTTAATCTGTGCATAACCACCCACAACATGCTCCATGGTCTGACCACAATGATGTATTCCAAAAGGCTTAAATATATCTGCCAAAATATTGTCGTACTTTAATAGAAAGCTTTTATACGTTTCTAATGAAATCATTTCAACTGTGCAATTGGATGTAACATAGACATCTGATGCTATTTGTTTGACTATGGCAGTTACCCCAGCTGACATCTCTTTTGATACACTTTTCAATCTAGTACCTATCTCTATTGATACCTTTGTACAGGCTTCTAATAGGTTATGAACTGCCTCTGAATTAAGATAATAATCCATGAAAAGCTTTTGACCCCTTAAATCCATGGCAATATTCTGTATGCCCATGAGATTAATACAAGAATTAACATGTCCGAATTCCTTCTGTAAAAACTCAATTTGGTTTGCGATTCTTTGCCAACTTTCGGACTTATCCAGGTCTGGTGCCTGGATGCTTTTTAGTTTTTCATCAGATATATCTGCACAAAGGACCTCTGGTGGGTTTTCATCACTATATCTCACTTCACAGCCCATTATTTCAGAGTGTAAATACCCTGAGGCTATTAAATCTGAGCCTAGGATGGGCCTAGGCTGTGGTTCTCTTTCCCCCAAACCAAAATCTCCAAATTTATCATATAGGAGTCTACGCATCTTTAGATCTGCGGCTATCCGGTATTCAGGGTCTTCAAAAAATATTCTGTTAAAGGATACTCCTGTATTAGCATGCCACCAGCTGGGATGGAATGTAATATCAAAGGGAATTCCCATGGGTCAAACCTCCTAGATTAATCATTTTTGACATATTTCATGAATATAGTTGTAAGCCTTTTCCTGCTCCCCAGGGCTTTCGCAGTAGGTTACTAAAATAAGCTTCATGCCGGGCTCCCATAGTTTCCTTACCTGCTCTGCTGCCAGCTGGGCATCACCTACTAAACGAGCATTTACTACAACACCCGTCCCTGAGAATTCCTTTCTAAATGGTTGGGCATCATTAGGATCGGGGTCAGTCTCTAGCGAAAAGGCACCATCTACAATTGCAAGGTTATTAATTTTTTTAACTACTGGAATCTTCTTTGACCAGTTACCACAGGAATGAAAAGCACTTCCCCTAAATTCTTTTCCTATGGCATCAATGTTAGGTACTAAAAAATCCTCATAGGTCTGGCTTGAAACCATGATGATCATGTCATCACTCATCCCTAGACCAGAAAACTCCCTGGTGCTCGCAAATCCATGGCCTGGGCTGGCCAAGTTATCTCCTATTAATTCCTGCTGCTTTTTTGTAAAGTCAATTAGCAGGCCTGTGATTAGGTTAAGAAATTCCTTGAGCTTCTCTGGATTTAAATAGAACTCCATGAAAAACTGGTTTATGTCCACAAGTGATGCAGCAATATTCAAGGGAGATTGGGTATCCGTAAAAGAAATGGGCATTTTCCCCTTGGTTTCACCAAGAAAAAACTCTATCATTTCTAAAATGTGTTTTCCTATATCTGTCTTCTCAACTGGAACCCAATTGTAGGCTAGTGCCTGCTCAATGGACCGAAAAACTGGCTCATTCACTGGAGCTTGATCTTTTATCCATTTATAATCCGCACCAAAGGCACTTGCAATTACTCCTATTCCGTACCAAGGTTCTAAAAAGTTAGGAATATCCATTTTGTAGTCCATGCTGTGACTAAGGGCTCCAAGCTGTAATTCCAAGGAAAGCCTCATGTCTTTGCAGGCATATGAAAACACCTCAGGAACTCTAAACCTTCTATGAACAGCCACCCCTGAATCTTCAGACCAAAACTTGCTGCATTTTTCCATAAGAGCAGCTTCATATTCTAGATACTTATCAAAATCAAAGTTTTTAGCAGCGATTGGCTCTGTTTTAGTTCCCTGGGAATCAGCAAGAGTATAATCAAACTTTTTATTCAAATTCACAAATAACACTTCCCTCTTATCTCATAAATAGTGTTGGAATGAACAATGATATTTCAGGAATATAGGTAACAGCCATGAGTGTGGCAAGAATGACTATATAAAAGGGTATCATGGCCTTTGAAAGCCTTTCTATCTTAATTCCAGCTATGGCACTACCTATAAATAAAGTGCTGCCAACTGGAGGAGTTATTAAGCCAACACCAAGATTTAATATCATGATTACACCAAAGTGCACCGGATCAACACCAACTGCAGTTACTATGGGTAATAAGATAGGCGCCAAAATTAGGATTAGAGAGGCCATATCCATTACCATGCCTAAAAAAAGTAATAATACATTAATAATCATCAGAACAACATATTTGTTTTCAGAGAAACCCAGTATGCTTTCTGTAAGATAAGCAGGAATCTTTAGATAAGCTATAATCCATCCAAAAGCGCTTGCCGTTGCCACAAGTATCATTACAATTGATAGGGTCTTAACACTTCTTCCTAGAATATACCAAAACTCCGAAATGGGTATTTCCCTATACACAAAGAATGTAATTATAAAGGCATAGACTACAGCTATAGCTGCAGATTCAGTTGCAGTAAAAATTCCTGATACAACTCCCCCTACAACAATAAGAACTGTTCCTAAACCTAAGCCAGCCTCCCAAGTAGTTTTTAATGCCTTTTTGGGCTCGAACTTGTCTCCCATGGGATAGTTTCGTTTTTTAGAAATGAAGTAAACAAATATCATTAAAACTAATCCCAAAAACAGCCCTGGAACTAGTCCAGCCAGGAATAATTCCCCTATGGATACTCCACCAACTACTAAGGCGAACAAAACCATGTTGTGACTGGGAGGGATCAATATTCCCTGTACTGAGCTGGTCATGGTCACTGCAGTAGAGAATTCCCCATCATAGCCAGCCTTTTTCATCATGGGAATCAGCACTGAACCTATAGAAGAGGTATCAGCAGCAGATGAGCCAGAAATTCCTCCAAAGAACATGCTTGCCATGATATTAACCATTGCCAAACCGCCTCTAACCCAACCTATTAAAGCATTTGACAGTTCAATCAGTCTTCTGGAAATACCCCCCGAACCCATAATCTCACCGGCAACAATGAAAAAGGGGACTGCCATTATTGCATAAACATTTATTCCTTTTACCATGTTTTGTGCCACAGTCATTAGCGGTATGCCAATATATATAGTTGTTATAACAGTTGCCACACCTATGGCAAAGGCAATATGAACACCCAACACAATTAATATGAAAAAGGTGCCTATTAAGAGAGCCACTGCAGTTGGGTCAGTTATCATAGTTCTGTCCTCACTTTCTCCAATATGGTGACAAATATAAAAATCCCTGATACAAATACTGCTCCAAAGAGATAGCTTGATTTAATTTTCAAGCCTGGTATTACACTTAGAGATGAAAGCTGTATTAATTGATAGCCAGCAGTTATCATGAATATGGTAAATCCCAAAATAACAACATAATAAAATTTCTGCAAATACCTCATAACTTTTTCAGGAGCAAACAAATCTACAAGGCTCATCCTAATATGTGCTTCATCCTTTAGTGCTAGACCAGTACTCAATAGCGAAAACCACACCATTAGCATTAAAGCCAGTGTTTCTCCCCATGCTGGAGTTTTGTTTAATATGAATCTGCCATAAACTATGTAGCTTACCACAATAATTTTTAGTAGGAGCATAAGCTTACATAGGCTAAAGACAAATGAGTATATTTTGTCGTAAATTTTTGACATTTTATTAATCCCCCTAATTTTTCAGCAGTTGAACGAATTTAATAATAATTTAGGGCTAATCTGGTGATATTTGATTAGCCCTAACAGTTTAAATTTCAAACAACTATTTTACATTCTGAATTCTTTCAATAACATCCAGGTATTTTGCACCATATTTTTCATATAAGGGAGTTACTGCATCAACCCACTCCTGATGATTATCAATTTCAGATATTGTTACACCTGCTGCCAGCATGGCATCAATGGCTTCCTTATCCTTTTGAGCAGATAATGAGCGCATATACCTTTCAGCTTCTCTCATGGATTCTCTAAGTAATGTTTGGTCACTTTCACTAAGTTTTCTCCAGCTCAATTCAGAGAACATAATCACACTTGGAGCTAGTTCATGTCCATTTAAAGTATAGTAGGGTGCTACTTCATAGAATTTGTTTACGAAATAACCTGTAAGTGGGTTTTCTGCTCCATCTACAACACCTGTTTGTAATGCACTATAAAGCTCAGCATAGGCTAAGGGAGTTGGACTTGCTCCAAATGCTTCAACAATATCCAAATACATCTGACTTTGTGGGACCCTAATCTTTAAACCCTTCATGTCAGCTATACTGGTTACCACCTTGTTCCTAAAGAAAAAGTTACGTGGACTTTCAGCAAAGTAACCAAAGCCAATCATTTTTCTGTCTGAGTCATCAACTACCCTTAAAAACTCCTCACCAATGGGTCCATTTAATACATCCCAGCAGTGATCTACATCTCTAAATAGAAATGGCAGGTGAAAAACGTTCATTTTTTCCATTCCAAGGTCTGCTAAAAAGGATGGATTTGTCCTGTAAATATCTAGCGCTCCCATTTGCAATGCTTGGATCATGGTCTGCTGATCGCCTAACTGACCTGCAGGAAACACCTCAACAACAATTCTTCCATCTGTTTTATCCTCTACGATTCTTGCGAACTCTCTAAAAGCTATAGTCATAACATGTGTATCTGGATTTAACTCACCTAGTTTTAATACAATCTTCTCCTCCTTAACTGGTTGAGCTGGGCTTGGCTCTGGATTGTTTGCTGTGTTTCCTCCACATCCACCAACTAAAAAGGCTAACCCAATTAAGAGAATAAACGTTAACAAGACTATTCCATTTCTTTTAAACAACATTTTATGACCTCCTCAGAATATTTTGTTAATTACATGGCAAGTATACCAGAGCACCTCAGATGTAAACCATGGAATTAGTTGTTATTTCCTAGACTTAGTTGTCCCTGATTAAAAAAGGTGAAAAGTTGATGCCTTTTAGTAAGGACACCAACTTTTTACATATCCATTATTTGTTTGTATACTCCTTCGGAGAAACCCCAACATAGTTTTTAAAGGCTCTGCTAAAATAGTTAGGATCTGTATATCCCACTGCAAAAGCAGCCTCTTGAACTGTTTTCTTCTCCACCCTCATCAGGTGTTTAGCTCTATTAATTCTAACCTTGATTAAATACTCCTTAAAGTTTATACCTTCTACCTTTTTAAAACATTTACTTAGATAAAAAGAGCTTATGCCAATATAATCTGCTACTTGATTTAGCGACAGGCTGCTGTCTGCATAATTGTCATCAATATATTCCTTGACCACATGAATTACCTGCTGTGTCCGATCCTTTTTATGTTCAGTAATCGTTAAAACCATATCGCTAAGGAGTTTTTCGAAATAAATTATCATCTCTTTAGAATCTGTTAGATTATCAATTTCACCATGAATAATTTCAACATCTTTTAATTTGAAACCATGTCCGAAAAACTGGTTAATGTTTCTATCAATTAATACTGTCAACTGCTTAACATAGTTATTTATATTTAAATTTGGTAGGCCCTTACAATAATAAAATAACTCTTTAAAGACCTTAATGGCTCCATCTAGATCCTGGTTAATTATGCTCTCGCATAAATGTAATTCCTTTTCGTAGATAAAGGACCTGTTTTTATCAGCACTACCTTTAGTGAGCTTGATATCAAGATATTCTCTCGCTTGGGCATAGGATAAATGCATCTCAGAAAAGCTGGAGGAAACAGAACCTAGGCCAATACTAATCGTAAGTTCATAGTTTTGCTTTAGATATAATTCAAGGCTACTAACTGCATCTTTAAATGGGCCACTGTTGATGGCAGTATTTATTTGGTCACCATATAGCACTAAAACCATGTCCTTGTAAAAGCTAAAGCCTATTAGTCCCTTTGCATAAGACTTCAGATGGTCTTTAGCTGCCCTTAGTAGTTTATCATTCTGTAGGCTGTGGTCAGTTTCAGTTCTAATGATCATGCAAGCTGCCGTTTCATCCTGAATGTTTAACATGCTTTTATACATTTCGATTTTACCTTGTGTCAAGTTAGCTCCATGAATGATGTCTAAGATTATTTCCTTTTCTATGAAGAACCTGAGACTTTTTACCTGTTTTTGGAGTTCCTTATTTTTAAGCCGTTGACTCTTTTTCGTTCTAATCTCTTGAATAATTTTATCCATTGCTTCACAGAGCTTTTCATCCGAGTATGGTTTGACCAAATAATCGCTTATTCCGATTCCTATGGCTTTTTTAGCATAGTCAAAATAGCTGTATGCCGTTAGAATAAGTATCTCAACATCTGGATGGTTGGCCTTAATCATTTCTGAAGCCTGCAGTCCGTCCATTAATGGCATCTGGATGTCCATTAGAATAATGTCCGGTTTTAATTCTACAGCAAGCTCATGGGCATGTTTTCCATCTGCTGCCTCACCAACAATCTCTATCTCCCCTTGATAATACTTGGATATAAGAAACCTTAGAGATTTTCTCTCAATAAGCTCGTCTTCTGCAATGAGCAGTCTAAGCATCAGTCAACACCTCCCCTTCTAATGGTACCTTAATCGTAACTGTTGTGCCTTGTCCTGGGCTGCTCTTGATATCAAAAAGGTTTTGTTGTTCAAAATGCAGTTCTAGTCTATTTTTTACGTTTACAATACCAATGCTCGTCCTGCTATCGGACTTGTCTTCAGATGGATTGCCGGCTAAAATATTCTCTAGGTCACCAGGGGCTATTCCTACTCCATTGTCAGTTACGGAAATTGTAACATATCCTTGTATATTATTTACATCAATACTAATCATTCCATCCTTATTGGTATCCCTTAAACCATGTTTGACGGCATTTTCAACAATTGGCTGCAATATCATGGGAGGGATGGTAACATGGCTTACGTCACCGTTTATATTCAAAGATAAGGACATCCTGTCCTGGTATCTCATTTCCTGAATATAAGTATAGGCCCTAACCACATCCAGCTCTTTTTCTAGGGGTACCACCTTTCCTTTATTCTCTAGATTATAGCGAACTATCTCTGAAATAGCTTCAATTAACTTGATAGTGGTAGCATTGTCCTCAAACATGGCCATTCTGCTTATCATGTTTAGCGTATTGAAAAGAAAATGGGGGTTCATCTGCATCTGCAGTGTCAATAGCTGCGCTTCCTTCAGCAACTTGCTTTTTTCAATATTATTGAGCTTTTCTTCATTTAATTGTAATTCTATCTCTACTTTTTCATGTAGTTCATGGATATATGATTTAATATCCTTTTTCATGTTGTTAAAGGCAGTTGCTAAGGTGTTTAATTCTTCATAATTGCTTGATTTAATGTCGGGCACATCAAAGTTCCCATGGGACAGCTGCCTTGCACTAGAAGATAACCTGCTTAATGTTGATGTGATATCCAAAGTGAGAATCACAGACAGCATTATGGCCATGGTACTAAAAGTAAGGATTACAGCAAAAATTCTATTGGTGTTTTCCTGAGACCTCTCTAATATCTCACTATACTGAGAACTGCTCAATTCCAGGTAAGATATAGCTAATTCCTGTGCCTGCTTGTCCATGAATGAATATAATGTCCTTAGATAAGATATTTTTGAGTACACTTCTGGCTTAAGTTCTTCATAGCCTATCAATTCCTCAGCTAATTCCTGCTGCAGCTCATGCATGTTACTTAAAGTACGGAAGTAGAATAGATTTTTGTTATCGTCTCCTATTTCGCTGCGGATTCCCCCTAAGGTATGTGTAATTCTAATATTGCTGGTGTTGTAATCAAACCAGTCGTTCATATTCCTGCTTCTTAGATATTTTTCTAAGCTCTCCTCCGCTCTTTTAATCTCCATTGATAAAAGGTTCATGCTTGTGTTATTACTTATGAAGCGATTAAATTCCTTGGCTATGACTTGTTGGTTATACATAGACACACCCAAGCCAAATATTATTGTTAAGACAATGATTAATAAGATTATTACCAGTCTAAATTTAATTGATTTATTTACAAAAAAGCTGATTTTCATCCACTAGCCCTCATTATTTACACATATATTTACAAAATAATTCTGTATATGCAGTATAAAATCCTTCTAGTATTGAAAGAGACTCTAAAACCATAACTTGCTACCTAATCACTATAATGGAAAACACCCAGAAAAGCCCTGGGTGTTTAGCCGTTATACTATTATATTTTGAGGGAGGAGGTTTTTTCTAATAATTTATCCTATCTACATGTCTTTTCAAGAGTTTCCCATATACCATTGAGGTAGACTGCACCTAGTGCTCTGTCATAGAGCCCATAGCCTGGGCGTCCTTTTTCACCCCAGATCATTCTACCATGATCCGGACGAACATAACCATCAAAGCCAACGTCATGATATGCTTTCATTATTTCAACCATGTCAAGGGAACCATCTGAGCTTTTGTGGGAGGCTTCTTCAAAACACTTATCACCAGTTATTTTCACATTTCTCACATGGGCAAAATGAATTTTACCCTTTGCTCCAAAATGACGTATTATAGCAGGAATATCATTATCAAAAGATACACCTAGGGATCCCGAGCACAATGTAAGTCCATTGCAAGGGCTGTCTACTAGATTGATGAATCTTTCCAGGTTTTCCTTGCTGGTTATTATCCTTGGTAGACCAAAAATTGACCATGGGGGATCGTCTGGATGAATAGCCATTTTAATGTTGACCTCTTCAGCTGTTTTAATAATACGTTCTAAAAAATACTTTAAATTAGCCCAAAGGTCTTCTTCTGATATGGATTGGTACTTCTCAAGAACGGCTTGAATGCTCTCCCTTGTATAGCTGGTATCCCAACCAGGTAGATTTAAGTCTCCTGTGGCAGGATTCATCCTCTTTACATCTTCTTCATCATATATTAGAACTGATGAACCATCTGCAAGCTCATAATCAAGCTGGGATCTAGTCCAGTCAAAAACCGGCATGAAGTTATAGCACACAACTTTAATTCCTGCCCTTGAGAGATTTCTTAATGTCTGGCCGTAATTTTCAATAAGTCGATTCCGTGATGGCAAGCCCATTTTAATGTCTTCATGCACCGGAACGCTTTCAATTACTTCTAATGCCAGACCATGTTTTTCTACCTTATCTTTAAGTGCTTTTATTTTATCAAGGGGCCATACCTCTCCAACAGGCACATCATACACAGCTGATACAATACCATACATTCCAGGAATCTGCCTGATGTACTCCAATGGCACCTGATCGTCATCTCCATACCACCTAAAGGTCATTTTCATTGTCCTTCTCACCTCTCTAATCAACTAATTTTTTCTAACATTTATCCAAATGTTTCCGAAGTGTTTCTCTGACGGAATTTTTACCTGCTATCATTTCCTTGAAGTATTCCTCAATCTTTTCTCCCAAACCAACTTCGTATAGATTTAATCCAAATAAAGCTTCATTTGAAAGAACATGTCGCAGCTTCTCTCCAACAGTTTCCACATGGCCTAATTTGATTTCTGCAGTATATGCCCTTAACTCTTCTGCCATTGGATCAGGACTAAGCTCCATTTCCTTGCCCTCATCATCAAGGCCTAATAGATATCTACACCATCCAGCAATCACAAGGGGGATATATTTGAGTTCTGCAGGTTCTAAATCATCTCTATCACGGTAAGCCTTTATTGTTTCCCCAAATCTTATAGCCATCTTCTGTGAGGTGTCAGTAATTATCCTCTGCGGTGTATCTGGAATATATGGATTGGGAAATCTCTCTTCTATTACTTCTTTAATAAATTCCTTGGGACTAAATATACCTGGAACTATTACAACCGGCAGGCCTTCATCATACCCAACTCCTTCAACCAACCTTTTCAAACAGCTATCTTTCATTTCATCTGCTATAAGCTTATACCCTAGTAAGCAGCCAAATACTGCTAGTGTTGTATGAAGTGGATTAAGGCATGTACAGACCTTCATCTTTTCTACTTTGTCTACTGTGTCTCTATCTGTAAAAAAAACCCCAACTAGCTCCAGGGGCATTCGCCCATTTGGAAAATTGTCTTCTATAACCAGGTATTCCGGACCTTCAGCATTAACAAAGGGAGCTATAAAGGTATTCTTATCTGTACAAACAATTTCTGTGTCCGTAAAACCAATAGAATCCAGATATGCTTTTACACTCTCAGATGGTCTAGGTGTAATCTTATCAATCATGGACCATGGGAAAGCAACTTTACTTGGGTCATCAATGTATGCAAGAAATCCCCTTTCAATTAAGCCATTTTTTACCCACTCATCTGCAATGGTTTTGAGTGATTTATGAAGAATATCACCGTTATGGGAACAATTATCCATGCTGACAAAGGCAATGGGGAGCTCTCCATTTTTGTATCTAATGTATGCAAGAGAAACAATCTTGGACATTATATGTGTTGGATTTTCGGGGCCGTTAACAATATCTCTTTGAACATCTTCAAAAAATTCATCTGATGCATCTTTTAAGCTATAACCCTTTTCAGTTATAGTTAAGCTGGCCATCTGCAGTGATGGTTTTTTAAAAATCTCTTTTAGCTTAGACCAGTCACTTTTTCTGTTAACATCTGCTGCCAGTGTATCGGCTATACTCCCAACTACCGTCTTCTCTAATATACCATTACCATTCATAATAACCAGCAGGCCAAGGTTGTCATGAGGTTTATAGATTTTATCAATAATTTCATAATCGTATGCCTCTACTGCAATAATTCCTGTATTGTCCATGCCCATGTTTAGAACTTTTTGCTGCAGCATGGCAATAAATCCTCTAAAAATATTACCTGCTCCAAAGTGCACCCATTTTGGGTTTTCCATTGTTTCAACTACCATCTTTTCATAATCAAATTTTGGCAGTTCTATTTCTGCTTCAGTCCATGGTTCCCTTTCTTTTAAACTCTCTATGCTCAATTTCAATGTCAAGCCAAATTCCTCCCAGCCAAAAAAACGTTTGCTCAATCAATATTAATAGTTAAATATATTAATCTTTAAACTTGCTAAGCAGTAAATTTTGCGTCTATGAAATCCCAAAAATTTTTATTGAAAAGAGCATCAATGTCTCTTTTAATATCTTCCTCTGTTACTTCCCAATTACTTTTTACCAGATACGAATACTTTTCCAGGAGAACATTGGCTATGATTTGTCTGGAATGCTCCCATTTATAAATTAGCTGCTCAAGAACCCTTACATCTGAATGCTGGGGGATAAAGGATGCTCCAAGAAGTTCTATACGCATTTTTGTAATTTCCTCAACAATGCTGGGGATATTGGTAAACCACCAGCAGCCAAACACCATTAGGTTTCTAAATTTTCTAGCTGTTACAGCTAATTCATGCTGGTTTTCTCTTGAGAGCATTGTTACCATAAATTTATTTTTAGGATAGTTTTTGCATAAATACTCTACGGGTTTGATAGATGCTTTGCCTAGAGAATCTGCGGCTAATTCAAGTTTGCTGTTAACCCCCCTTTTGACTCCTATCATCAATGCCATTGGGATATTAAGCTCTGCGCAAACTGGCATTACACATTTTTTAATTATATGGGTCCTAGTAGACTTATCCTCCATAATAAAATCTGGAGGCAGAGATACGGCCATATATAGTGCCTGAATTTTTGTGGCCCATTCAAATAAAAATCTTTTAATTTCTTCCAGGCTTTCTGTGCTTAAATCCAGCTCAACATTATAACCCATCCCTTTCAGGTCTTTATATGTTTCTTGATAGTTATTAAGCAAAGGATCAATTCTTAAAGCTGCTTTAAACCTTGAATCGCTATTGCCTGTTTTATTCCAGATGCTGGCTTCTTCTTTATCAAAGGGGTCGTTTGTCATCACCACACACCTTACTCCAGCAAGGTCAAACACCCTGGTTAAGTATTCATTTATATTCATGGACTTAAAGTATGCTCTTAGATAATCTATATCCTTAGATGATACATCTAACCCCAGTTTATCAAGTACTGTTATAACACCCCTTTGGGCTTCGCTAATTGGCGAGCGATTTACAAAGAGCTCCTGCCATATTAAGTTCGCCTGTTCCTCTTTAGAAAGCTTAAAAAACCTTCCATAGTCCATGTCAGACACTCTGAAGTACTCTGCAAGCACATAATGATATGTCAGTAATTCATCTATACCCCATAAAAAAAGCCCTTTAAAGTCTGCTGAATAAATGTGGGTATGGATATCTGTAACTTTTATTTCGGATATTTCTTTATTTAAAATGTTTCTTAATTGACTTAAATCTGTAATTCTCACTTAAGGATCCCCCTTAGTCCATTAGTAGTCCACCATTTATCTCTATTACTTCACCTGTAATATGATTAGCGTAATCAGAAGCTAAGAATAAAGCTGCTCAATTATCTCAGTGAAGTCACGTGCTATTGATAAAAATTAACTTTTAGCAGCATCGATTAAAGCAGAAATATTACCTCCGGGAGTACCTGGTGAAGTACCTCCCCCAGCAGACAGAATAAGACCCTTTTCCCCATGAGACTTAATTATTTCTTGTGCCGCATCCTTTACTGTATTATAGTCCCCTTTAGTTAGGACGTCTAAAGGCGCTACATTCCCCAGTAAACAAACTTTATCACCAACTAATTCCCTAACCTTGCACACATCCCTTAAATGGGTGAAATTAAAAATATTAACCTTTAAGTCTTCTAGATATGGCATGAATACTATATTATCAGTATCGTTATGGTACATCTTGATGCAATTTGGAAATGCCTCAAAAATCTCCTTCATATATGGGTGAGCAAATTCCAAATAATCTTCCTTTGAGAGAAAACCAACAATGTCATCTAAAACCATAATGCCTTCTACTTCACTTAAGATCTCAGCTTGTGCTTGTAACCATTCCTTTACTGTCTTTGTAGTTATTTTAATAAACTTATGTGTATTTTCAGGATCTGTTTTTAACCCAATTAAAAAGTTGGTCAATCCCATAAGATGCGATGCAAGTGTTAAAGGTCCCCTGGCAGCTACAGTTTTAATACAATAGCCTTTATCCTTAACCTTTGGCTCAATATTTTTATAAATTGAAAGCACAAAGGGCATTAACCCATCTGTTTTAGGATTTGGAATTTTAAGCTTGCTCACTTCTTCTGTAGAAGCAATAATGTGATTAATGTTTGGTGTGGTGCTTTCAAAGAACTCTATTTTACAGCCAAAGGCGGAGGGTTCCAAGGCCATACCGTACTCAACCCAGAATCCAGGCAAGAAAATTACTTCTGGAAAATCGTTAATAACCTTGATATTTGCATTAAGCCATTTATCTGTCATGGTAAAATAGTCTATTGTAGGCATATTAACATGCCCTGGTATCCAAGGGCTGTCAACTATTAAACCTACTGGTACTTCCTGCATTTCCTCCATATTTGCACATTTTTTAAGTATTTCCCATTGGGAATGGTTCATTGAGGGTTCCTCCCTATTTATTAATAAGCAAACTCGCACTATTGATATCAGTATAAAGCTTAGCATTATCATGAGTTCTTAAAATACTAGCCGGGCATTCTTCTGTAATATCACCGTTTATTGCATTGAATACAGCTTCCGCTTTTCTTTTATCAGGAACCATACAGAAAATGTATTTTGCAGCCATTAGCGCTGGGATAGTCAAGGTAATAGCCTTATTAGGCACCTCATTAATATTTTTAAAGCTACCATCATTTACTTGCTGTTTTCTACATTTTTCATCGGGTTCAATTACTTTGACCAGCTTACCATCATCAAACAAAGCAACATGAGGATCATTAAAAGCTATATGGCCATTTTCACCAATACCCATACAAACTATATCCACCGGAAAATCCATTAAAAGCTTTGAATACTTGTCACATTCAGCTTGAATATCATCTGCTGAACCATTTATATAATTAACTGATTTAAACTGTACTTTACTTACCAACCTTTCCTCAAGATAGTGAGCTAAACGCTGTGGTGAGTCAGGTGTTAACCCAACATACTCATCCATATGAAATGCATTTATGCGATCCCAATGAATTAACTTATTAGATACAAGTGAAGCAATAAATTCATTTTGTGAAGGTGCTGCACCGAAAATAACATTTATATTCTCATTTTCTTTAAGTAATTCTCTTATGATTTTTCCACAATCTTTAGCTGCTTCTATACCCAAGTTCATTCTATCATTGAATACTTTTATCTCTAACTTATCTACTTTCATGTCAGTAATCTTATTCAATTTGAAGTCTCTCCCTAGTTTTATCATTGTTATATTTTGTCTATTATTTATCAGTATTTACCTTCCCTTTTTGCCACTTCAATTACCGTTTTAATGTTTTCTATAGGAGTATCTTTTTCCAGATAATCTGAACAAGCAAAAATATACTTTCCTCCAGGTTTTCCTATATTAATAATCCTAGTTACTTCTCTATCTATTTCTTCCAGTGAGGCTTTTTTTAAAAAGTTAACCTGATCAAGATTTCCTGATAAGATAACCCTATCTCCAATTAAACGCTTAGCTTCAGCTAGACTATTATCACCCTGAGGTGGTCCAGCAACAGTTTCCCAAATATCTATGCCCATTTCTGCGTAAGATTTCTGAAGAATTTTTGCTTTTCCACAGTTATGGTAGAGGGCATATTTACCAGCATTCTTAATCACATCTACAACTTGTTTTTCATAAGGAAGAATAAAACTTTTAAAATATTCTTCTCCTATCAATGCCGAGTTTGCAATATTACCTTGAACTCCTAAACAGTCAAATTCTGTTTCAGATAAACACTCATAGTTTTTAACAATTAATTGAGTCATTTTCCCCATATAAGCTTCATAGAAGTCTTTATTTACGTAAGGATCAATCATTAGCTTTTCTAAACTTCTATAAGTTGAAGCCATGTTATATACCCCACCAAAGCCCCATGGTGCAGATATCCCGGTATCACCTATCACTTTTTTTACATGAATTCCATGTTCCTTCATTTCCTTAATGCTTTCATCATCTATATCTGGAACATATTTGTGGAATATCTCTAAGTCTCTTTCATCATCAATCAAATACTCCAATGTAGATGGATGTGTTCCTGCAGCTATTTTTTCATCATAGGGCGTTCCCTCAACCTGTTTCAGAGTTCCTTTAGGGGTTCTTATAAGTACTGTACTATACATAATTCCATTGCTAATTTGATTTTTCTTTTCCACTTCCCAGTTTGCATAAGTTTTTTTAAGGAAGTAAGGTACAGTAAATTCTAAACCCCGTGTGATAATATCAAATCCTAGTATTCTTGCACATTCACTACCGTCTATAACACGATCAACTTTACTTTTTGTAGGAAAGAAATATGATAAAAACTCTTCCTGTACAAAAAGCCCTATAGGAACTCTATCAGGAATAGAACCTTGTAAAACACATAAAAGTCTTTCACGTCCTGTCATTATAACCTCCACCTATTCTAAGACTTGATGAAATCATCTTGCCATGCTGCTATGGAAGATCCCACATGTACTCTACCTTTAAAATCCACATTCATGGAAAGTGCTCTTTCCACCTCATCGTGTTTTAGGCCAATTATCATAATTCCTTTGTCAATGGTATTTTGGTATATAATATCCATGTTATTGCATTCTGGTTGAGACATATTGATTGCATGAACTCCACGCATTTGATGGAGCAGATGGATATAATGATCACCTCTACCGCAAAAATGTATTACACCGCCATCAAACTCATCTAGAATTTTTTGATCATAAGGTCGTATAAATTCATTAAACATCTCAGGTGATATATTCATGGCATCGTCATTACGTATCACAACTTTACCTTTATGCAGCATAGACCAGTTAACGCAGTAACCCTCTATTGCAGGGGGAACTGCTTTGAACCATTGGTTAGTAAATTCAATAAAAGTCTCAGTGGCTAGGCTTAGCATTTCATGGGCAAGGTCAGCATCATAACATAAATCAAGATACAATTCACTTCCCCATAAACTTTGACAAACAGCCATTGGGCCTTGTGTATCAGGAGCATATATGTTAATATATGCTCCTATTCTAGGATATTGCTGTCCTATCTCTATAAACCTCTCGGCTACCTCAAATACTTTTTTACCTAAATAATTATTAATTGATGGAACACCTTTTTTTATGATTTTATTAATATCTGCTTTTCCATTAGGCAGTTTCTTAGAAGCCGGCAAGGTGTCATATTCATAAGGCATTAAAAAGGTTTCTGCGCCAAATAAAGATGGAATTATTCCAGTGCCAAAGTTGCATCTTACGCTCAATAATTCTCCATTACCTTCCGAAAGTGATTTTGAGCAAAGAGCATACTGTTGTAAGACCATATTATCAATATCATCCAGGGTGTCGTTTACCATGATATGAGGCCACTCTATAGCTGAAATAAAAGTTTTTTTGCGAGTCGGAGCAAATACTTTTCCAGAAAAATTCCCATCTACAAAATCCTTCCACTGTTGAATAAGATCATTTTCTATTTCTTCATCTATTCGATCTTCTAGATCCTTTAGAAACACCTCTAGCTTATACAAGATTATCACTCCATGATTTATATATTTATAATTTAAGCTGTACAATCACACTTTTACCTAGAATAAAAGATTGGGTAAGAATAAAACAACCTGTGGAAAAAAAATTAAAAATGTCACCAAAATTAAAATGGCTGCAATAAAGGGCAAAGCCTCTTTCACATAATGCTCAGTGGGACATCCCAGTATTGAACAGACTGTATACATTGCAACCCCAACTGGAGGAGTCATTGCCCCCATGGTAACAATGGTCATCATAAGAATTCCAAAGTGTACTGGATCAACTCCTACAGATTTCACAATAGGTAAAAAGATGGGTGTAAACAGCAAAGTAGTAACTGTACTCTCCATAATCAGTCCTGTGATAAATAAAAATCCTAATACAATAAACAATAGAATAATGGGATCTGTAGTTATACCCTTAATTAAATGAGCCATAGTTTGGGGCAAACCATCATAGGCTGATAGATATCCAAATATGGATGCAGCAGTAATGATAAGTAATATCATACCATTGTCAGTTACACTCTTATCCACAACATCTTTAAAGTTTTCCCAAGTTAATTCCTTATATATAAACCTTCCTACAATGAAGGCATATACTACAGCAAATGCCCCAGCCTCTGATGGCGTGAAGATTCCAAACCTTATTCCTACAATCAAAATGATTGGAAATATGAGTGCCCAAATGCTTTCTCTAAGACTAGATTTAAACTCACTAAAGGAGGCTCTTTTTATCCTTTCTCCACGGTAGCCCCTTTTTTTAGCTATTATATAAGCTGGTACCATAAGGAATAATGTCATTAATACACCAGGGATAATTCCAGCTAAAAACAGCCTGCCAATAGATACCTCACCAACAAAGCCATAAATTATTAGCCCAAGACTAGGTGGTATTGTAGCAGTAATAAGAGCACTAAGAGCAATTACACCTGCTGAGTAACCCTTGGTATAACCCCTTTGAATCATCGAAGGCCCCAGAAATCTTGCCTGCATAGCAGCATCTGCTACTGCCGAACCAGAGATCCCTCCCATTAAAGCACTTAAAACTATACTTACGTGCGCTAGACCACCCACAAGGTGTCCTGTTAAGATGTTTGCGAACCCAACCAGTCTCCTAGTAATCCCCGTAGCATTCATGAGATTTCCTGCTAAAACAAAAAATGGTATAGCCAGCAAAGGAAATGACTGGGTAGCAGTAACCATTCGTTGAACTGCTATGCTATAAGGCAAGCTAGTTTCCACTACAAAATAAGTAATACTCGATATCGCAATTGCAAAGCCAAGAGGCATATTAAATAGAAGCAATATAAAAAACGTAATTGCTATTAGTAACATTTTTTCACACTCCAGTAATTACATAGAAATACCCTAAAATCTTTCTATTTTTGGAATCCCTGGGAACAATGGTTATCCCCAGGGATATATTATTTTTTGCTAATTAAACCTTTAATTTTACTAATCACTGTTTTTAACATTAATAGAGATCCTATTGAGACACTTATAGTAACCAAGGAATAGCTTAGGGGTAAGGAATTTAATACTCGTTCCTTATTGTCAAGACTCAATTTAACTCCAAATACAACAATTACAATAAGAAACAGACCTATTAAAATATAATGAAAAAGACTAATATATTTTTGATATTTAATAGGTAGATTTCTAGTAAAAAAATCCACTCCTATGTGAGAATCTCTTCTTAAAGCCTGGCTGGCAGCCATAAATGCAAACCATGCAAAAAGCAATTGTGCCATATCTACAGACCATGGAATAGGATAACCAGCAGATCTCATAACTGCCGCAAAAAATACAAGGATAACAATTCCCACCAGTAAAACCTTTGCAATTAGCTCCTCAGTTATGACAAGTTTTTTGAAAAACTGCATTTGAAATACACCTTCTCTAGTCTTATAAAAATTATCTTCCTAAAACCGCATTGAATTCTGCTTGCAGTTCTCTAAATCCAGGAAACTGATCATAAACTACATCTGCGGCCTCTTTAAAGGGAGTTAAGTCTATTTCATCAATAGTTACACCTTCTGCCTCCATTAACTCTTCAAGCTTATCTAAGTTTTCAATAACTTTATAAGATGCCCATTTTCCAGCCTCATAGCTTTCTTCATAAAGTATTTGCTGAAACTCCTCTGGAAGGGTTTGGAACCAATTTTCACCAACTACAAGACCGGTTACTAACTGAAAGTGGCCTGTCTTTGTTATATAGTCGATATTTTCGTATAGTCTCATACCATATGTGCCAGGATGCTGAGCCTCTGCACCATCTATGACTCCTTGCTGCAAACCTGAATAAACTTCTCCCCATGCAAGGGCAGTAGGACTTGCCCCCATGGCTTCTACTGTTGCCTGCCACACAGGTGATCCAGTGGTTCTTATTCTTAGTCCCCTCAGATCATCCGGAGTTCTTACAGGTTTATTAGTTAGAAAATGACGAGCACCTTGATACCAGTTAAATGATAAAACTCTAAATCCACTTTTTGCTGCTAATTCCTCTTCCCATCCTTTCCATAAATCAGATGTCACTATTTTTAGTCCTTCTTCATAAGTATCAAATAAATATGGAGCATCTAGAATACCCATTTGTGGAACATATTGTGCTAAACGTCCTGCATCTGTTAAAGCACCAACGTCTGCTCCGGCCTTTGCTTGTTCCATAACATCACCTGTGTCTCCCAATTGAGAACTATGATATACTTCAATAATCAATCTGCCATCTGTACGTTCCTTTACCCTTTCAGCCATTTGGTATAAACCTTGAGTTAAGAAGTCCTGCTCATTTTGTACATAACCAACCTTCAATACATAAGTAGTTTCATCTACTCCTGATCCTCCTTGATCGTTGGAAGAGCATGCCGCCACCAAACCCATAGTAAGTACTAATCCAATTACTATTATTAATCTCACTTTTTTCATGTAATAACCTCCACTGTATTTTTTTGCAACTTAAAACTCTTTTATGAACCTCAAGATTACAAGTTAAGTTTTTTACAACCACCCCCTAAGGTACAGTTAGAACACTCCTACAATGCCCAATCATAAGCTTCATCTAGAATAACACCACTACTTGGTGTAAACAGTTCTCTTATAGCCAGGGCACATGCACCGATAGCACCAGAGTTCTTTCCTAATAATGAAATTTCTACTTTTGTAGAAGAAGCTATTTCAGGGAAGGCATGACTCTTAATTTTATCTAAAATTGGTTCGAGCAGAATATCGTTTGCTGCTGATAATTTTCCTCCAATGAATATAACTTCAGGATTGTAAAGGTTTATTAGATTTGAAAGAGCTATTCCAATATGTTCTCCTGCCTGTCTAATTATTTCCCATGCATAGGTTCCCTTAATGTGAGAACATTTTAAAACATCATCTATAGTTACTTTTTTATTTTCTTCCCATAAGTCTTTTAAAGGATCGCTATTGTGCAGCAGAGTCAGCTCTGAATTTGCTTTTCTGATAAGTGCCGGTATACCGCAAATGCTTTCCAAACAACCCCTGTTACCACAATTACACAATGGTCCATTTTGTCTTATAAGAATATGGCCAATTTCTCCTGCATGACCTTGAAATCCATACACTATACGATCATCTAAGATAATTCCCGCACTAATGCCTTCACCTAGATTGATATAAACTAAATTACGGCTTTCTGTTCCTCCTCCAAACCATCTTTCGGCCAGGGCTGAGGCATTGGAGTTGTTTTCTATGAAAACTGGCAGCTTTAACTCCTGTTCCATTATGTTCTTTAGGGGAAAGTCATTCCAAAGCGGGCCTAGATTAACCGCCCTTTTTATAATACCTTCCTTACCCGCAATGAGGGCAGGAAAGGCTATGCCAACAGCAAGAACCTTTTTTTCTGACAACCCCTCAGATTTTAAAAATTCTTTCAATTTTAGAACAAGTTCCTGAACACCAACCCTAGGATCAACCATGTCTACTGAGAAGGTTTCAAAATATGTTGGGTCATTTTTCAGATCAGTAACTGCTACCTTGACCTCACTCATCATTATTTCCATGCCTATTACATAGCCTGCCTCGTGATTGAATTTTAACCTTATAGGTCTTCTGCCGCCCTTTGATTCTTCCACTCCTTCTTCAGTAACCAGGCCCAACTCTAAAAACTCTTTTATAATGTTGGTTATTGCAGGAGGTGTTAAACCTGTAATATCAGCCAGGTCTTTACGCGAAACAACTCCATATTCTTTTATTAATCCCAGCACATTCATTCTATTTAATTTTTTAACCTGCTTAACATTTTTGACTTGTTTAACATGTTTAATTATATCGGCGTTTTTATTCACTTTTCGTCACCACCTCTCCTTGTATTGCCTAGTATCCAGTCTGTTTTCTCGCAACTTAATTAATTAATTTAATTAACTATGTATATTCTGTAGAAATTTTGATTTTCCTTCTTTCTAATTAAATTTTTTTGAAAATTTAATTAGACACTAAAATACCCGGGATTTAACCCGGGCATTTTGGTTACTGTATTTTATTATTGAATGGTAAGTTAAAGGGCCTTAGTTACCCCTTTGTAAATAACTCCTCTTGGAGTATCTATTGTTACAGTTAAATCATCCTCTAGTATCTTCATGGCATCAGATACTCCCACTATTACTGGAATGCCTAAGCTTATTCCAACCACTGCTGCATGTGAGGTAAGGCCGCCTTCTTCAGTAATGATTGCTGCAGCCTTTTCCATGGCTTTTATATAATCCTTATCAGTACCATAGGCCACCAGTATGGCTCCTTTAGTAACCTTATCCAATGCTTCATCCGCATCTTTTGCTATTTTCAGTTTTCCTGTAACTACTTGACTGCCAATACCCATTCCCCTGGCTGCAGCCTCTCCAACTATGTGTACTTTTAACAGGTTAGTTGTTCCAGGCACTCCAACAGGCACACCGGTGGTTATGATAACCAAATCTCCTAGATATATTTTTTCTTCCTCCAAGGATCTTTGCACTGCTTGTGCTATCATTTCATCTGTACCTTTAGTTTCATTTGTGATAACGGGCTGTACACCCCAAACTAAGGACATTTTCCTTGCAACTCTTTGATCTGGTGTTGCTGCGATAATTTTGGATTTTGGCCTGTACTTAGATATCATCCTTGCAGTTGAACCAGAGGTAGTTGGTGTTATGATAGCTGAAGCATCTAGTTCTAGAGCTATATTGCATGAGGAAAAGCTGATTGCGTCTGCTACAGTCTTTTGAGGCAGCAGCTGTTTTTTACCAAGAAGTTCTTCATACTTTAGGGCTGTTTCTGTTCTTTTAGCTATCTTGGCCATTGTTTGTACTGACTGCAGTGGATATTTACCTGCAGCTGTTTCTCCTGACAGCATGATTGCGTCTGTTCCATCAAATATGGCATTTGCCACATCGTTTGCTTCGGCTCTGGTTGGCCTTGGGTTTCTAATCATGGAATCTAGCATTTGGGTAGCTGTTATAACTGGTTTTCCAAGCCGGTTGCATTTTTCTATAAGCATTTTCTGGACAAGGGGTACTTCTTCAGAGGGTATTTCCACTCCAAGATCCCCTCTAGCTACCATTATTCCATCTGTTACTGCAAGAATCTCTTCTATGTTGTCTACGCCTTCTTGGTTTTCTATTTTTGAGATGATGTGTATATCTGCACCATTGTCTTCTAGTATCTTCCTTATTTCTAATACATCAGAGGCTGTTCTGATAAAGGAGGCTGCTATAAAGTCTACTTCCTGCTCTATTCCAAAATGTATGTCTGCTTTATCCTTTTCTGTGATAGCCGGCAGGTTAACCTGGACTCCTGGAACATTTACACCTTTACGATTTGAAAGCTCACCGCCATTTAGCACTTTGCAGTATATCTCAGTTCCTTCAACCTTTTCTACTTCCAGCTCAATTAGCCCGTCATCTAAAAGTATTTTGTTTGTGGGTTTAACGTCTCTGTAGAGTTCTTTATAGGTAATGGATATTCTTTCAGGTGTTCCCAGGATGTCTTCTGTGGTTAACATAATATGTTCATTTGTTTTTAAGAGTATTTTATCTGCCTCCATTAGGCCTGTCCTAATCTCAGGTCCCTTGGTATCTAACATGATTGCCACGTCTTTTCCAGCCTCTTTGGCAGCTTGTCTTACAAGCCTTATTCTATTAGCATGCTCCTCATGGGATCCATGGGAGAAGTTTAGTCTGGCTACTGTCATGCCTGCTTCTATCATTTGTGTTAATATCTCCACCTTTTCACTGGCAGGGCCTAAGGTGCAGACAATTTTTGTATGAATCATTTTCTTAATCCCTCCTTTTACAATGCTGCCTGGACGAGTCTTGATGTGTTATTTTACTGGAGTTGGGTGTTATTTTTTAAGATTATAAAAAACCTTCATACCTTTATACTGTGCCAGATAATCCAGCTCACCTTCAATTCTAAGGAGCTGGTTGTACTTGGCAACCCTGTCTGTCCTTGAGGGGGCTCCTGTTTTAATCTGTCCTGCATTTGTGGCCACTGCTATGTCAGCTATGGTGCT
>NZ_JHVU01000026.1 GCF_000620305.1 Desulfitibacter alkalitolerans DSM 16504 | reverse complement strand
GATAACTCGTGGTCATAAATCATAGTAGTTAACGTAGTCAACGTAGGTATATTTAACGTGGACTACACTCAAAACTCGTGATGTATAGTCAAGGTAGTTAACGTAGCCGACGTTAAGAAAAAATGCTATTGTTGTTCATGCAACTAAAGAAAGGAGCATGAACAATGAAAATAGTAAAACTAAAGACAGTGGATGGAAGGATCAGATACTATCTGGCTTATGACACAGGAGCACCGGTGTCGCCAGTGCTGAAATATCTGAAGTTCAAAGACAATACTGGATATGCAAGAAACACGCTCAGGATGCACTGCATCCACTTGAAACACTTTTTCACTTATCTTGGAGAAGCCGGAAAGGATTATGAGCAGGTAAATATTGATGACCTTGCGGGATTTCTGGCATGGCTTAAAAACCCCGATATCCTAAAGAAAGTAGTCCCTATTCGATTTGAGCCAGAGCATCAGCCACAGACAATCAATGCAATGGTAGACACGATTGTTATGTTTTACGACTATCTTCTCCGACATGAAGGCATGGAAAACCAGCTATCAGAAAAACTAGCGAAGTTTGTTAGGGATCCAGGCAGAAATTACAGGAGTTTCCTACATGGAATAGCGGAGAACAGGAGGATAAAAAGCCATATCCTAAAGCTGCCGGTACCAAGGATGCAGCTCCGAACCATTAGCAAGGAAAATGCCACAGTACTTCTCAATTCCTGCACAAACTTAAGAGACTACCTCCTGCTGTATCTACTGTTTGAGACAGGAATGCGGATTGGTGAAGCCCTTTCCCTATGGCTTGAAGATTTCGATATGGCAGGACTGACCATTACTCTGCATGATAGGGGAGAACTGGAGAACCAGGCAGAGATCAAGACAGTATCAAGCCCACGAAGGCTAGATTGTACACAGGAATTGATGGATTTATTCACAGAGTATATCTGTGAGCACCATACCGCTGAAATCCATACCAATCATGTATTCCTCAAACTTAAGGGAGCCATGAAAGGAAGCGCAATGGATTACACAGATGTGGATAATCTCTTTCGAAGTCTGCGCAAAAAGACCAGCATCAGAGTGACGCCTCATATGTTTCGCCACACATCGCTTAGCCTGCTTTATTCGGCGGGATGGGAACCGGAAATGCTCAAGCACCGTGCAGGACATAAAAACATTTACACAACATTAGATACCTATGTCCATCCTTCAGAAGAGGAAGTGGCAGAAGCGTTTAGGAAAGTAACAGAGAGCCTCAAAATCCCCTCCATGGGAAGGGAGGCTGGTCAGTAATGAAAACAGCAACTCGTACCCAATATGAGTTATTTGATGAAAGATACTATCGGATGATTCAATATCTGTCATCAGAAGGAGATTACTGGAAAGATAATGATAGATGGTACATGGATGCCGAAAGTTTCAAGGAGGCTTTAATACCCGTGATAAAGTCAGGTCACTGGCTTCTTTGTGACTTCAGTTCATACAAAAATGAGCGATTAAAAGTAGAAATGAAATACTTCCTACTCTACTCTATGAAGGATGGGATTATCGAAGCTATCAGTGTCTATAAGAACTACCGGCAGGCGATAGCAAACATAGGAAAACTGCTGTCATCAATAAGGAATGTAACAAGCTTTAATGGGCTGAACACTTATGACAGGGAATTAGAAAATGCAGGACTGAATGACACAGAAAGCTACAGATATCTGCAATTAAAGCATGGAGCTGCCAAGTTCATCACGGATTACTATGGTGACCGTGATGAGCTAGAAAAGGATGTCTGGCGTGCCGCCCGTATTCCAGGCACAAAAGTATCAGCGGCAGGAAAACGCGAGAAGGTCAGCATAAGCTTCGAGAATATACCAACCTATTACCGTGAAATGACAAAGCGCTTTATGAGCCGCCTTGTCATCAAACGAAGCTGGTCCTATTGCACAGAAATGATGATGTATATCCGATACTTTTTTAGGACTTTTTATGCCCATAGATATACAGATGGCTTCCTTGAGAGACTTGCAAGGCAGGACATTGAAAAATACTTAGGCTGGGTTGCCGGTGACTATGAAGGTAAAAACGCTACATTTCGCAGCAAGGCAGTCTCGTTTATCCGGCAGTTTATTGACTATATACAGCTTGCTGAGTACCCACAAGCACCGAAGAAGGATGTAAACCGACTGATATTTGAAGATGATATACCAAAGCGTGAGCGGTCAGCAGATACCATGGGAAAAGTAAAATATGTGCCAGAACCAATCAGATGGCAACTAGATGTCTGCATTGGCGAGATAGAACCTGTAGAAATGATGCCAGTATATGTCCTGCTCCGGGAGACAGGATGGCGTGGGACAGATGTTCTGAACCTCAGATATGACAGTTGTCTAGAGCATCTGTGGAATAGCCATGACAAAGAATACATTCCTTATCTGTGTGCAGAGATCACAAAGACAGGGATACCACTTTTAAAGATTCCAATCCGTAAAGAAGTAGCAGATATGGTAAAAAAGATTGTGGATGATGCAGTGAAGCGCAGCACAGATGACAATAATCCAGATAAATACCTGTTCAATACCTATGAAGGGCGCTGTAAAGGGCTTCCATTAAGCAAACCAGCATTCTCAGCAGCCGTACAGCAATTGATAGACAAGAAAGGAATCCTTGACGGGGATGAAAAGCCATACCATTTCAAGGCTCATGCCCTAAGACATACGAGGGCATTAGAATATACAGAGCAGGGAATGCCCATAGGAATCATTCAGCAGATTCTAGGACATTGCAGCCTTCAAATGACGTTGCACTATTCGAAGGTCACTGAAAACATGCTGTATAGGAAATGGAAAGAGACAGAGAAACTAAACCTTCTGCATCTTGAAAGTACGCCGCCTAATGGGCATAAGGAAAAGCTAAAAGAAGAAATCCGATATGAATTTATCCGCAAGAATCTGGATGCTGTGAGAGTCCCATTCGGATTGTGCTTTAAACCAGCAAAACTGCCATGCCGCCAACAGATAAACCAATGCCTTGACTGTGCTAACTTCTGTACTAGCCGTGACAATATTGCAGAGTATGAGAAAGAGATTGAAAAAGTGAAAGAGCATCTAAAAATCAGCAAAACACTTGGGAGAAGCGAATGGGAAGAAAAGAACCGGAATTATCTTGAAATCCTTGAAAAGATGCTCTCACGAATCCAGAAGGAAGGGCTGATCCATAAAAATGGCATTCATCGGGAGGAGTGTGATGGCTGATAAAATGAAAGGATTACTCGAAAGCGATAGAAAAAGAACACAAGAAGCAAAAGCAAAGGCACTGGTTGCAATCAACCAGTTGGTTGTATCTGGGAAGAAAGTGAATTTTAATAGTGTCTATAGGTATAGTGGTATTTCAAAAAGCTTTTTATATGAAGATGTGGATATACGAAAAAGAATTGAAGAACAACGGGCATGTGATGTGAATAACGAAATGAACAAACGTGCTAAATATGACAAAACATCGCGTTCAAAGGACGTGATTATTGAAACAAAAGATAAGCGCATAGCAAAACTGGAAGAAGAAAATCGGAAGCTTCGCATAGAACTGGAACATCTTCGAGGGTTGCTATATGAATAAAAAAGTACGTTGACTACATGTAGTCGACGATATAATACCGTAGTTTCGGGGCTTTCTGCCCCGTGACCACGAGTTTTTATTAGGAGGATTAAGCTGATGAATGCCTTTCAAAAAACAGGTATGGAGCAGATAATTGGTAGTCCAGAGCCAAGTAATGTATCTAGTGCACTGATTGAAATGGCTGGTAAACGTTTAGGCCTTAATAAAAATACCATTGTAGAGTTAATAAAACCGCAAAATATTTATATATTCCGTTTACCTGTTGAAGTGTTTGGAAAAATTTTTAATGTATGGGGGTGTGTTGTTCTTCATAACAATGCACGTGGTCCATATAAAGGCGGTATTAGGTTAGCCGGTGATGTTGATGTTTGGGAGACAACAGAGCTGGCCAGGCTTATGACATTAAAAACAGCTGTAACAGGCATTGAATTTGGTGGTGGAAAATCCGGGCTAAGGGTTGATATGCAAGAACTTTACAATTTGTTTGATATTCGCACCAGAAGCTTTGATTTTGAGAGAGTTGTAAAAAGAGCTATTTTTAAAGAATATGGGAATAAGTTTAGAACAATGCTGACAAGCCACACGTATATTCCCGCACCTGATATGGGTGCAAGTGCAGAACAGATGACAGAAATATATAACGCTACAGGTGACCCGGCTTCAGTGACTGGTAAGCCTGAGGGTGTCCACGGCTGGCTTCCTGGAAGAAAAGAAAGTACTGGTTACGGAGTATCAGTTGCTGCCATTGAGTCATTGCAGCACCTGGGAATAGAACCCACAAAAGCTAAGGTGGCAATTCAAGGCTTTGGAAATGTTGGATCCTATACTGCTTATTATCTGGCCGAGCAGGGCGTTAAAGTTGTTGGAGTTACTGATAGTAATGGTGGTGTGTATGACAAGGATGGTATTGATATATTAGAATTAATGGACTATGCACAAAAACATGGCACAATTGCAGGCTTTTCAGATAATACCCTGGACAATGATCAGCTCTTTAGTCTAGATATAGATGTGCTTTTGCCATGTGCTGCTGGTCATGTTTTAAATGGAAGAACCTCAAAAATGGTACAGGCAAAGGCAATAGTATCAGGGGCTAACATGCCCATAACACCTGAAGGCATGGAAATCTTAGAAGGTGAAAATATATTAGTTTTCCCGGATATAGTTGCCAATTCAGGTGGTGTTATAGCTTCTAATATGGAGTATTCAGGCTCCTTGAGCGCTCAGCAAAAAAATAAAGACAATGTTTTAAGCTTTATTAAACACACAATTACTGACACCTTTGCTAATATCCTAGACATTAAAGCTGCAGAAAAAGTTAACCTGACTGAGGCATCCATAATTCTAGCAGTAATGCGCATACGGGATGCCATGAAATTACGAGGCTGGTTAACTGCAACAAGCTGTAACTTTAATGAACTGTCAAATGGCAATCATAAAAACTAGTCTATAATAGCTATTTAATTCTAATTGCTGGGCATTTAATAATACTGAGTAAATATAGAGTTATTAAAAAAAGAAAGGGGCGAGAAACCAGGATTTCATACGCCCCTTTTGCATTGGTCTTAAAAGCTTAAACTATATAGCACATTACTTTTAAATATTATTTTAAGATCTAGAATATAATGGTATATATTCAGAGCTTGTTTGAACGCTTTTATATGCAGGTCTTATTATTTTGCCGCCACTTACTATTTCTTCTACCCTATGTGCACACCATCCGGGAATTCTGGCCATTGCAAATATAGGTGTATAAAGATCCCTAGGAATATTAAGCATTTGGTAAACAAAGCCTGAGTAAAGGTCCACATTAGCAGGTATGATAACCTCCTGGTCATATTTTTTTGAAAGAACCACTGGAGTAAGCTTTTCCACTAGACTATAAAGGTGAAATTCATCGGACATATTCTTTTCTTTAGCCAATTTCTCCGCCTTTTCTTTCAGCAGTACTGTCCTTGGATCTGACAAGGTATATACTGCATGCCCCATGCCATAGATCAATCCAGTCCTATCATAGGCTTCCTTCATATTTACCTTTGTTAAGTACTCTTCCACTTGCTTTTCGTCTGTCCAATCTTTTACATTGGCTTTTAAGTCATCAATCATTTCAACAACCTTAATATTAGCTCCACCGTGTTTGTTGCCTTTTAAAGAACCAATAGCTGCAGAAATAGCCGAGTAAGTGTCAGTATCGGCGGAAGACACTACATGGGTAGTAAATGCAGAGTTGTTTCCACCGCCATGTTCTGCATGTAGAATCAGGCTCAAATCCAGGGTTTGAGCTTCAAGCTCTGAATAATCGTGGTTCGGTCTTATCATATGCAGGAAACACTCTGAGGTGCTTAATTCATCCTTGGGCAGATGAATAACCAGACTCTGATTATCGTAGTAGTGAATTTTTGCTTGATACCCATAGGCAATCATTAAAGGAAAACGTGCAATCAATTCTATTGACTGCCTAAGTACATTTTTAACACTAGTATCATCTGGATTGTCATCATAGGAATAGCTTGTAAGTACAGTCCTGGCTAATTTATTCATAACGTTTTTACTTGGAGCCTTTAAAATCATGGTTTCACGAAAACCATTAGGTAAATGCCTGAGTGTGCATAACATTTCTTTAAATGTGGACAACTGATCTTCATTTGGCAGGCTGCCAAAGAGCAGTAAGTAGCATACCTCTTCGAAGCCGAATCTTCCCTCTTTTTGGATGCCTTCTACAATTTCTTTAACATCTATTCCCCTGTACAGCAGCTTGCCTTCCTGCGGTATTTTTTTATCATTTTCCTTTATATAACCGTGTACTTCGCCAATTTCTGTAAGTCCAATCAAGACTCCTGTACCGTCACTGTTTCGTAATCCCCGTTTAGTGTTGTATTGTGTATGAAGCTCTGGATCAATATAATTATTTTTCTCTGCAAGAATGGATAGTTCATGAAAAAATGGATCCTCAAAAGGATTGTTTCTGTACGTTAAGCTTACCATATTATTTACCCCCTCCAATAATCGCACACACGTATTACTGCATACAATTATACTGGAATAACTTTCTGGAGTCAATTACCTTTTACATTTTGGCTGTCGTTATTTCATTATTTCCTATTATCAGCTTTTAAGTTATTAGTAGAAGGACTTATTGGCCAATATGGCGAATCTATTCTTTGTATAGATAGTTTGACCCATGGGGGGTTACGTGATATGAATAGATTATTTCAGGTTAAGGAAAAGGGTCAAAAGGTAGCTGAAGCAATTGCCACTGTTTTAAATGTGGAGGTAGAAATAGTAAATCAGGAATTAGTAAGGGTTGCAGGTACAGGACGAGTTAAAGAAAATATAGGTTCCAGGATGTTAAGGGGTCTTGTCAACAAGCATGTTTTAGAGACTGGTCATTATATATATATCAGCTCTCCCGGGCATCATGCAATCTGCAAGGAGTGTTCATTGGCTGGTAAGTGTTTTTATAAAGCTTATATTGTGTATCCTATAAAGGTTAAAGAAGAGGTAATTGGTAACATTAGTCTTATTGCCTTTAATGATAAACAGGAGGAAAATTTACGGCGTCAAAGAGACTCTCTGGTTGAGTTTGTTAGTAAAATGGCCGATTTTATAAGCTCAAAGGTTATTGAAAAGCAAATGGAAGCTGATAAGGCTGTCATGACAAATAGGTTGGAAGCTATATTAGACTCTGTACATGAGGGAGTCATTGCCATTGATGAAATTGGAATAATTACCCATTTCAATAAATCCTCTGAGCAGATCTTTGGTGCCAAGAAAAATGAAGTAGTAGGCAAAAATCTTAAAGAACTGGCACCTAATCTTCCTCTATTAAGCCTGCTTGAAGGTGCTGAAAGCTTTACTTATAAAGAAGTCTTTACAGATTTTAACAGGCAAAAGCTTCACCTTCTCAGTACAGCCAGGCCTATCTTATCTGAAAGCAAGGAAATTGTAGGGGCTGTAGCCTCCTATAGAGACTATGGTGAAACTCAAAAAAATGTCTATGAAATTTTTAATAAACAGCAGCACCTGTCTTTTGATGATATTATTGGCTCTAGTGCATCTTTGCAGGAGGTTGTTAAAAAAGCAAAAAAAATAGCAAGCAGCAATTCCACTGTATTGATTCTTGGGGAAAGCGGCACTGGCAAGGAACTATTTGCACGAGCTATACATGAGGCAAGCTCTCAGAGCAATAAACCTTTTGTTTCCATTAACTGCGGAGCTATTCCGGAAGCCCTCCTTGAAAGTGAACTGTTTGGATATGAAGAGGGAGCCTTCACAGGGGCGAAAAGAGGGGGAAAGATAGGCAAATTTGAGCTGGCTAACAGTGGTACAGTTTTTCTTGATGAAATAGGCAACATGTCACTTTATTTGCAGGCCAAACTCCTTAGGGTTTTACAAGAGAGGCAAATAGAACGGGTTGGCGGCAATAAGCTAATATCTGTTGATATAAGGGTGATTGCTGCAACAAATAGCGATTTACAGGATCTTGTAAACAAGGGCCTTTTTAGAGACGACTTGTATTATAGATTAAGTGTAATTCCCTTAGAAATACCACCCTTACGGGAAAGGAAGGAGGATATTCCCCAGCTTTTGGATTATCATCGCATACGGTACGGCAAATTACTGGGTAAAAAAATAATTGATTTTGATAAAGCAGCTTTGAATATATGCCTGAATTATAGCTGGCCAGGGAATGTAAGAGAACTGGTGAATGCTGTTGAATATGCAATTAATATTGAAGAAGGACCTATAATCAAAATAGAAAGTCTTCCTCCACGAATACGAGAGGAGGTTAATACAAAGGGCGTTATTGACTATGACTTAAGCGGTGATACTGTTGTAAAAAGCCTGGATGAAATAGAAAAAGAGACTATTATAAAAGCACTAAATCACTTCGGCTGGCATGAGGAAGGGAAGATTAAAGCCGCAAAGGCTTTGGGAATTGGCAGGGCTACCATATATAGAAAAATTCATAAATACAAAATATCTCCGGAAATTATAAATGGAGCTAACCTCAATGATATATAAGGGGGTTTCAGATGAAATCTGTTGAGTTAATAACCAAGAAGCTGGCAGGGGAAAAGACGGAATACAGGGCTAAAGGAGAGTTCTTTATTGAAAAGGGCATAGCTAAAGAATTAACTGGGCATGAGGATAGGTGGCTGGCTAAAAGAATTTCAGCAGAGCTTTTAGGTTTTAATTATATTGCTGAAGGTGTTGATAAAAGTCATGATGGCAGGGATCACTGGGGCAGGTTGGATTTTGGGCAAAGGGGTTATGAAGGACCTATCTATGATGGTATTGAGAATTTATGTAACTGTTTAAAGGTCCAACATGTAAAATTTGATAATCTTTCCAGGTGGAAAAAAGAGACTGACTTTTTTGTATTTGCTCTAATTGATGGCCCTTTTCAAACGTTAAGCAGCCTCTTAGATTATAACCAATTTCTTATGGACACCATGATGAAGCCAGATCTAATGGAAAAAGGGGTAGAGGCTATAACCAGGGAAATAATCACCATAATAAATATTGCAGTGTCAAATGGTGCTGATGGGGTAATTTTAGGGGAGGATATTGCTTATTCTAAAGGCTTGATAGTATCTCCTAAAATTATTCGAAGTGTATTTTTGCCTAGAATACAGGAGATTGCAGCGAGCACAAACAAACCAGTAGTTTTTCATAGTGATGGTAACCTGACTGATATTTTGCCTGACATAGCAAAAACTGGTATTGCTGGAATTCACTCTATTGAGGAAAACTCAAACATGGATCTAAAAAGTGTTAGAAAAGCTGTTGGAGATAATATCTGCCTCCTGGGTGGTTTTGATTTAAACAATTTTTATGAATATGAAGAGGAGGAGTTAATTGATAAGGTAAGAGGAATGATTGCACTGGGCCAGGATTGTGAACCATACATATTTGGCACCTCTGCTGGTATTATAGATGACAATCTTCCTTTGGAAAAGGTAAAATTGGTTTACCAAACGGTAAGCAAAAGGTAGTTTTATTAAATATATACTACAGCAAATTATTGTCATAATCCCCCTCCCCAGTTAGTAAAATTGAAGTGAGGTCTTAAGGAGAAAGATGGGGAAGGAAGTGGGAGGTTGGCACTAAAACTTAAATTCAACTGGAAGGCTGTAATAATCATATTATTGGTTTCTATTTTGTCCATGGCTGGAAAAGTCTACTATGAGTGGGTTAATAGGGTGATACCGGAGGAGTTGCTGCCACATGCTATAGAAAGAACAACTTCAGTCAATAGCTATCGTTATCATGTTGGATTAAAACTAAAGGTTAATGGTGAAGATAGGCTGTTGAGCAGGGTTAAGGGAGAAAGGCAAAATGACCAATTCCATCTCCAGGGAGAGATAGCCGGCCAGGAAGTGGATGTAATATATGTTGATAACAAAGTTTATATGAAGGATGCTGTCTCGGGGCGTTGGATGGTTAATCATGGTGGTGACATATTCCAACAAGATCTTTTTATGGTTGAAGTAAACCCAATAGCAAGTTTAGAATACCAGGCGTTAAACAATATTAACTACCTTGGCATTGAAAAAGATAGGGTTGATGCTTATGTCATGGAATACAGCCCAGTTGTTACAAATCAAATGCTGACAACCTACTGGCAGGATTTTAAATACAAGGTATGGATAGAAAAAAGATCCAAAAGGGTATTTAAAGCAGAAGTATTTGCAGACCATAAGGATGCTTCTCATAATGGACTGCATATGCAGTTAGTCCTTTATGATTTTAATAAAAAAATTAATATTGAAGCACCTTCGACACAATAATGCTAAAAGCAAGTTCTTCCCCGAAAATACTGTTTATGGGGAAGGATTTTTTTTTCTTTCCTAGAAATATAAGCTTTGTGGATTTTATCTTAGAAAAACAGAATATTTTTCATCTGGCAAAAAGAAACTATTGATAATGAAATACTAGAAACAATAGGGCTTGAATAAGGGTAGATATAAAGTTACAGGAAAAGGGAGAGCTGTATTATGGAAAAGGATGTTAAAGAGGTCCTGGTAAGTGAAACTAATATTAAAAAACTGGTTGCTCAATTAGGTCAAAGGATAACCAGTGACTATGAAGGAAAGGAAATAATGGTTATCTGTATATTAAAGGGGGCTGTTATGTTTTGCGCAGACTTGATTCGGGAGATTAAGGTGCCCTTAAAACTAGACTTTATGGCTGTTTCCAGCTATGGGGAATCAACTGAGAGTTCAGGTGCTGTACAAATACTAAAAGACCTGGATTCAAGTGTTGAAGGCAGACATCTTTTGATAGTTGAAGATATAGTAGATACAGGTTTAACGCTGAGATACCTGATTAGCATATTAAATGCCAGGGGACCGGCTAGTATCAAAACCTGCGCATTTTTAGATAAACCAGAACGCAGGAAAGTGGATGTAAAAATTGATTATAGTGGTATTGAGATTCCTGATGCTTTTGTGATAGGATATGGGTTAGATTATGCTGAGGATTATCGGCATCTACCCTATGTAGCCGTTCTTAGCTCAGAAGTGTATGAAAAATAAGGAGGACAAAAATGATTGATAAAGTAGATGAAGTAATTGTACTGGACTTTGGTGGTCAATACAGTCAATTAATTGCCCGCAGAATAAGGGAGCTAGGTGTTTTTTGTGAAATGTTTCCTTACACTACCAGCTTTGAAGAGATTGTTAAAAGAAATCCCAAGGGAATAATATTCAGCGGCGGTCCAGCTAGTGTATATCAGAACAGCGCTCCTGCTATAGATAAGAAGTATTATGAAGCCAATATCCCCATTATGGGAATATGCTATGGGATGCAGATGATGGCACATCAATTAGGGGGGAAGGTTGAGCCTGGCAAAAGCAGGGAGTATGGAAAAGCCCTGCTGAATATGCTTCAAAAATCTGATTTGTTAGATGGAGTGAATGACCAGGAACAGATTTGGATGAGTCATGGAGACTATATAAGTAAACCTCCTGATGGTTTTGAAGTAATAGCAGGAACAGATCATGCACCTGTAGCAGCCATGATTCACTTGGATAAACAGCTATGTGGTGTCCAATTCCATCCAGAGGTAAAGCATACGCCTAAAGGCAATACCATTCTGGAGAACTTTCTGTTCAAAATTTGCGGCTGTAGAAAGCAATGGACCATGAAATCATACATAGAAACTGAAGTAGCAAAAATAAAAGAGCGCGTGGGTGACAAGAAGGTCCTCTGTGCCTTAAGTGGTGGTGTAGATTCGGCAGTAGCCGCACTTATAGTCCACAAGGCAGTTGGTGACCAGCTTACCTGTGTTTTTGTAAACCATGGGCTATTAAGAAAGGGCGAGCCTGAGCAGGTAGAGGAGACATTTAAGAAAAGCTTTGGCTTGAACCTAATTGTGGCAGATGCAGTTGACAGGTTCCTCAATAGGCTGCAGGGCATCACAGATCCGGAGTCTAAAAGGAAGATTGTTGGTGAAGAATTCATCAGGGTTTTTGAAGAGGAGGCAGCAAAGCTTGGGGATTTCAGTTTCCTGGTGCAGGGAACTATTTACCCTGATGTAATTGAAAGTGGGACAGATACTGCTGAAACTATAAAAAGTCATCACAATGTAGGTGGACTTCCTGAAGATATGCATTTTGAACTAATTGAACCTTTATACTTCTTATTTAAGGACGAAGTAAGAAAGGTAGGCGAGGAATTAGGCCTGCCAAGGGAGATTGTTTGGAGACAGCCCTTCCCGGGACCAGGTTTGGCCATTAGAATCCTTGGTGATATTACTGCTGAAAAACTAGACATATTGCGAGATGCTGACTATATAGTTAGAGATGAAATACGTAAAGCGGGTCTAGAAAGGGAAATCTGGCAGTCCTTTGCTGTTCTGCCCTCTATAAAAAGTGTTGGAGTTATGGGGGACAGCAGAACATATGCCTACCCAATTATTCTCCGGGCAGTAACAAGTGACGATGCCATGACTGCTGACTGGGCAAGGCTTCCCTATGACTTAATGGAGAAAATCTCCAACAGAATCGTTAATGAAGTAAACCATGTAAATAGAGTAGTATACGATATAACCTCCAAACCACCTGGAACCATTGAGTGGGAATAAATTAACCAACATGAAAACACCTGATTTCACAACTTTAAGAAGTGAAGTCAGGTGTTTTTTATCCTTGGTTGTAATTAAATAGGGCACTATCTATTAAAAAATTATTGCAAGACTTAAAAAAAAATAGCAATTTACTGCAGGAAACGTTCTAGGTTTTGTAGAATAAGCATTTTAAAACCCAAAAGAGTAAAGGAGAAGGTATATATGAATTTAGCAAATTTTCCACGCAGACGTTATACAGAGGGAAAGACACCTATTGAAAAACTGCACCATCTATCAAAAGCCCTTGGAGGACCTAATATTTACATTAAAAGAGATGATTTGTTAGGTTTAACCTCAGGGGGGAATAAAACTAGAAAGTTAGAATTCCTGGTTGCAGATGCCTTAGAAAGGGGCGCAGATACACTTGTTACATGTGGTGCAGTTCAATCTAATCACTGTCGACTAACATTAGCTGCTGCAATTAAAGAAGGGTTGAAATGTAGACTGGTTCTAGAAGAAAGGGTTCCAGGAAGCTATAATCCCAAGGCCAGTGGGAACAATTTTCTGTATAATCTACTGGGTGTGGAGAAAACCAGGGCGGTTCCAGGAGGGACAGATTTACTAGCAGAGATGCAGGGGTTTGTTGATGAGCTTGCCGCTGAAGGACGAAAAGGATATATCATTCCTGGTGGTGGATCAAATGAAATTGGTGCAACAGGCTATGTGGCATGTGCTCAAGAAATCCTGGAACAAACCTTTGAAATGGGATTAAATATTAATCATCTTGTAACTGCAAGTGGAAGTGCTGGGACTCATGCGGGCTTAGTTGCCGGCTTTTATGGAACAAATGCCAATATTCCCATTGTAGGTATCAATGTAAGGCAGAATAAGGATATGCAGGAGGATAATGTATATAAACTGGCAGAGAAAACAGCTGCACGTGTTGGCATTAAATCAACAATACCTCGGGAAGCGGTAAAATGCTTTGATGAATATGTAGGTCCTGGCTATTCGCTTCCTACCCCTGAGATGGTAGAAGCAATAAATATATTGGCCAGGTTAGAAGGGATCCTTCTAGATCCTGTTTATACAGGAAAAGCTATGGCAGGACTAATTGGATTGATTCGTCAAGGTTATTTTAATAAAGAGGATAATGTGCTATTTGTTCATACAGGTGGATCGCCTGCTTTATATGCTTATACCCATCTATTCGAATAAACCACTTATACAGTGAACCCCATTTGTAGAATTGGAGGAGAAACATGACACCTAAAGCTGTAGGAATAATTGGTGGTATGGGGCCGGAGGCAACGGTGGATTTAATGACAAAGGTAATCAGAATTACTCCCGCCAGGGTTGATCAAGACCATATAAGGATGCTTGTAGATAGTAATCCACAGATTCCCTGTAGGGTCAAGGCTATAATGGAGGGTGGACCTAACCCGGGTCCAGTTATGGCTCAAATGGCTAGAGGATTAGAAAAAATCGGAGCTGATTTTTTAGCAATACCCTGTAATACAGCTCATTATTTTATTGACTATGTTAAGGATGCAGTTAGAATAGATGTCTTAAATATGATTGAGGAAACAGTAAATGTACTAGAAAGGGATCAAGTGAAAAAGGCAGCTTTAATAGCCACTAGTGCGCTTCTTAACGCAAATCTGTACACTAGAGAACTAAATGCTGCTGGGATAGAGTTAATCCTGCCTCAGGAAGATTACCAGCAGATGGTTATGGAAACCATATTTGCAGTTAAGTCAGCAAATTTTTCTAAAGCCGAATCATGTATAAAAAAAGTAATCTCCCATGTAGCAAGTGTAGGTGCTGAATCAATAATCCTTGGCTGTACTGAATTACCCCTTGTGATTAATGAGGAACAATACTCTTTAAAATTCTATGACCCGGCAAACATTTTAGCAAAAGCTATAGTTAATAAAGCATTCTAAAAATCTTAACATTTTTATGATTAAATAAGTGATATAATCATGCTAATAGCTTGATTAATTTGAAGGAGGAGTATGACCATGGCAATCAGCCAAATTAATGGGGGCATTTGTGGCTTTACCACAAAAGTAACCTCTACTGATGAAGGGGGCAAAATTAAACTGTCCATAGAAACAGATTGTCCAAATGTTAAGAAACTAGCAGAAGAACTGACAGAGGTTGACCCATTTAATGAGGTCTTTAAAAGAGCAACATCAACTAAGACGTATGAATTGGCAAGCAAGCATTTGCCCCATCCGGCTTGTATAGTACCCTGTGGAATACTTAAAGCCGTTGAAATTGAAGCAAACCTTGCCCTGCCCAAGGATGCATCAGTTCAAGTAAACAAGTCCTAATACAACTAAGCATCATTAAACTATTAAGCAGTGCCAGGATTCAAAGGCAGCTATTGGGTTAGGCACATTATTAGAAAAATAAAAAAGATGACAATAATGACAATTTAAAAAGCGAACATTAAATATTAATTTGATAAAAACGTTCGGAATTAATATTGACAGCTTATTTACTATTTGCTACTATATACGTAGTAATATATCCTTAGCTGCAAGAAAGTGTACCTAGGGTTCCGCAAGGTATATTGGTCAGGTCCAAGTGGTACAGGCACATAAACGTGCTACACCGTAGGGAGAAAAGCCCAGACGGGGAGGTTTAACGCAGAAACTTCCCTGGACTGGGCTTTATTATTTACCTTGAGACAAAAACTTTCAGGTTTTGTCCTGTCAGATGGGTTTCTTTTACGTTTATTTAAATGAATAAGGTAAAAAATATGAGTAAGATATGAAGAATATGAACAAGTAGTAATAAATGTAAGGAAAGAAGCTGAAAATTTACCACAAGAATTAAAGGAATATAGGGTTAAAATGGCTAATGAGGTAGAGGAAAAAGATGTTAACCTGTCCAGGGTGGGTATTGATAACTACTAAGGCATAAGGCACCACAATTCCAGGTTCAGGTTACATGACAAAACCAAGTTGGAAAGGGTGTTAAGCTTGATAGAAAGGTATAGTTTGCCTGAAATGCAAAGTATATGGTCAGAAGAAAATAAACTGAGAAAAATGCTGGAGATAGAGGTTTATGCTTGTGAAGCCATGGCAGAGTTGGGTCTGATCCCAGAGAGGGCTTTAAAGGATATTCAAGAAAAAGCTGACTTTGATCTTAAAAGAGTTAGTGAAATAGAAGAGACCACCAGACATGATGTTTTGGCCTTTTTAACCAACGTGGCTGAAAATGTTGGCGAAGCTTCCAAATATATTCACCTGGGAATGACTTCATCTGATATTCTAGATACTGCTTTGGCTACTCAGATGAAAGAGGCTTTAACGCTAATACTACATAAGTTAAATATTCTAGCTCAAGAAATTAAGAACCAGGCTATCAGACATAAGTATACCTTGATGGTTGGCAGAACTCACGGAATACATGCAGAGCCTGTTACCTTTGGTCTGAAGATGGCACTGTGGTATGACGAGGTGCAAAGGAACATTAAGAGGCTGGAGGCAGTAAAAGAGGAGGTTTCAGTTGGTAAAATATCAGGTGCTGTAGGTACCTTTGCCAATATTGATCCCTATGTGGAGGAGTATGTCTGCAAAAAATTAGGTTTAAAACCTGCTCCTATTTCAACCCAGATTATCCAAAGAGATATACATGCTGCCTACATGACCCAGCTTGCTGTCACTGCCAGTTCACTTGACAAGTTTGCATTAGAGGTAAGAAATCTGCAAAGAACAGACATCCATGAGGTGGAGGAGAGCTTTGCACAGGGCCAGAAAGGTTCATCAGCAATGCCCCACAAGAAAAATCCCATTCTTAGTGAGAGGGTTTCCGGCTTGGCTAGAGTTGTTAGGGGTAATGCTTCTGCTGCCCTGGAAAACGTTGCCTTGTGGCACGAGCGGGACATAACCCATTCGTCTGTAGAACGTTTAATAATTCCAGACTCTACTCACCTTGTTTACTACATGCTGGACAAATTTATTAATGTGGTTAAAAATCTGGTTGTAAACAAGGATAACATGCAGGCCAACCTTAACAAAACTTTAGGACTTGTATTTTCCCAGAGGGTGTTGTTGGCATTAGTTGAAAAAGGCATACTAAGGGAGACAGCCTATGCATGGGTACAAAGAAACTCCTTGCAGGCTTGGGAAAGTAAAGTGCCGTTGAAGGAGCTTGTAACTAATGATGGGGATATTGCCCATAAGCTGTCTAAAGAAGAGATAGAGGAAATATTTAATTACGATTATCATTTGAAAAATGTGGACTATATCTTTAAGCGCGTTGGAATAGAGTGAAATTATTTACTAGCCTAATATGAAATAATTAGCAGGATTTTAGAAGAGCCTAACAGCTTTAAGACTTCTGAATTCTGACTTTAAGTTACGGAGGTATATCAATGGTAACAAAAGGAAAAGAAATATACAGGGGCAAGGCAAAATCTTTATACTATACTGATGACCCTACTGTTGCTATTATGGAGTTTCATGATGATGCTACAGCATTTAACGGATTAAAAAAGGGTTCCATTCAAGACAAAGGTCATTGTAACTGTCAGATTTCTGCTATTTTCTTTGAAAAACTTAAGGAAAGGGGTATTAGAAATCATTTTCAGGGCTTTGTCTCCGAAAGAGAAATGCTGGTAAACTGCCTTAAAATCCTTCCGGTAGAAGTAATTGTAAGAAATATTGCTGCAGGAAGCCTATGCAAAAGATTGGGAGTTGAACCTGGTGTGGTTTTTGAAAAACCAGTTCTAGAGCTTTGTCTTAAATCAGATGAATTAGGGGATCCCTTTATCAATGACGATCATGTGCTGGCTTTAAAATTAGCTAGCGCTGAGCAGTTAAGTGAAATGAAGGAAATGACTTTGAAGATTAATGAGATTTTAAAAGAAATTACCAGTGCAGCTAACTTAATTTTAGTTGATTTTAAATTGGAATTTGGTGTTCAGGATGGAATTTTGTATTTAGGAGATGAAATATCACCAGATACCTGTAGATTTTGGGATGCAGACACGAAAAAGGTCTTAGACAAGGATAGATTTAGAAATGACATGGGAGAAGTAACTGATGCCTATCAGGAGGTTTTACAAAGGTTAAGGAGGTTAACATAAATGTTTCATGTTAAGGTCTATGTTGCCTTGAAAAAGGGAGTTCTTGATCCCCAGGGCAGTACTATACAACGTGCCCTGGAGTCCATGGACTTTCAAGGGGTTCAAGATGTTAGGGTTGGCAAGGTCTTTGAAGTAAAAATTGCTGGTGATTCTAAGGAAATGGTAGAAGCCCAGGTGGAACAGATGTGCAAAAAGCTTCTGGCAAACCCTGTGATTGAAGAATACAGCTTTCAGGTTACGGAGGTTTAACAATGAAATTTGGAGTTGTGGTTTTCCCAGGCTCAAACTGTGACGATGATGTTAAACATGTACTTGGCGAAGTCATGAAACAGGAAGCAAGCTTCATATGGCATAAAGATAAACTTCCCAGGGATCTGGATTGTGTTGTTCTTCCAGGAGGCTTTTCATATGGAGATTACCTTAGAACAGGAGCAATTGCCAGATTTTCTCCAGTAATGGATGGGGTTATGGAACATGCCGCAAGGGGGGGACTGATTCTTGGTATCTGCAATGGCTTTCAGGTTCTTACAGAAGCTGGTTTACTGCCTGGCGTCCTGAGGGTAAACAGGGACCTGAAATTTATCTGCAAACCTGTCTACCTTAGGGTAGAAAACACAAGTACTGCTTTTACCAACCAGATGTCTCCAGGTGAAGTTATCAAGGTGCCCATAGCCCATGGAGAAGGAAATTATTTTGCCTCAGCAAATGAGCTGGAGGAGCTAGAAAAGAACAAACAGGTTGTTTTCCGTTATGCCACTTCAGATGGACAGATAACTGATGATGCAAATCCTAATGGCTCTGTAAATAATATTGCTGGAATAATCAATAAAGCAGGTAATATTTTAGGCATGATGCCTCATCCTGAGAGATGTGCAGAGAATATATTAGGTAATGAGGATGGTCTAAAAATTTTCAAATCCATAATTAGCTGGTGGCAGGGGAGGAATTAACCATGGAACCTTCAGTATGGAGAAATATGGGGTTAAGAGATGATGAATATACACGAATAAAAGATTTACTTGGTAGGGAACCAAACTTTGTAGAGGTTGGCATCTTTGCTGTCATGTGGTCAGAACACTGCAGCTATAAAACCTCCAAACCTGTTTTAAGAAAGTTTCCCACAAAGGGCAAGCAGGTTATCCAGGGTCCAGGAGAAAATGCTGGTGTAGCAGACATTGGGAACGGACAGGCTGTGGTATTTAAAATAGAAAGTCACAATCACCCTTCAGCAGTAGAGCCCTTTCAGGGTGCTGCCACGGGAGTAGGTGGAATTGTACGGGATGTTTTTACAATGGGAGCCAGGCCAGTGGCCTTATTAAACTCTCTGCGTTTTGGCAGCCTGGATAATAATAGGACAAAATACCTGTTTTCAGGGGTTGTTTCAGGCATTAGCTGGTATGGCAACTGTCTGGGCATTCCAACTGTTGGCGGGGAAGTGTACTTTGACAAATCCTATGAAGGCAATCCCCTTGTCAATGCCATGTGTGTTGGTTTTATTGAGGCAAACAAGCTAAAGAAAGGACTGGCTGAGGGAATTGGCAATCCAGTAATGGTTGTTGGTGCCAGAACAGGCAGGGATGGTATCCATGGCGCAACCTTTGCATCAGCAGAGCTCACAGAAGACAGTGAAGAAAGTCGTCCCTCTGTTCAGGTGGGAGATCCCTTCATGGAAAAGCTGCTTCTAGAGGCATGTCTGGAAATCATTGAGGAAGACCTGGTGGTTGGCATGCAGGACATGGGAGCAGCAGGTTTGACAAGCTCTTCATCGGAAATGGCTTCAAGGGCAGGTACTGGGTTGGAGATAGATACTTCCTTAGTACCAGTTAGAGAAGAAAACATGACCCCCTATGAGATAATGCTGTCAGAATCCCAGGAAAGGATGCTTTTAGTTCCTAAAAAGGGAAGCGAAAAAAGGGTCCAGGAAATCTTCAAAAAGTGGGGCTTGAATGCAGTTACCGTTGGTTCAGTTATTAGTGAACCTGTGTTAAGGATAAAAGAGGGAGAAAGCATGGCAGCAGAAATACCAGTTGCAGCTCTGGTAGATGAAAGCCCAGTATATCATTATCCTGTAATAGCTCCAGACAGGGCTGGAAAGCTGGATTTAAACCTGGAACATATTGCCCAGCCTGAAGATTATAATGAAGCCTTCATGAGTCTTCTAACCTCACCAACCATTGCCAGCAAGGAATGGATATATGAGCAGTATGACCATGGTGTAGGAAACAATACAGTAGTGTATCCAGGTTCAGATGCTGCAGTAATGAGAGTTAAGGGTACAAATAAGGGCATAGCCCTATCTACTGACTGTAATGGCAGGTACTGCTACCTAGATCCCTATGAAGGCGGCAAAATTGCAGTTGCCGAGGCTGCTCGCAATGTTGTCTGTTCAGGAGCACTCCCCCTGGCTATAACTAACTGTCTAAACTTTGGCAATCCTGAAAAGGAAGAGATATTCTGGCAGCTGAGCAGGTGTATTGACGGCATGGCCGAAGCCTGTGAGTATTTTAATACTCCTGTGACAGGAGGAAATGTTAGTTTGTACAATGAGTCGCCCCAGGGTGCTGTACACCCAACACCTGTAGTAGGAATGGTTGGACTCTTGGAAAATATAGAAAATAGGATTACCCAGGACTTTAAAAAGCAAGGCTCAATAATTGTACTTCTTGGGGAAACCAGGGGCGAGCTGGGAGGAAGTGAATATCTTTATAAGGTGCATGGGTTGACTGCCGGCAAACCTCCAGCATTGGATGTTGAGACTGAGGGCAATTTGCACAAGGCGGTTCTGGAGGCAGTTGGGCAAAAACTACTCCTTTCAGCCCATGACTGTTCCGAAGGTGGGTTGGCAGTAACAATAGCTGAATCAGCTATATCTGGCAGCCTTGGAGTAAACGTAATCCTGCCTGCATTTAATGGCAGATTAGATGCACTCCTCTTTGGAGAGGATCAGTCAAGGATCATAACCAGTGTGGAGAATGATAAGATTTCCCAGCTGGAAGCTATCTGCAAAAAGCATAATGTACACTTTGCAGTAATAGGAGAAGTTTTAGGAGATATGTTTACAATAACAGTTCAAGGGTATGGTAAGGTTATTGACCTATCTTTACAGGATATGACTAAAGCCTGGCGGGAGGAGATACCATGTCGAATGAGCTAGATTTGCTGGACAAGCCAAGGGACGAATGTGGAGTTTTCGCCATATACTCTCCTAACTCTGATGTTTCTGCATTAACCTATTATGGTCTTTATGCTCTTCAGCACAGAGGGCAGGAAAGTGCCGGAATTGCAGTCTCTGATGGGAAGAAAATAAAGTTGTATAAAAACATGGGCCTGGTCTCTGAAGTATTTGATGAGGAAGTATTAGCCAGGTATACTGGCAAAATGGCAGTTGGTCATGTTAGATACTCTACAACAGGAGAAAGCAGCATCCTAAATGCTCAACCACTACTGTTTCACTACCTTCAGGGACAGGTAGCCCTGGTACACAACGGAAACCTGACTAACGCCAATCACTGGAGACATAATTTGCAGACAACTGGCTCAGTCTTTCAAACTACCAGTGATACGGAGGTTTTTGTAAATTTAATTGCAAGATACAGCCAAAACCCCATAGAAGAAGCCTTGATGAAATGTATGATTGATTTAAAGGGTGCCTATTCTTTAATAGTAATGACAGAAAACAAGCTGGTTGGAGTAAGGGACCCCTTTGGAATCAGGCCCTTATGTTTAGGACGATTAGGCTGTGATGGATACATTTTGGCATCTGAATCATGCGCCCTGGATGTTGTGGGTGCTGAATTTATAAGAGATGTGGAACCAGGTGAAATAATTGTAATTGATGAGACAGGCTATAATAGTATTAAGGTGCCGACAATGGGCAGGCATGCCCTTTGCTCCTTTGAGTATATTTATTTGGCAAGGCCTGATTCAATTATAGATGGAAAATCAGTAAATCTAGTCCGCAAGAGAATGGGAGCTATTTTAGCCCAGGAAAACAAGATAGAGGCAGATTTAGTTGTTCCTGTACCTGATTCAGGCATTGTGGCAGCCTTTGGGTATGCAGAAGGCTCAGGCATCCCCCTGGCTGAAGGATTAATGAAAAACAGGTACGTGGGCAGAACCTTTATCAAACCGTCCCAAGAGTTAAGAGAATTAAGTGTAAGATTAAAGCTTAATCCAATCAAGCCTGTTATAGAAGGAAGGGATATTATTCTGGTGGATGATTCCCTTGTTAGAGGAACTACAAGTAAAAAGCTTATCAGTCTTTTGAAAAATGCTGGGGCAAAAAAGGTTCATCTGGTAATAAGTTCCCCGCCAGTTTTGCATCCCTGTTATTATGGAATTGACATTGTTACACGGGAGGAGCTTATTGCAGCCCAGAATGAGATTGAAGGCATAAGAAAATATATAGGGGCAGATTCACTGACCTATTTAAGTTTAAAAGGTCTCCAGGAAGCACTGGAAGAGGAAAAGTTCTGCCAGGCGTGCTTTAGTGGAAAATACCCTGTAGAAATTCCTGACTGTATTGGGGGAATAGTTTCATGAAAAAGCCATTGGATTACAAGCAGGCAGGAGTAAATATAGAAGCCGGCAATGAAGCGGTAAGGCTTATTAAGGCTGATGTGGAAAGTACCTATCGATCTGAAGTAATATCTACCCTGGGAGGCTTTGCAGGGATGTTTGCCCTGGATGTTGGCAAATATAAGGAGCCAATCCTTGTGTCAGGAACAGATGGAGTAGGAACAAAGCTAAAGGTTGCAATTGAAATGGGCAGGCACAACACAGTTGGAATTGACCTGGTTGCTATGTGTGTCAATGATATTCTGGTCACTGGAGCAGAACCATTATTTTTCCTGGATTACCTGGCCATTGAAAACCTTGAACCTGCCAAGGTGAAAGAAATAGTTTCAGGTATTGTAGAAGGCTGCAAACAGGCTGGATGTTCTCTGCTAGGAGGAGAAACAGCAGAGATGCCGGGCTTTTACCACAAGGATGAATATGACCTGGCTGGTTTTGCTGTTGGTGTGGTAGAAAGAAGCAGGATTATTGATGGCTCCTCTATACAGGCAGGTGATCTGGTAATAGGCATCCCTTCCTCAGGACTCCATTCCAATGGGTTTTCTCTAGCCAGGAAAATACTTGAAAAATATCATATCCCTTTTAATAGGTTTAATGAAGATCTGGGCAAGACCTGGGGAGAAGCACTTTTAGAACCTACGAAAATATATGTTAAAGAAGTACTGCCCTTGTTGGACAAATACCCAGTTAAAGGCATGGCTCACATCACTGGTGGAGGGCTCCTGGAAAACTTGAACAGGTGCCTGCCAAAAAATATGGATATTGAATTAAAACTGTCTGCCTGGTCAGTACCGTCCATATTTACTCTTCTTCAAGAGTTAGGAAATGTCTATACCGCTGAGATGTATAGGACCTTTAACATGGGCATTGGTTACTGCTTGATTGTTTCCCAGGAAACTGCAAACGAGCTTTTTGCTCATGAAAATCTTCAGGAAACCCTTAAAGCAGCCATTATAGGTAAAGTAATACCAGGTAGGGGAGAGATAGTATGTCAAGGCCTTTAAGGCTTACTGTTCTTGCCTCTGGACGGGGGAGCAACCTGCAGGCCATAATAGATTCTATAGATACAGGCAGATTAAATGCCGCAATTGTAATAGTAATAAGTGATAATGAGGATGCTTTTGCATTAAAAAGAGCAGCTGCAAACAAGCTTCCCCATATTTTTCTTGATCCTGCAAGGGTTTCAAACAGCCAGGAGTATGATCTATTGCTGGCTGAAAAAATAAAACAGCAGGGGGTCGATCTGGTGGTCCTGGCTGGCTGGATGAGATTACTGGGCCAAGGCTTTTTAGATAAGTTCCCAGATCAGGTAATTAATATACATCCATCCCTGCTGCCTGCATTTCCAGGGTTAAATGCCCAGAAACAGGCCTTTGAGTATGGGGTCAAATATACAGGGTGCACTGTTCATTTTGTAGATGCAGGAGTGGATACTGGGCCTATTATTGCCCAACAGATAGTCCCCATTGACCCAGATGATACCCTGGAAAGTCTAACAAAGAGAATATTAATTGAAGAACATTTGCTTTATCCAAGGGTTATCCAGCTGTTTAGTGAAAACAGAATATACAAGGACGGTAGAAAAGTAAGGATAAAATAATAATGGGCACTAATGAAAAATAAACTTAAAGAGGTGGAAAGAAATGCCCAGAGCTTTAATAAGTGTTTATGATAAAAAGGGAATAGTTGAATTTGCCCAGGAGCTGGCAGCATTAGGCTATGAAATTATTTCCACTGGTGGTACATATAAGCTGCTGCAGGAAGCAGGTATAAAGGTAATTAAGGTAAGTGAAGTTACAGGGTTTCCTGAGATTTTGGAAGGCAGGGTAAAAACGCTGCATCCCAAAATTCATGGTGGGATTCTAGCCAGGGGTACCCAGGAACATTTAGAACAGCTGCAGGAGCATGACATTGAACTAATAGACCTGGTAGCAGTAAATCTTTACCCCTTTGAAAAAACAATTAGCAAACCTGGAGTAACCCTTGATGAAGCATTAGAGAATATAGATATTGGCGGTCCAACCATGGTCAGGGCTTCAGCAAAAAACTTTCCGCGTATTACCGTGGTGGTCAACCCAAATAGATATACAGACACAATAAAAATGCTCAAGGACAAGGGGGAAACCACCCTTGAGTTTCGCAGACAATTAGCAGCAGAAGCTTTTGCCCACACGGCAGAATATGACTCCATAATTGCTGGTTACTTAAACAGCAGCCAAACCACAGGGACGGTTCCTCTGGCTTGTTTTCCCCATCATTTCATTATCTCCGGAACAGATGGCAAGTCCTTAAGATACGGCGAAAACCCGCATCAAAGAGCAAATATATATACCATGGATAAAGAGGGGAAAGGTCTTGCAGATATAATACCCATTCAGGGCAAACCCCTTTCATATAACAATTATCTTGACACTCACGCTGCCTGGGGCTTAACTGAAGAGTTTGACTCTCCAGCAGCTGTTATAGTTAAACATAATAATCCATGTGGTGCTGCCATAGGTGACAATTTGCTTGCTGCCTATAAAAAAGCTTTAGAATGTGACCCTGTTTCAGCCTTTGGTGGAATAGTAGCCTTTAATCGAACTATAGATGCTAAGCTGGCAGATGAGCTTGTAAAAATGTTTTATGAGGTTATAGCTGCTCCGGATTTTTCTGCGGAAAGCCTGAAAATTCTTGCTGCAAAACCCAATCTAAGACTGCTTTCCACAAAAGGACTTTCTGGGGAGAGTGTGGAGATTAAATCCATAGGCAAGAGCATCTTGATTCAGGATTATGATAAAAGGGTTGAAGAATACCCCTTGGAAGCTGTTACAAATAAACATCCTGATAAAGAACAAATTGCCAACCTGATTTTTGCCAATAGGGTTGCTAAATGGGTAAAATCCAATGCCATAGTAATAGTAAAAAATGGTGCAGCCCTGGGTATGGGTGCCGGCCAGATGAATAGAGTAGGTTCAGCAAAAATAGCTTTAGAGCAGGCTGGTGAAAAAGCAAAGGGTGCTGTGTTGGCATCAGATGCCTTCTTGCCCTTTGCAGACACTGTGGAATTAGCAGCCAATTATGGAATAGAGGCCATAATTCAGCCTGGGGGCTCTTTAAAGGATGAGGAGGTTATCAAAAAGTGCAATGAGCTTGGCATAGCCATGGTCTTTACAGGCATCAGGCATTTTAAGCATTAATTATGACTTGTTTTTATTATTATCAATATTAACCTCAAATAAGGATACGGGACATCTTCATAAACAATATGCTCCTGTGTTCTGAATTGGCAGGTGCTGGGAGGTATTTGGATAAATGAATGTTTTGGTAGTTGGAGGAGGCGGCAGAGAGCATGCCCTGGTGTGGAAGCTGTCGAAGAGCCCGATGGTAGACAAGATTTACTGTGCACCAGGAAATGGTGGTATAGCAAATGAGGCCGTATGCGTCTCAATAGATATCCTGGATTTTGCTGGATTAATAGATTTTGCCAAAAGGAATAATGTTGAGTTAACCATAGTTGGACCAGAGGTTCCTTTAACTCAAGGGATTGTAGATGCTTTTGAAAAGGAAGGCCTAGCAATCTTCGGACCTTCAAAAATGGCCGCAGAATTAGAAGGCAGTAAAGCTTTTGCTAAAGACTTCATGAAAAAATATAATATCCCTACAGCTGAGTACAGTGCCTTTGCTAATTCTCATGAGGCAAAAGAATATGTAAGGAAGCTAGGTGCTCCCTGTGTGGTCAAGGCTGATGGTCTGGCAGCCGGCAAAGGGGTAATAGTGGCAATAACTGAAGAAGAGGCTATCCAGGCCATTGATGAGATAATGGAGGATAAAAGGTTTGGGGATGCCGGCAGGCAGGTTGTCATTGAAGAATTTTTGCAAGGGGAAGAGGTGAGCCTGCTTGCCCTGACAGATGGAAATACAGTTGTTCCCATGCTGCCTGCCCAGGATCACAAGCGAATATATGATAATGATCAGGGGCCAAATACTGGTGGAATGGGTGCCTATGCTCCCGCACCCATATGTGATGCTTCCATGCTTAAGTGGGTACAGGAAAATATACTTCAGCCTACTGTAGCTGGCATGAAAAGAGAGGGAAGGCCATTTAAAGGAGTCTTGTATGCAGGACTAATGATAACCAATAAAGGTCCAAAGGTGCTTGAGTTTAATGTGCGATTTGGAGATCCTGAAACACAACCCATTCTTTTTTTGCTAGAAAGTGACCTTGTTCAAGTCTGCAATTCAGTAATAAATGAAACATTAAGCCAAATTGATCTTAAGTGGCATCAAGGCCATGCGGTTTGTGTAGTCATTGCTTCAGGAGGCTACCCTAACGACTACGAAAAGGGTAAGCCTATAATCATAGGTGAAATGCCCGACTCTACAAAGGTATTTCATGCAGGCACAATGGTTAATAATGGCCAACTAGTTACTTCTGGAGGCCGCGTACTTGGAGTAACCTCCAGGGGAGAAACCCTGGACCAGGCAATAAAAAATGCATACAAATCAATAGAAAAAATCTATTTTCCTGATATGCATTTTCGAAGGGATATAGGTGCAAAGGCTCTTGGTTAAAGTTAACTAAGAGCCTTTTTTAATTCAATCCACCATTGTTTCTATTTACTTTGGTTAGCCTTTCGAGGATATTTTAACCATAGTGATGCTAGACCTAAAATTGCCATAATACTTAAAAGAATTATCATCCCGTCTTCTATACTTTTAGAGATTGATTTAATCAACATTGTGAAGGTTAATTCTACTTGACCACCCAGATATAAAATAGCTAGTGCCCATGTAAAAATGCCCAAAAAAGTAAGGCAGAAATACTTTAAGAAGTTCATTTTATAAATCCCTGCCAGATAAGAAATATAGTTTCCTACTGCAAAAGGCCTTGTTAGTAAAACAGAAACCTCTCCGTATTTTGTAAAAACATCTTCTCCCTTGCTGAGATATTTTTCAAATCTTGGGCTGATTCTGGGCAAAAACTTACCATATTTACTCCCAATAAAATAAGGAATGCAGGAAGCTATAGTGTATGGAAATGCAAAAAAACTTGCTGCCATAAGCATGTTGGGGTTCTTAGTGTTGATGATATGACCAATATATAATACAAGGGGTTGGCTGGGAAATGGCAAAGAAAGGCCTTCAACTGTTCCGCTTAGTATAAGGCCCAAATACCAATGGGCAGCAATAAAATTTATGTACTGAATTAAAGAATCCAATTAGATCTTCTCCTTTGTAATTCCATTAATTGCTGATTAAAGCATTATAAGCTTATTATAGATATTGACGGATATGCTTTGAAAAAAGTTTCACTTTTATATATACAAATAGAGAATTATTATTATAGATTTTTAACTTATGGGATATTTTTGCATTTCTCTATCTTAAAACCTGCATCTGAAATCATTTTTTCCAGGTTCAGCATGTGGGCAGATCCCACAAATACTGCACACCTGCCCTTTTCAATATATGGCAGCATGCGATGTAAGAAGATTTCATCTCTCCTGTTTATTACCATTTCTGTACGTGAAGGAAATTCAGCAGAGGTTCCCATCATTTTTGTCAAATTGCCCTTTAGATAGGCATCCTCGTGCTGTTTGATATAAGCCTTCCAGCGATGACATTCTTTAAAGAAATTGACAATGCGCTGGACAGGAATGCTTTCCAGGGTATCTATTTGCTCTGAGATAATTTCCATCCCAAAAACTATTTTATTCATTTCCCTTGCTATTTGCCAGGCTTCTAGATCAACAGATTGGTGCCAGCCATTTCGCCTTAAAAAGCTGCTCCAAATTGAAAAGAAGGCCATCCAGGGTCTGGTTTTAGACAGATAATAGGGGACATCAGGAATATCAGGATTTTTAGAATTCAATAAGCCCTTCCAAAGGTTCGGAAGCCCTATGACAGCCCTTTCAAGGCTTCTTATCTCTTTTTCGTTTAAGTAATCAATAATTCTGGGGGTATTGGGTTCAGGATTTTTACCCAAACTGTTAACCTGGTCTAAACTTACCTGATCCAGTGGGCCCTCAAAAATGACAGTATCTACCTTTTCAAACAATTTACGAAATGAGCTATCAAAGCTGTAACGGAAGAAATGTGCCGAGCCCCCAATCCATGACTGTTTATCATTTTTCTCAATCTCCCAGAGCATTTTAAAGGGTCTTTCATTGCTCATTTTCTCCATAAAAAGCTGCTGTTTAGACATGGGCTGCCCTTGTACAGGGGCCATGATTTGCAAAAGCTCTTTGCCGCTTAAGGGCACATCCTCTTCCCATACAGCCATTTGGTACGGTAAGGATGGGAAGCCTCCCCATTTAGTCTTGAAGCGTTTTATACCCTTGTTAACTCCCAGGCCTAAATGGATATAATCCTTGCCCTCTCTTCTAGCAATAGAAATCATCTCTTTAAAAAGAAGGTCAGCAGCATAAGGAGTATAATTATTTTTCGAATGGGCGCCTAATATGTAGCTGAGAAAACTCCCAGGAGCTAAATCTAAGAGAAGGCAGGCAGCCAGTTCATTATTTTCATCCCATGCATTAAGAAGGATCAGCTTGGAGTTGTCTGGGAAAAGGGACTCTGTGCCTTCATAGAGCCTGCGCACATTGGGGGCTAGTGGAGTACGGCCAACAAATTCAGCCCAGAGCCTCTTGTGTGCAGGGGTAAATTCCTTGTCTTCTTCAACCCTTAAAGAAGCTGCCGCCCGTTTTGTAAACCTTTCCATACCCTTGGGTATAGCATTTTTAGCAGGAAGGATGTAATATTGATCTATTTCTTGAAGATATGGCCTGAGACGTGCTGGTATGGACGGACTAATTGCTATACAATCTCTGGCCCTTGTCTGTTTCTGGGCCTCTTTGATTGCCTTATCGAAACCTTCAGGGTCATAAGAGCCTGTAACTGGATAGCCAACAGCCATAAGCAGCTTATTGCTAACAATAAACAAATAGGGACCTGCCATAAAAGCCGTTCCACCTGACATGGCCTGCATGAACAAAACTGAATGCTCAGGCACAACAGCTTTTTCCAATATAAGCTTAACCTCAGATTGGTTTAATGAAGCGTTACAGTTATTGGTACATAGACAATCCATTTTGCAGACCACCTCTCCTTGCTCTACCAGCCAAGCATAGCTCCTATATCACTATGAATTATATCAAGTCCTGGGTCTAACTTCAATTTGCAGATATAGTATTTTTTTACTAATCCCAATTGAAGGTTCCCATATTTTATTATTCTAATGCTGGAGGATTTTGCCTATTTATGTTGAAAAAGTAAATGGAATCATAATATATCAGGGGAAATGGTAATATTAACTGGAACTTTAATAGTAATTCTACTATGGTTGTTTGACATATTTGCATCGAAATATTCAAAAAATGACAGTGAACAATTTCTTTTAGAAAAAATGAACAGGAGAATGTTATGTCTAGCTTCCCCGCAAGGGGCGGTATGCTTTTAAAGCAAATCCAGATAAAGCTTAACAGCTTGTCTGATTTTCTCTTTAACCTCTTCACTTTGAATAAAACCACACTTATCATTTAAACGTTCTTTAGAAATAGATCGTATCTGATGTGCCATGACTATGGAAGAATTAGGAAGGTGTGAATCATTAGGTTCGAGTAATACCTCAATTGGATATACTTTTCTCCCTTGTTTATGAGAAGTTAAGCAGATAATAGTAACAATTGGAAGTGCTTGATTTACTGCTTCTTCAGAAATCACTAAAACAGGTCTAATGCCGGCTTGCTCTGAACCTTTAATAGGATTAAGATCAGCCCAAAAAATGTTCCATTGGTAATTCATCTATTTATTCTCCTTTGTGACTTCATAATCAGAATATGAAAAATCATACATTACACTATCCAGGTCCTCCATAAACATAGGGTCTTTTGAAGCTTCCTTCATTTGAATATATAAATTTTGTTTTTCAATAACCTTAACGTAGGATTCAATCGCTTCTTTTACGGCAGAATTTACCGATGGAACATGGCCTTCACTAGAGTATTTTTTTAGTTTATTAAGTAGTTCTATGGGTAGAGAAAATGTATAGTTTTTTATAGCTTTAGACAATGTAATCACTCCCAATACAATATTGTATAAGTATATTGTACAATAATAATGTTAATTATACAAATAATTACATTAACCGAATAAATAAAAAAATAAAATAGTGGGATGCCCACTATCAGTTAAATTTGATTTGAACAAAAATAAAACCTATAGAAACAAGGTTAATGGATTAAATATTAGCCCAAAATTTTTTCTCAGGAGAACGTGTATCTTCAACAAAGATTAAACCCCTGAGCAGGCTAAAAAGAGGATTATACATATGATAAATGGAATAGTAATTAATGAGGTTTTTCTTCTAATTCTTGAACTTTCCTTGAAAACCAGGAGACATGAAAATCTTCATCAATTAAATTTGACCATAAGAGGTTAAATAATTCAGGGTCTTTACCAGCCTTTAAGATAAAATCTTTATAATCGGATATTGCCTTTTGTTCTAAAAGAATATTAGCTTTTAACATGGGTAATATGCCGGCTGTGGAAACAATGTTTCCGCTAATTTTACCTAAAATTGGTGCCATGACATCTCCTAATATGGTAGGTTTGCTGCCAAGTTCCTTGATCTTTTCTGCAATATTATCAACGTGTTGTTGTTCAATATAAGCAGCACGTTCAAATACCTTGCTAAAATAGATGTCACCCACTCTTTTGCTTTGAGCCATATATAAATCAACTTGATTAAGTTCAAGGCTATAAAACCAGTTTAATTTATTTATAATTTGCTGCTGATTCAAGCATCCAACCTCCGGTTAAAAATTAACTTTAATTATATTATTGCCAATAATATAATCAAGTATTTAATTTGTATTAGGTTGAGTATGCCACATGGCTTTACCTATGTTTCTAATAAAAATTTTCACAGGGAGATTTGTTATGTATCGAAAAACTTACAGTGCTAAAGGGGCAGTATCCATTGGACCATACTCCCATGCTGTTGAAACTGGTGAGCTTCTTTACCTTTAGATGCTTTAGTAGAAATAGAAATGATAGCAAGGAAGTAATTAAGAAATATATATGTAAAAAAATATAACGGAGGGGTTTAATGTGATAATTACTACAACACCAGGTATTGAAGGAAAAAGAATTGTTGAATACAATTATTTTTTGCCCTTTTTAAAAATTTAAACTTTTAAGTTTTTAAAAAATCATATATTATTAATAGAAAAAGTTAAGGGTAATTCATTTGAACATTATGTCATAGACTTAAATGACATATTAATAAGGGGAGATAATTATATGCAAATTTCTATTCAAAAGACAACTAAACCTAAGCCTAAACCAGATCAAGACAATTTAGGATTTGGAAGGTACTTTTCTGACCATATGTTTATCATGGATTATGATGCAGAAAAGGGTTGGCATAGCCCAAGGATTACACCTTATGAACCACTGCAGTTAGACCCAGCAACGGCTGCGTTTCATTATGGACAAGCGATCTTTGAAGGGCTCAAGGCTTATCGCGCAGCAGATAATAGAATACTCCTATTTAGACCTGAAAAAAACATGGAAAGAATAAATATTACAAACAACAGAATGTGTATTCCACCTATTGATGTAGATTTCTGTCTAGAGGCCTTAAAGACGCTAGTAAGTATAGATCAGGACTGGGTACCAACAGCTCCAGGAACGTCGCTATATATTAGGCCATTTATCTTTGCAACAGATCCTTATCTGGGACTTAGACCATCTAGTAGTTTTAAATTCATGATTATACTATCCCCAGTTGGTGCCTATTATCCACAAGGTATCAACCCCATAAGTATTTATGTAGAGTCAGAATATACTCGTGCAGTCAAAGGTGGAACAGGTTTTGCAAAAACCTCTGGCAATTATGCTGCCAGCATGAAAGCCCAGGCAAAAGCAGCTGAGAAAGGCTTTGTTCAAGTTCTCTGGCTTGATGGTATAGAGAAGAAATATATTGAAGAGGTTGGAGCCATGAATGTATTTTTTAAGATTAATGATGAAATTATCACTCCAGCCCTTGAAGGAAGCATTCTTCCGGGTATTACAAGAGATTCAGTTATCCAATTATTAAAACACTGGGGCATGAATGTTTGTGAAAGAAGAGTTTCCATGCAAGAACTATATGATGTGTACCAAGCAAGAGCCTTAAAAGAAGCATTTGGAACTGGTACTGCCGCAGTAATATCACCAATAGGAGAGTTGAATTGGAATGGCATGAGTATAAAGATAGGTCAAGGAGAAATAGGAGAAGTATCTCTAAAGGTATATGACACACTAACTGGAATACAGACTGGTAGATTTGATGACATTTTCAACTGGACCTTAGAGGTCGAATCGGCCTTTAAATAGATAAAGTAGTAGAAAATAAATAAAACCCTATAGAGGATAAACTAATTAATCCTCAATAGGGTTGCTTATTGCATTATTTAACCAGTAGATGCCTGGCTTATCAAAAATAGTGGGAGTTGTCATGGTAATTTATACAATATTCAAGAGGATTTTTGCCTATTTACTATTTAGTTAAACTAAAATAGTAGTATAATTGTAATATTAATAGCTCTAATATATTAAGAAATTGTGTTTAGTCACATGAGGAGGTTTTTATGAGCTCAAAGTCTATTGTAGTTGATTTTATTAGTCAACAAAGCTTGGCTGTTGTAGGGGTTTCTAGTACAGGTAAGAAGTTTTCCAATAGAGTCTATAAGGACCTAAAGGCTAAAGGTTACAACGTCTATCCCGTAAATCCCAAGGCAGATGAAATTGACGGTAACAAATGTTATAAAAGCATTGAAGAATTACCACAATCTGTAGACAGCCTGTTAATCCTACTGCCTCCAAAACAAACAGAAAAGGTAGTAAAGGAAGCTGTGGCTGCAGGTATAAAACGTATTTGGATGCAGCAGGGCGCTGAAACCAAGGAGGCAATTGATTATTGTCGAGAAAATAATGTTAAGGTAATTCATAATGAATGCATATTAATGTTTGTAGAACCAGTCACATTTCCACATAATTTTCATAGGTATATATGGAAGTTAATTGGTAAAGAACCTAAATAGGGAGTTATTAGATTGATTAAATATGTGCTTTTTGATTTTGATGGAACCCTGGTTGATTCTAAAAACATAGTTATAGATGTGGTTAATCAACTTGCCGAAAGGCATAAGTTCAAGAGATTGGAAGAAAAAGACATGTACTGCTAAAGCAAATGTTACAGAAGAGAATGAGTTGGGTAATGATGTAATATACTAGCCATGGGTTGTTAAGAGAGGTAAGGGCATGTATTATGTATACATTGTAGAATGTAAGGATGGTACTCTTTATACAGGGTGTACACCAGATATCGAAAAGAGATTAAAAATGCATAATACAGGTAAGGGCTGTAAATATACCCGTGCCAGATATCCTGTTGTCATAAAGTATTTAGAAAAGGTTGAAACCAGGAGCAAGGCTTTACAGCGGGAATACTTTATAAAACAACTGTCCAGAGAAGATAAGTTGGCAATATTGAATAGTAAGTGAATGGATTGATTAAAGAAAAACCTTTTCCAGTGGACACTGAAAAAGGTTTTAATGTTTACCAGCTGTTTCTGCGTGGTTGATAACAGTCTTTACAATATACTGGCTTATCCCCACTTGGTCTAAAGGGAACAGTTGTAGATTTTCCACAAGAAGCACAAGTTGCAGGATGCATTTCTCTTTGCTGTGAACGACCGTAACCACCACCACTACCACTGCCACCGCCACGTCTATTTGATTTCATTTGAGCCTTTTTTGCTGAACGACATTCGGGGCAGCGTCCGGGTTCATTTTCAAATCCCTTTTCTGCATAGAATTCCTGTTCTGAAGATGAGAAAACAAACTCCTTGCCACAATCCTTACAACTCAGATTCTTATCAGTGTACATAAAAAAACCTCCATGTGTTTATTGCCCGGTAAAGCTAATCTAAAAAACACCCCAGACTATACAATCAAGGAGGTTAATGTTTATTACCTTAGCATTTTCTAGGCAAATCTAGTATAACCAATACCTAGCAAAAATAAAAGAGAAAAAACAACTATTACTGAATAAAAAATCTTTTTTTATTCAGATTATTGCTGATAATTGCTGTTAGTACTATAGTGCTAGATGAAATAGTATGCCCAGATAATGAATAATGGTTCCACCCAGAACAAAAATATGCCATATGCCGTGATTAAAGGGTATTTTCTTGCACACATAAAAGACTATCCCAAGAGTGTAGGTTAGGCCGCCTATAAGTAACCAGGCAAATAATCCAGGAGGTACGGTGTTTAACATGGGTTTAATAGCTATTACTATTAACCAGCCCATTATTACATATAGTAAAATTGACGAATGTCTTGATTTGCTTAGGGTAAAGGCCTTTAGGACAATTCCCAGTACCGCTAGGGACCAAATTAAAACAAAAATTATCCATCCCCAGGTTCCCTTCATTGCAACAAGGGCAATGGGAGTGTAACTGCCTGCAATGACCAGATATATGGATACATGGTCCAGAACCCTGAAAACCTGTTTACTCTTTTCATGAAAAATACTATGATAGAGTGTAGATGATGTAAAAAGAAAGAATAAGGTAAATCCGTAGATGCTGAAGCTTACTATCTGCAAAACATCACCATTGATGCTGGCAAAAGCAACTAAGATTACTAAAGCTGCAATACTTAACAAGGCACCAATGCCATGAGTTATACTGTTGAAGATTTCTTCCTTTATGGTGTACCTGTTTATCAATTTTTTATTATTTCCTGAGTTCATTAAAGAGTCGTATGTCATTGACCAACCACCCCTTTATTAGATATCAAATAATTGTAAACCTGTTCATTTTTATTATAAATAACCGTTTTGTAAATTATACTATAATTTGGAATGAAAATCTAATATGATCTATAAATCTTAATTTTAAAAAAGTCGATAACAAGGAGGAACATTTATGGACAAAGAGGCTTTTAAAAAGTATGGATATGAATTTGTGGACTGGGTAGCAGATTACATGGATGAAGTTCACAAATATCCGGTAAAATCCCAGGTCAACCCAGGAGATATTAAGGAGAAATTGCCCGGGAGTCCTCCCCATGAAGGGGAACCCATGGATAGAATTTTTGCCGACTTTAAAGATATTATCTTTCCAGGCATAACCCATTGGCAGCACCCCTCGTGGTTCGCCTATTTCCCGGCAAATAATAGTCCTCCCTCAATCCTGGCAGAGCTTTTGACTGCCGGTCTTGGGGCCCAGTGTATGATCTGGCAGACATCTCCCGCCGCAGCTGAACTGGAGGAAGTAGTTATGGATTGGCTAAAGCAAATGATAGGGCTGCCAGAAGATATGACTGGTGTAATACAAGACACAGCATCCACTGCCACCCTTTGTGCCCTGCTGTCTGCCCGTGAAGTTGCCACCAATTTTCAAGCAAACATCAAGGGTGCAAGGATGCCCTTGGCTGTATATGCTTCAGAGGAAACTCATTCAAGTCTAGAAAAGGGTGTAAAAATTGCAGGCTACGGTAAAGAATATTTGCGTTATATTTCCACTGATGAAAACTTTGCCCTTATTCCTGAAAAGCTTGAGGAAGCAATACAAAAAGACATTAAGCAGGGCATAAAACCCGCATTGGTTGTTGCCAATATAGGCACTACCTCCTCAACTGCCATTGATCCCCTTGAGGCCATTGGTGAAATTTGTAAGCATTATAATGTGTGGCTCCATGTGGATGCAGCCTTTGCAGGTACTGCAGCCCTGCTCCTGGAAAAAAGGGATATGTTAAAAGGTGCAGATAAAATAGACTCTCTTGTATTTAATCCTCATAAATGGATGTTTACTAACTTTGATTGTTCAGCCTATTTTGTTAAAAACCCAGAGCACCTTGTTAGGACCTTTGAAATCCATCCTGAGTACTTAAAGACAGGCCAGGATGCCAAGGTAAAGAACTATAGAGATTGGGGCATTCAGCTTGGCAGAAGATTTCGAGCACTCAAGCTCTGGTTTGTAATTCGCTCCTATGGGGTTAAAGGGCTGCAGGAAATGGTTCGGGAGCATCTGCGGCTGGCCCAGCTTTTCAAGAGTTGGGTTGAGGAAGACGAACACTTTGAAATTCTGGCACCTGTTAACGTCAGCTTGGTTTGCTTTAGATTGAAAAAAGCTGGTGCTTCTGAAGAAGAGCTTACTGATATTAATAAAAAGCTTTTAGACAATATTAACTCCACAGGGAAGGTTTTTTTAACTCACACCTCCTTAAAAGGAAAATATACTATTAGAATGGCTATAGGGGTTAGAGCAACCCAGGAAGCCCATGTTGTGGAAGCCTGGAAAATTATTAAGGAAAAAGCTCAAGAAATACTTGGTCAAAGCTAAATGAAGCTAGACGTCAGGTTATCAGTTGTTTTTTGGTACCCCTTGGTTATGAGTGTAATTTGGGTTGGAGGAGCCTTATTGTTTTATATTAGAAGGGAAAGAAAGCCACCATTACCCTTATATGAAACACCCTTTGTAACCATTATTGTTCCTTGTTATAACGAGGAAGGAGCTTCCCCCAGCCCGTTAGCCCAACAGAAAAAGCAATCTATTTTAATCTTGATGAAGCAACAATTAAGGATTTACAGGATGCAAGGATTATAAATCTAGACAAAACCATTGTGTAAAATCCTCGGCTATAAATAGGAATAATTTTCTTAAAGGCCTTTTGCTGTCATTGTCGAATATTCCCGATACGACCTAAATATTACAGCAAAGGGAGGAATGTAATTGAAAAAGAAATACTTTACATTAGTGCTGGCTGTGGCCATGCTTTTAGCAATGCCCATGGTATCGGTAGCACAAACAGCAGGCACTGACAGTAAACAATCTAGTTGGCTGGTACATATTGTGCAGCCAGGGGAAAGCCTATGGCTAATCAGCAACCAGTATGGAGTTAATATTGATACGCTAAAGAGGATAAATGGCTTACAGTCTAATATAATTTTAAGTGGGCAGCGTCTTGCAGTAAAGCTGGTTAGTGACAATCACAGTTTCTTTTTTTACACAGTAAAGCCTGGTGATACACCATGGTTAATAAGTCAAAGATTTGCAGTCTCACATAGAAATCTAATGGATATTAACGGTTTAAAAGAAAACTCAACAATATATCCTGGACAAAGCCTTAAGATACCCACAGCAGTACAGTTTTCCAATGTGCCCAGGCAGGATGCACCCTCTGTGTCTAGAGGAGGAACAAATGATAGACTCAGGGTAACTTATACAACACATACAGTACAGAGGGGAGATACCCTTTGGACAGTTAGTATCCAATATGGAATCCCCATGCAGGAATTACTAAAGGTTAATAATCTGACTGAGAGGCATCAGATACATGTTGGGCAGAAATTAACTGTACCGGTATATAATATACCCATCAAGCCTACTGTAAGTTCAAACCATGGTGAGCTTTTAGACTGGTGGACAGAGGCTCAATATGTTTGGCCCATTGGAACAGTGGCAACAATAACTGACTTTTACACTAAAAAAAGCTGGAAGGTAATTCGTTCCTATGGAGCTTTCCACGCAGACGTGGAACCTCTAACAGCAGCAGATACCAAAATTATGAGTGAAGTATGGGGTGGAAAATGGAGTTGGGCGGAAAGACCTGTAATAGTAGAAGTGAAAGGTCGTAAAATAGCAGCTTCAGCAAATGGTATGCCCCACTCTATTCAGGAAATCAAAAACAACAATTTTAATGGTCATTTTTGCGTGCACTTTCTAAATAGCCATCGGCATAAGGATAATACACCCAGCCTGGCTCATCAAAAAAATGTGCGTATAGCTGCCGGCAGATAACAAAACCAATACTATGAGACAATACTATAAGAGAATACTATGAGAGGCCGCCGAAAAAATAACGGCGGCTTTTCTGTGACCTTATTGTCTTATTAGATAATTACTAAAAACTCTTTTAATAAAGCTGTAATTAGTGTATATTTATATGGAAAACTCTGCTTTATTGTAAGATAAACCAGTAGTGTTGCATAAAAATTTTCTAACATTGTCAAACCCAGAAAATAGCAATAATTAACTATGGATAATTAAGCTAAATATGTTTAAATTTAACAATTAAATTTCCTGATCAAATTGCCAAAAAGGCGAAGTAAGGGGTAGTCCTTATCCACATTTTGACAGTATGCGCTTTACAGTAGTACTGGGTCATAAGTAAGATCATCTAAATGATCTGATTCGCCTGCTATCACCTGCCTTAGAGTCATTTTGTAAGTTAGTTCGTGGTCAATTTTTCGTCGCCCCTTCGAGGTCCGCTTAGGTTTTCGATGAAGCTTGCGAATAAATGTACTAAATGCTTCTAATAAGCAAGTGATTAGCATTCTTTTAAAATTTAGCATTAAACCCTGATAGCCAGTTTTTAATTTAAGCAGCATCAGCAAGCAATGTGTTATTAGTGCTATTAGTATCTGGTTTTCCACTGCCTGGGGACTTTGCCCATAAAAGTGCTTAATGCAAAACTGCTGTTTGAGCCATTTGAAAAATACTTCTATTTGCCAGCGATAGAGGTAAATACTACTTAACTCATCTACAGATAGTTCTAGCTTATTCGTTATGATAATTATCTTATTGCCTTTACTGTCTTGTGTCTCTATAAGCTGTAGGGGATGCTCCATTTTTGTAGAGCCATCTTTACCAAGGCGTACTAGCTGATGTTTTGTTATGTTACCAGAGGTTGGATAATCTTCTATTACTTCTACTATTGCATTGCTTTTTAAGCGACTGACGAAGTAAATACCCTCTTTACAGTATGCATCAAATTTCTCATAATCAACATACGCCCTGTCAAAAACATAGATGGTTCCTTGTTCATAGATTATCATATCATCCATCATGTTTTTATCTGCAGGCTTTGCTGGTGTAACTATTGCTTTTTCTGGTATAACCACACCATTGCAGAATTCAAGTAGTAAATGAAGCTTTATCCCTGCTTTAGTTTCTCTGAATTTAGCCCATCTAAACTGGGATAAACATAAGCTTATGGTTCTAGAATCAAGTATTAGCAACCGTCCCATTTCTTGACGTATTCTATCATGACCAAGTTCTTTACCAAGTTGCGTAGTGATATTTTTGAATAAATAAGCTACTACCTCTACTGGTAGATCTCTTAATCTACGAGATATTTGTGAAGGACTAAAGGATTCACAATCAAAAGCTTCGCAAAATTCATCATTATTAAAGTCCTTGCTGATATCTCTTAAGCTAGCTCTTTGATTAATCTGAGAATTGGCTAGCAGTTCAATAAGTTCTACTGTAGATAACTTTTTTAAATACTTATCTACCTCCATGTCTGACAGCAAATTTAAAAATTTTTCATTAATTATAGGACTAAACAGTTGCAAAAAAGTGGATTTTTTGATATCCTTGCCTTGCATTTTATAACTCCTTTATATTAGGGATTTGGCAAGGACTACCTTGTTATCTCTATTATAAAGGATTTTTTAATGCAAATACAGCAAAATATCTATTTTATCTTCTTAATTCGCAGCATTTCTTTGATTATCAAAATTTATTATAACTTGACAAATTCTAAATGTTTTTTTGCAACGTTACTGAAGATAAACATTAAAAATTGACGAATTTTCTGGTCTGGGCAATAAAGTAAAATATAATTTGGTGTTGGTTTATTGAAAAACATGTATACTTTTCTTTGTATACCACAAAATATTTTTAAGGCAAAAGAAGTACTTCTTTTGGAAAGGGGTAAATATGAAAATAAAGCCTATTAACAAGAAATTAAAGCTCTATGGTTTTAATAATCTTACAAAGACACTAAGCTTCAATTTTTATGATATATGCTACGCACTGACCCCTGAGCAGCGTCAGGAATACATAGAATATATTGATGAAGAATATAACGCCGATCGCCTGGTCCATATCTTGAACACTGTGGCTAAAATAATTGGTGCCAATGTTCTTAACATTGCTAACCAGGACTATGAGCCACAAGGGGCTAGTGTTACAATGCTTGTTGCAGAAAACCAGGTTATATGTGATGACAGCATTAAAATATATGATAATGAATCGCCAGGTCCCGCATCTGAAGCAATTGTAGGTCATCTGGATAAAAGCCATATAACTGTTCATACATATCCTGAGAGCCATCCCGATAGAGGTATCAGTACCTTTCGTGCTGATATAGATGTATCCACCTGTGGCGAAATATCACCTCTAAAAACCCTTAATTACTTAATAACCAGTTTCGAACCAGACATAGCTATCATAGACTACAGGGTTAGGGGCTTTACCCGTGATGTAAATGGGAAAAAGTACTTTCTGGATCACAAGATAAACTCCATTCAGAATTTTATGACGGGTAAAACCCGACAAATGTATCAGATGATTGACGTTAACGTATACCAGGAGAATATCTTTCATACCAAGATGATTTTGAAAGAATTTGACCTGGACCACTATCTATTTGGAGTTGCCAAAAAAGACCTGCAATCACTAGAAAAGAAAAAAATCAAGCAGAGAATCAAAAAAGAAATGTTGGAGATATATTATGGTCGAAATATAGCCAAGTTTAAAGGATAAAAGAATTCAATGGAAAGGGGATTAAAATGTTACCAGTTCCAAAGAAATATTTTTTAACTAGTGGAAGTTCAGAAGGTGCAACGGAGTTAACTGCGTTTGATGGAGCCCTTTTAAAGGCGGGCATTGGAAATATAAACCTTTTAAAGGTCAGCAGTATTCTGCCACCAGGTGCCCAGTACTGTGCTGAACTAGAACTGCCCTTAGGTGGCTTGGTGCCAACTGCCTATGGTTCAATAGTTTCAACGGAACCAGGTGTTACCATAGCTGCGGCAGTGGCAGTTGGCAGAACCAAGGATTCTATTGGGGTAATTATGGAATTGGTTGGCAAAATGAGCAAGGATGAAGCTGAAGAGAAAATAATTAAAATGGTTAAGGAATCCTTTAAGATGAGGGAAATGGAGTTAAAGGACATATCAGTTTCATGTGTTGAACACACTGTTAAGAAAATTGGCTGTGCTGTTGCTGCAGTTCCCATGTGGTTTTAATTAAACATTTATTATAAAGAAAACTTGGCTTTCGCCAAGCCTTTTGGCGTCAGCGAAAGCCTTAGTTGCGTCAGTAGTTCTAGCATTTTTAATGCGTAGAAATACCAGTCCCTTTGGGGCACTTATACTATCTACATTTAAAAGTTATACTCTCTGATAGTGGAACAAATAGAAACTGACCTTCAGAGTGTGAAGGTCAGTTTTGCTTTTTTCATATCTCCATCTAGCCATACCTTTTACGCTTTAAGATTTGCATCGGTGGGAGGTTTACTTGAAAGAGATGTAACTGCATGTTTAATTAGAACTAGAGCCAGTACAAATAGGGCAATTCCCAATACCACCAGAATATAGTTTCCTGAAGCAAAGTTGCTGCGTACCAGGAAGAAAATGGCTGTAAGGGTTGCTGCAAACATGAATATTGTTGGTACTACTAACATTATATAGTTTTTGCCAGACTTTTTTAGCCACACAGCCACTGTAATAAGTGCCAGGGCTGCTAAAAGCTGGTTAGACGAACCGAACATTGGCCAGATTATATTCCAGCCGTAGAATGCCAGGGTTCCACCCAGGGCTACTGTGATGCCTGTGGCCACAAAACGGTTGGTCATAACAGATTCTTCTTTGCCAGCCTCCATAAAAAACTCCTGGAAGATAAAGCGTCCTAAACGGGTAGCAGTATCCAGGGTAGTTAAAGCAAATGCCGATAATGCTAAAGCGCCAAATTGCTTACCTACCGCATGGCTTATGCCAAGGGATGTTAAAAAGTAACCAATACCATCAGCGAAAACATTAATAGGTCCGCCTTGCAGCAACTCTGTTAGTCTGGGTCCAATAATATAGGCAGCAGTGATCAAGGCAACAAGTGCTAAAACACCCTCTATCATCATAGAGCCGTAACCTATAAGTCTTGCGTCCTTTTCACTTTCTAACTGCTTGGATGTGGTCCCGGAACCAACCAATGAATGGAAGCCTGAAATTGCACCGCATGCTACTATTACAAAGAGCATGGGGAACAGGTACATGTTATTAACATAGAAGCCCTTGTAAGGAGCAAGCTCAAGGGTGGGATTTAAGATGATAATACCAATAACAGCTCCAGCTAATATAGCGTAAAGCAGGAAGGAGTTCAAATAATCTCTGGGCTGCAGCAGCAGCCATACAGGCATTACCGATGCAACAAAAATATAAAATATTAAGATGTAAGCCCAGGTAGTAAATGGCAGGCTCAGAGGGAAGATCTGGCCTATATAGATACATAGTAAAAGCAAGGCTATGCCAATAACACTTCCCAGCCCCAGACCAAATTTTTTGGTGTTTAAACCAAAGCCAAACAGCATTGCTAAAAAGATAAACAGTATAGAGGCTGTTCCTGCTGAGGGAACTGATACAAAGGTGTTGGCTGTAATATTAAGGAATGCAGCCACAACCAGGATAAGGGTTAGCCAGGCAAACAGGGCAAAGAGCTTCTTCCCTGTTTTTCCTATGTTAACCTCAATTACTTCACCTATTGATTTTCCCCCGTGTCTAACTGATGCTAAAAGGGAGCCGAAGTCATGCACTCCTCCAACAAAGATAGATCCTATGATGACCCACAAGGCTACAGGGACCCAACCAAAAATACTGGCCGTTATTGGTCCAACTATAGGCCCTGCTCCGGCTATGGATGAAAAGTGGTGTCCCAAAAGCACAGGAGCTTTTGCGGGACAGTAGTCTACACCGTCATATTTGGAGCAGGCAGGAGTTTTTCTAGTGGGGTCAATTCCCCATTGTTTAGCTAGCCATGCACCATAAGCAATGTAAGCTATCAAGAAGCAGACAATACCAATGAAAATCAGCACTAATGCGCTCACTGTTTACTTAACCTCCTTTATGGTATCATGTTATATTTATCATCTATAAACAAGCCTTCAAAAAATTTTTGCACCTCCTTTCCTGAAGTGTTGCAGATTACCTGGCTAGATGATAAATCTATTACAATTAATCTTATTTCAGCCCAGCCAAACAAGTATAGTTTGAAAACTTTTTTATAATTAAATTTTTTGATTGCCCTAATTACCTCTGCTGGAACCTTGCGGCTGGTAACAATCACCCCAGTAATTACTGTTTTCATATGATCTGGATGGGGTTTAACCAGCTTATCTAAAGCGATTTTTAATGCTTCCACCATCTGATTCAGACAAAACATGTCAGTATATTCAAAATATTTTGCAAAACAGTGCTCTTCGTTATCTAGGCGCCAGAGAGTTATTTTTTTGCTTCCAAAGTATTTTTGATTTGTCTGGTAAAAATGGGCATATAAGTCCATTTCTAATTCAGAAAGATATGGGGGCTCTTTTAGATCATGATATCTCTGGAATAGTTCTCTAAGATTGTTTAGACACATATTTTTATCCATGATAAATCCACCATAGTTTAATTTGTTTAAAAATGCTGCAAAACTAATTTTAGTGTTAATTTTATTTCGGCACAACCTGTAAATATTCCTTCAAAAAATTTCAGTAAATTTGGAGAAATTATTCACACTTAAAACCGATGACAACAAGATCTTTCATAAACCAAAAGCCTTTTAATAAAATGCTGATCTCATCTTTTACAGGTACCAGTGAGGGAGAAATGTATACTATAACTTCCTCAACATTTATTATCTTATAGTTGTCTTTACTTTTTTGGGGTTCACCTACTTCCACGGTAGGCATTCTCATGCCGCCATGTCATCCCTTGCCGATTCTCATGCAGTTAATGGTAATTTTGCCTCCTAGTTTCTTGATATAATCCATTGCTTTTTCTTCAATAATTATTTTCACGTTAGCACCTCCTTTCCCCAAAAAAACATGTCTAAGGCATATAATTAAACAAACAATATCTAACTGTACTAATACTTATACCATATATTAATGTTATAGACGAGAAAAATTAAGTAAATTAAGTGAAGAATAGTTATTCTCAGAAGAATTAGTTAAACTCCAATAAATACATAAAAACTGACCTAGCTGTGTGTGAAGGTCAGTTGTTGTATTTCCTCAGTCAAGTATAAAGATTTCCCTTGCAGTGCCCTGCATTGGGTATGACTCTGCCAGTGGACCGGTAGACCATACCTTGACCATTTGCCCCTCTTCCAGATCATCAAAGGTTAATTTTTGTTTCCCCTGCTTGATTATAGTTTTATCATTGACGGTAAAACTAATTGCCAGCTTGCCCTGCTCAAACCATTCATCATAGCTGGTATTCAAATCAACAATACCCTCCACCACTAAAATTGATTGTTCAGTTATTGAGTAAATTATACCTGTAATGTCAGGGTCCTTTTCTGGTTTTGAAGAACAGGAAATAACTATTAAAGGTAGAATTACTAATATAACCAAGGCAACAATCTTGTTTTTCATTCTCATCATCTCCTCTAATTCTTGTTTGTTACTTATGTTTATTAGACGAGGAAAAAAGCCTGTAGGTTCCATAAATTATTAAAACTAATCCATAAGGGGGAATACCATTATGCAAAGGGCAGAAAATATCATTACAAAGGCCGTTGATTTTATCCTTAATAATCCTATGAACTATATAGAAGAATTAGACAAACTGCAGATATTTGAGGGACCACTATTTGGCTTTGCCAATCCCAGGGATGAGCTTTTTGAGAAATTAAAGGAAGAAGACATTATTGGTCTGCATCATATTGAACCTGAGCAGTGGCTGCCAGGAGCTCGGACAGTAATATCATACTTTCTTCCCTTTAGCCATGGTGTTAGAAAATCCAACAGGGTCTCAAGGGAACTCCCATCCACTGAGTGGCTCTATGGAAGGATTGAGGGCCAGGCACTAAACAATGCTCTGGCCAGCTATTTAGTAAGAGAATTGGAAACCATGGGTGGCAAAGCCATATACCCGGCTTTGGATCCACGCTTTACCGTATTAAATAAAAGAAGCAGCTGGTCAGAAAGGCATGTTGCATTCATTGCAGGGTTAGGAACCTTTAATCTCGGCAAATCCTTTATAACGGAAATGGGCTGTGCCGGAAGGTTAGGCAGTGTTGTTACAACTGTTGAATATCCATATACTCAAAGACAGTATAAGGATATATACGAGTACTGCAATTTTTGTGGTGCCTGCATAAAAAGGTGTCCGGCTTTGGCAATTTCAAAGGACGGCAAAGACCACGATTTATGTTCAAAATATATAGATGAAATTATACTGCCTCGCTATAAACCTAGATATGGGTGTGGCAAATGTCAGACAGGCGTGCCCTGTGAAAATCTAATTCCCAAAAAAATAGATTAAGTGACCATTACCTCCATATTTATGGCTAATTCTGGACAAAAATCTAAGTTTGCATTAAACTGTTAGAGAAAATAAGAAATAACCTTTTAAAATCATTAATAACCCATGGGTATATGCTGTTTTTCATAAAATCAATACAAAATAGTATTTAATAAAGATGGAGGGAAAGCAATGAGTAACTCTATAGTTAAGCCATCAATATTGCCAGGCTTCATGGAGCTTTTGCCAGGAGATCAAATCCTATTCAATAAAATGCTGGATAAAATTAGAGCTAATTTTGAGAAGTATGGCTATATTCCCATTGACACACCTGTAATAGAAAAGTCCGAAATTCTTTTGGCCAAGGGTGGGGGAGAAACAGAAAAACAAATCTATCGTTTCATGAAGGGGGATACGGACCTTTCATTAAGATTTGACCTTACGGTTCCCCTGGCACGCTATGTGGCCCAGTATTTTTCTTCCTTGACCTTTCCCTTTCGCAGATACCATATTGGCAAGGTGTACAGAGGTGAAAGAAACCAGAAGGGGAGATTTCGAGAATTCTATCAGTGCGATATAGATATTGTTGGTAATGGCAGACTGAGTATTTTCAACGATGCGGAAATACCAAGTGTAATTTATTCAACCTTTAAAGATCTTGGTTTTGATTCCTTTACAATTAGGATCAACAACAGGAAGGTTCTTAATGGTTATTTTGATGAACTTGCCATTAAGGATAAAGCAGAAGTTTTAAGAATAATAGATAAGCTGGAAAAAATTGGACAAGATTCAGTAATTAAAGAGCTTAAAGACCTTGGATTAAGTGAGGCTTCCATTCAACGGCTTCTAGAGTTTATTAGAATCAGGGGAAGCAACTCACAGATTATTGAGGCTTTAAGAACTTTAAACATTTCCAATAACATATTTAAAGAAGGATTGGAAGAGCTTGCTCAGGTTGTCCGGTACATAAAAGCATTTAATGTGCCTGAAAAAAACTATGCAATTGACTTGAGAATAGCGCGTGGGCTGGATTACTATACTGGCACAGTATATGAAACCATACTAAATGACTACCCAGAAATAGGAAGCGTCTGCTCAGGGGGCAGGTATGACAATCTTGCTGAATACTATACAACCCAAAAGCTCCCTGGTGTTGGCATATCCATTGGGTTAACGAGGCTTTTTTATCAGTTAAGAGAAGCCAACATAATCCAGCCTGAGGCCGCAACCCTATCAAAGGTTTTGGTTATCCCAATTAATGAGGATTTTGAATACTGCATCAAGGCAGCTAATGAATTGAGAGATAACGGCATTATTTCAGAAGTATATGTTGAAGACACCAAAACTGCCAAGAAGCTAAACTATGCCAACAAGCTTGGTATACCTTATGTAATTCTTATAGGTAGTGATGAAGTTAAAAGTAATCTGCTGACATTTAAAGACATGAAGAGTGGGGAACAGGATACCCTTACTATTTCAGAAATAATTGCCAAGATTAAATAATAGTAGTACCAAAATTCATCTCAAGGAAAATTAAAGATTATAGAGGAGGAAAGTAAATTTGATATTACCTGTCCAAAAATGGTATAAGGCGATATTTACAAGAAAATCCAGAAGAAATTTTTTAAGTGATAATATCTCCCATGATTCCCTGGCTCAATTAGAAAAGGTTTGTGCAGCTTTAAGCAGCAGTATTTCAGGAGTACAAGCTGTTGTTGTAAGTCAAAACCCTCATGAGGTGTTTAAGGGTATTGTAGGCTCTTATGGAAAGATTACTGGTGCACCTGCCTATGTTGCTTTTGTGGGTAATATGAATGACCCAAATGTACAGGAAAAGGTGGGTTACCTTGGGGAAGGAGTAATTCTAGAAGCAACTGCCTTGAATTTAGCAACATGTTGGGTGGGAGGTTTTTTTAAACCAGAGGCAGTAGCTAATCAGATTTATTTAGAGAGTAACGAAAGGGTGTTGGCTGTTTCACCAATTGGCTATGTAAAGCAAGAATACTCTATCCAGGAGAAATTAATGTCCAGCATGGTTTCAAGCAAAAAAAGAAAGGATTTAAGCAACCTATTACTAGAACAAGCATCTTATAGCCTAGAAGGTTGGAAAAAGACGGCTTTAGAGGCTGCCAGGTTAGCTCCATCTGCAGTAAACAGGCAGCCCTGGAGATTCTCTGTAGGGGATAGCTATATAAAGGTGTCTATAGATACACCCAGGGATACCAGGGGTATTTCAAGGAGGCTTGATTGTGGGATTGCCATGCTTCACTTGGAATTAGGAGCAATGTATGCTGGTGTAAAGGGCAGCTGGGAGTATCTAACAGATCCTGACGTGGCAATATATAAAAAGAACTCCTAGCTTTAGGTGGAGCTTTGGTTCCATTTGAAGCACATTCAGTGAAACTTGTGCCAACTTGTTGGCATAGTTGAACCAAGCAAAGTCTATAAGGCTTCCTTTTATCCTGGATCTGAGCAGGTTACACCACATAATATAATATTTGAATCCCATGATTATTTTGAAGTTCTTAGAATGCTTTCATTTGTAATATAAGAAGGGAGAGAACCCTAATGAAAATATATCAGGTAGATGCTTTTACCCAAGAGCCTTTTAAAGGAAATCCTGCTGCTGTATGCATTTTAAATGAAATAATGGATGAAGAATGGATGCAGGCAGTTGCCCAGGAGATGAATCTATCAGAAACTGCTTTTTTATATCCAGAAAAAGACGGATATAATTTGCGCTGGTTTACCCCTGCAGCAGAAGTTGATTTATGCGGCCATGCCACCCTGGCTAGTGCCCATGCCTTGTGGGAAAATGGATACTTAAATTTAGACCAGCAGGCCAGGTTTTATACCAAAAGTGGTCTTTTGACTGCCTTAATAAAGGGGGAATGGATAGAGCTTAACTTTCCTGCTGAACCTGAGAAGGAAACAGACCCCCCTGAGGAGATTGTGAAAGCAATTGGAGCTAAGCCCATATATATAGGCAGAAACCGCTTGGACTACCTGTTTGAATATGAGTCAGAGGATATTATTCGGGGTTTAGCACCAGATTTTAGTTCACTTGGTAGGATACTAGGATATAGAGGTGTTATTGTTACAAGCAAGTCAAAGCTTGAAAGTTATGATTTTGTGTCAAGGTATTTTGCGCCAGGTGTAGGAATTAATGAAGATCCTGTTACTGGTTCTGCCCACTGCTGTCTCGGGCCTTTTTGGAAGCAAAAGCTTGACAAAAATCCATTAACAGGGCTGCAGGTTTCCAGGAGAACTGGCGTTGTTAAGGTTAGTGTAGAAGGTGAGAGAGTACTATTAATGGGCAGGGCTGTAACAGTGCTTAAAGGAGAGCTGACCGCGTAGAGAGGTGAATATGCTTGTGGATTTAATAGCAGATATGCATGTGCATTCAAATTTCTCGCCAGACGCCCATGATGACCTAAGTTTTATAAAGGAATTGTAAAGGAGCTGCTAGAGGCTGTGCTTAAAGAAAAGAAGGCCATTATTTTTGATTTAGACAACACTTTAATAGTAGAGGAAGAGGCAACAAGGAAAGCATTTTATGCTGCATGTGAAAATATATCTGAACTGAAGCAGGTGGATTTGCTGGCTCTATTTCAGTCGCTTTTACTTCATGGAAAGAAACTATGGACAGACTATGAATTATTTGATTACTGTGACGATATACAAATAAGCTTTACGGAAGCCCTGTGTGCGGAATTTCAGGGGGAGGATCCAAGGCTTGCTGCTTTACATGAGTGGGGCCCGGTATATAGAAGAGAAGCCTGGTTAAATGCTTTGAAAGACCTTGGCATTAATAATTTTGCCCTGGCAGTTAAACTAGGTGAAAGGTACAAAAAAGAAAGGAAGGAAAGGTTTTATACCTTTCCGGGGGTGGAAAAAACCCTGGAGGAGTTAAAAAAGAATTATAAATTAGCCATGATAACCAATGGAGCCCCTGACCTGCAAAGAGAAAAGGTTTTTAAAGCCAATCTAGATAGGTATTTTGAGGTTATTGTGGTATCTGGAGAGGTTGGGGTTGGCAAGCCCAAACCAAAAATCTTCATGGAGGCCCTAACAAAGCTAGGGGTATCTCCACAGGAAGCAGTTATGATAGGTGATAGTATGGCAAGAGATATAGCTGGAGCCAATGGCGTGGGCATAACCTCCGTATGGATAAATCATGAGGGCAGTATCCGGATGCAAGGGGTTAAACCAGACTGTGAAATACGTAGAATAAGTGAGCTGTTAGGCTTATTTAAGGAAAGATGTTGCTGATAACAATGTCTTTTGCCAGCTTATTGCCAGCATTTGTTGACTTAATCCTTAAAAACAATGTATAATTGTATGCAGAAATACTTGCATATTATTTAAATAGTATGGGGGAGTTAAAAAATGGCGTTAAACATTGTTGAAAAGATTGTTAAATCACATTTAGTTGAGGGTAATAATATTAATACAGGAACAGAAATTGGCCTCAGAATAGATCAAACCTTGACTCAGGATTCAACAGGAACCATGGCTTATTTACAGCTGGAGGCCATGGAGATTTCCAGGGTAAAAACCAAAAGATCTGTTGCATATATTGACCATAATACTTTACAAACAGGCTTTGAAAATGCAGATGATCACAAATACATTGAAACAGTGGCAGCCAAGCACGGGGTGTATTTTTCCAAACCTGGAAATGGCATTTGCCATCAGGTAAATTTAGAAAGATTTGCCGTTCCTGGGGAAACCCTGCTGGGTTCTGACAGCCACACTCCTACTGCTGGCGGCATGGGTATGCTTGCCATGGGTGCTGGGGGATTAGATGTTGCAGTAGCCATGGCTGGAGGCCCATATTACTTGACCATGCCCAAGGTGGTAAAAGTTGAATTGACAGGAAGGCTTAAGCCCTGGATTTCAGCCAAGGACGTTATCCTTCATCTCCTTAAGGAGCTTGGAGTAAAGGGAGGGGTAGGAAAGATTTTTGAATACGCAGGAGAAGGTGTTAAAAATCTTTCAGTTCCAGAAAGGGCTACCATTACAAATATGGGCGCAGAGTTGGGTGCTACTACTTCTATTTTTCCCAGCGATGAAGAGACCTTAAGGTTTCTTAAAGCCCAGGGAAGAGAAGGGGAATGGGTTTCCCTCCAGGCAGATGAAAATGCAAGCTACCATGAAGTTATAAATATTAATCTCTCTGAGCTAGAGCCTTTAGTTGCCCAGCCGCACAGTCCAGACGCTGTAGTTCCTTTAACAAATATAAAAAACCTCAAGGTAGATCAGGTTGCCATAGGAAGCTGTACCAACTCTTCATATACAGATTTAATGAGGGTTGCTGCAATCCTTAAGGGCAAAAAAGTGCATCCAGAGGTTAGTTTAGTTATTTCTCCTGGTTCCAAACAGGTTTTGCAAATGATGGCTGATAATGGAGCATTAGGAGACCTTATTAGTGCAGGTGCCAGGATACTAGAGTGCACCTGTGGACCATGCATTGGAATGGGGCAGGCACCTGCAAATAATGCTGTTTCAATAAGAACCTTTAATAGAAATTTTGAAGGCAGAAGTGGAACAAAAACTGCCAAAGTTTATCTAGCTAGCCCAGAGACGGCAGCTGCTGCAGCAATTACAGGTTACTTAACTGATCCAAGAACCCTGGGAGAAATGGTAAATATAGATTACCCAGAAAGATTCACCATAGATGACAGTATGATAATCAAGCCACCAGAAGACCCATCAACTGTGGAAGTGGTAAGGGGGCCTAATATCAAGCCTGTGCCAAAGGCTAAACCTCTAGGAAAAAATATAAACGGCAAGGTCCTGCTTATAGTAGGCGACAATATTACCACAGACCATATTATGCCTTCTAATGCAAAGCTTCTCCCCTTTAGATCAAATATTCCAAAGTTAGCTGAGTACTGCTTTGCCCCTGTTGATGAGGATTTTCCCAGGAGGGCAATGGAAAACAAGGGTGGTTTTATTATAGGCGGTGACAACTATGGTCAGGGATCAAGCAGAGAGCACGCTGCACTAGCTCCTTTATACCTTGGGATAAAGGGAGTCATAGCAAAATCCTTTGCAAGAATACACAAGGCCAATTTAATTAACTTTGGCATTTTACCTTTAACCTTTGAGAGACCAGAAGACATGGAAGATATAAGCATAAATGATGTTTTGTATGCCCAGGACGTCCAATCCTTGGTAATGAATGGAAAAGGCATACTAGTGAATGAAACCAAAGGGTTTAATATTTCTGTAATACTGGATATTACACCTAGACAGAAGGAGATTTTGCTGGCAGGTGGACTGTTGAATTTTACTACCAGGAGTAACTAGCAGCCTAAGTACAAGCATAAGTAGAGGTAATTAAATACAAATAAAAGAATAGGGTGATGACATGCAAAAAGTTACTATTATACCAGGGGACGGTATAGGGCCAGAGGTAATGGAGGCTACATTAAGGATATTGGCAGCTGCAGGCTCCCCCCTGGAATGGGAGAAAGTAGAGGCAGGAGAAAAAGTAATTGAAAGGGAAGGAACCCCCTTGCCAGCTGCAGTACTGGATTCCATTAAAAGAAATAAGGTTGCTTTAAAGGGCCCTATTACCACACCTGTAGGAAAGGGCTTTAAAAGTGTAAATGTAACGTTACGAAAAGAACTAAACCTTTATGCAAACCTAAGACCGGTCAAAAATTTACCTAATGTAAGGACCAGATTTGAAAATGTTGATCTTGTTGTTGTCAGAGAAAATACTGAAGACCTTTACGTAGGAATAGAGAGACAGGTTGAAGAGGGTAGGGCAGAAGCAATAAAAATTATTTCTGCTGATGCCTCTAAAAGAATAGCACACTTTGCATTTGAATATGCTAAAATGTATAATAGAAGGAAAGTAACTGCTGTGCATAAAGCCAATATTTTAAAGCTGACAGACGGGTTATTTCTAGAGTGCTGCAAGGAAGCCGCTCAGGATTATCCTCAAATAAAATTTGAAGAAAAAATAGTTGACAATATGTGCATGCAGTTGGTACAATTTCCAGAAAGCTTTGATATTCTCGTGATGCCTAACTTATATGGCGATATACTATCTGATTTAGCAGCTGGGCTAGTTGGAGGATTAGGACTAGTACCTGGAGCCAATATTGGTGACGATGCTGCTGTATTTGAAGCCGTACACGGAAGTGCTCCTGATATAGCCGGAATGAATAAGGCTAATCCTATAGCCCTTCTACTTTCAGCCTGCATGATGTTGGACTATTTAAAATATCAAGATATAAGTCAAAGAATTAGAACTGCTGTAGATCAGGTTTTATTGGAGGGACAGTTTATTACATGTGATCTTGGCGGCAGCAGTTCAACAAATGAGATTACCGAAGCAATTATGGCAAAACTATAAGGGTTATATCAACCAAGGAGGCTAGTAGAATGGAATATACTGGCGGGGGAGACCAGAACTCACTGCGCGGTATGGTGTTTAATCGATTGCTGGATGACATTTTAGACGGGACTTATAGTCCAGGAGAGACCCTTGTTGAATCCAAGCTGGCGGAGAAACTGGGCGTCAGCAGGACACCAATAAGAGAAGCTATCAAACAGCTTGAATTAGAGGGTTTAGTTACCCCGCTGCCAAATAGAAGGGTTGTCGTACAGGGCATTACAGAAAAGGATATTGATGATATTTATATTATTCGTAAAAGACTTGAAGGATTAGCAGCTCGTTGGGCAGTTGTAAATATCACAGAAGAGGAGTTTGAAGAGCTTAAAAAGACATTGGAGCTTATGGAGTTTTATACACAAAGAGGTGCATTGGATCAAGTTCAGGAATTAGATGCCCGCTTTCACAGCATTATTTTCCAGGCATCCAAGAGCAAGCCCCTGAGGTTTGTTTTAGCTAATTTTCATCAGTTTCTCAGAAAAGCTAGAGGAGATTCATTAATGGTCCCTGGAAGACTGACAAAAGCCCTCCAGGAGCACAGGGCTATACTAGACGCCATTATAGCAAGTGATCCTGATGCTGCTGAAGAAGCCATGAAAAAACACGTTTTAGGTGCAAGAGACAACCTGGTATCACATAGAAAAGTAGTTGAAAAATAAAATTCTAGCAAATTTAAGAGACAAACCTAGAGTGCTGGGCTTGTCTCTTCTTTATTTAAAATCAGTAACGTTGCAAAAAAACATTTAGAATTTGTCAAGTTATAATAAATTTTGATAATCAAAGAAATGCTGCGAATTAAGAAGATAAAATAGATATTTTGCTGTATTTGCATTAAAAAATCCTTTATAATAGAGATAACAAGGTAGTCCTTGCCAAATCCCTAATATAAAGGAGTTATAAAATGCAAGGCAAGGATATCAAAAAATCCACTTTTTTGCAACTGTTTAGTCCTATAATTAATGAAAAATTTTTAAATTTGCTGTCAGACATGGAGGTAGATAAGTATTTAAAAAAGTTATCTACAGTAGAACTTATTGAACTGCTAGCCAATTCTCAGATTAATCAAAGAGCTAGTTTAAGAGATATTAGCAATGATTTTAATAATGATGGATTTTGCGAAGCTTTTGATTGTGAATCCTTTAGTCCTTCACAAATATCTCGTAGATTAAGAGATCTACCAGTAGAGGTAGTAGCTTATTTATTCAAAAATATCACTACGCAACTTGGTAAAGAACTTGGTCATGATAGAATACGTCAAGAAATGGGACGGTTGCTAATACTTGATTCTAGCACCATAAGCTTATGTTTATCCCTGTTTAGATGGGCTAAATTCAGAGAAACTAAAGCAGGGATAAAGCTTCATTTACTACTTGAATTCTGCAATGGTGTGGTTATACCAGAAGAAGCAATAGTTACACCAGCAAAGCCTGCAGATAAAAACATGATGGATGATATGATAATCTATGAACAAGGAACCATCTATGTTTTTGACAGGGCGTATGTTGATTATGAGAAATTTGATGCATACTGTAAAGAGGGTATTTACTTCGTCAGTCGCTTAAAAAGCAATGCAATAGTAGAAGTAATAGAAGATTATCCAACCTCTGGTAACATAACAAAACATCAGCTAGTACGCCTTGGTAAAGATGGCTCTACAAAAATGGAGCATCCCCTACAGCTTATAGAGACACAAGACAGTAAAGGCAATAAGATAATTATCATAACGAATAAGCTAGAACTATCTGTAGATGAGTTAAGTAGTATTTACCTCTATCGCTGGCAAATAGAAGTATTTTTCAAATGGCTCAAACAGCAGTTTTGCATTAAGCACTTTTATGGGCAAAGTCCCCAGGCAGTGGAAAACCAGATACTAATAGCACTAATAACACATTGCTTGCTGATGCTGCTTAAATTAAAAACTGGCTATCAGGGTTTAATGCTAAATTTTAAAAGAATGCTAATCACTTGCTTATTAGAAGCATTTAGTACATTTATTCGCAAGCTTCATCGAAAACCTAAGCGGACCTCGAAGGGGCGACGAAAAATTGACCACGAACTAACTTACAAAATGACTCTAAGGCAGGTTATAGCAGGCGAATCAGATCATTTAGATGATCTTACTTATGACCCAGTACTACTGTAAAGCGCATACTGTCAAAATGTGGATAAGGACTACCCCTTACTTCGCCTTTTTGGCAATTTGATCAGGAAATTTAATTGTTAAATTTAAACATATTTAGCTTAATTATCCATAGTTAATTATTGCTATTTTCTGGGTTTGACAATGTTAGAAAATTTTTATGCAACACTACTGATTTAAAATATAAAATAATTATCTTGAAAATTTTCTTCTATTTAAATTTAAACTACAGCTTGCGGGTTGACCAACCCATTAAATCGTAGACTAGTCAGTAACCAATGGTGCCTTCAATAATTTGAGAAATTCCAACCAATGCAATTATTAAATTCGTAACCACAGGCAGACCAAGATTAACAGTTGCCAGGACCAGGAGAAATGCTCCTATACCAAATCTAAGTGCCCTGTCCCAGGCAGCAAGGTTCTTTTTATACTTAATCTTAATAGTCATATTAAAATCCTTTCTTCTCTTGGCTATTTTACACTATCAGTAAGTATGATCTACATATATTTTCTCCATAAAACTTACTTATATACCAAGAACACAATTATGAACATTAAAGGATACATACTATAATAAAAAACCTTCATATACATCTTGGTGCTTTAATATGTGAAAATTTTAAAGTAGTGATACATACTTCACTTCCTCATGGAGGAGATTAAGATAAAATGTAGAAAATACAAAACAACACAAAATAGGGGGATTTTAAAATGACCTATAATACAAGGTTAAAAGACAAATTTACAGACTCGCTTTTTGAGGCTATCTTGCTGTTAGAGAATGAGGAAGAATGCTACCGATTTTTTGAGGATATATGTACCGTTAGTGAGATAAAATCCATGGCCCAAAGACTCGAAGTAGCAAAAATGCTTGAAACTGATGCTACTTATTTAGATATAACCGAGGCTACTGGTGCCAGTACAGCAACAATTAGCAGGGTAAAGAAATGTCTTCACTATGGTGCAGACGGTTACAGGCTAATTTTGGATAGATTAAAAGACAAGAATAAAAGCAGGGAATAATAAAAAACAATTGACATTTTTTAACCTTTCATGTTAACATTGCTTTAATGTTTTATTACGTTAAAATGGTAGAAGGTGATTGTGTTGAATATTTTTAGTAATAGACTTCAGGTTCCTGAAGGGTTTAAAGACTTTTTGCCTGAAGAGGCATATAAGAAGAGGTATTTAGAGGAAAAATGGATACATCTATTTAAGAGCTGGGCTTATAGAGAAATTGTCTCCTCAAGCTTTGAGTATTATGACACTTTAACAATGAATGTTGGAGTAGATACTCTTAGTTTATTAAAAACTGTTGACAGAGGAGGACACATTTTAGCTTTAAGGCCCGATATGACATCTCCCATAGCTCGTCTGGTGGCGACAAGAATGAAGGACCAAAAGTTACCCCAGCGGCTTTTTTATTTAGCCAATGTGTTTCGTTATGAAAGTGAGATACAAAAAGGCCGCCATAGGGAATTTTATCAGGCTGGGGTAGAATTTATTGGCCCCAAGGGACCAAAAGCAGATGGTGAAATAATAGCCCTGGCTGTGGCAGCCCTTGAAACAGCAGGTCTGCAGGGTTTTCAGATTGGGCTAGGTCATATGGAAATTACCAAGGGCTTATTAAAGCAGTTAAATGGTACTGATAATGTTGAAAGGGCAATGAGAATAAAACAAGCTCTAAGCCGCAAAAATTATGTGGAGCTTGCAAAGCTTTTAAACTTCAAAACACAATCAATTGAAGAGAACATTTTCAAGGTGATAACTACTCAGAACAGCCTGGACCAGGCTGTAACAAACTTAAAGTCCCTTGTAGCTGCCCCAGAACTTGAAAAACCCATTAAGGATTTAGAAGGTCTTGCTTCATCATTAAAGGCATATGGGGTAGACCAGAGGGTGTTTGTGGATTTTAGTATTTTAAGGGATTTTGACTATTACACAGGCATCGTCTTTGAAGGCTATAGTGAACGCCTGGGTTTTCCAATTTGTGGTGGAGGCCGTTATGACAAGCTCCTGGGCAGCTTCGGTAATTCTAACCCCGCAACTGGATTTGCTATAGGGGTGGAAAGGGTTCTTGAGGCTTTATGCAGAGAGGGCAATCTGGCAGAGGAACCAGAGATAGACTATCTAATTTGTGGAAGCATCGAGCATGAAGTTATTAAGGAAGCAAAACTTCTTCGTTCAAAGGGCTATGTTGTGGAGGTAGACTTGATGAACCTTACGGAACAAGAGGCAGAGGCTTATGCCATTGAAAGAAGAATAAAGAATATCATTAAACTGCTGTAGATTAAATGGGATATTAATAACTGATATAAAGAAGGTGCTAACCATGGGTACACATAAAGAGGAGTTAATAATTGCCTTGCCAAAGGGTAAGCTTGGTCAAGGGGCATTAGATATTTTTTCAAAGGTTGGTTATCCGTCAGAAAATGTTGATACAGAGTCTAGAAAGCTGGTATATGAATTTCCATTGGAAAAAGTTAAATACCTTATTTGCCGTCCAACTGATATTCCAACCTATGTTGAATATGGTGCGGCAGATATAGGAATAGTGGGCAAGGATTCTCTGGAGGAATCTGGAGCAGATGTATTTGAACTGGTTGACTTGGGCTTTGGGTACTGTAGATTTGTCGTTGCAGCACCACAAGGAGTAGTTGAGGGGATTAGGGATGCCAGGGGTTGCTTTGATCTAGCTTTTTTCAATAACGCAAGGGTGGCTACAAAATTTCCCCAGGTTGCCAGGAACTATTTTAGGGAAAAGGGGATTCAAGTTGAAGTTTTAAAGCTCCATGGTAATATAGAGCTTGCTCCCACAGTAGGCCTTGCCGATCTCATTGTTGATATTGTGTCAACAGGCAGAACCTTAAAGGAAAATAACCTTATAGCTGTAGAAGAGATGTTTGAGGCCACAGCAAGGCTAATAGCCAACAGGGTTAGCTATAGAATAAAAAATGCTATAATTCAGGATCTAGCTGCAAAATGCTATGAACAAGTAAACAAAAGGAGCCAGTGAAAATGTTAAGAATTCTTACATTAGAAGAGCTGCAAGAATTAATGCAGCAAAAAAGAAGTGATGAAAATAAATTCATGTCGGATGTGGACGCTATTTTGCAGGATGTAAAAGATAATGGAATAGATGCAGTGCTTAAATATACTGAAAGGTTTGATGGTATCAAGCTGACAAGGGAAGCATTAAAGGTTTCAGAGGAAGAATTCCTTGATGCCTATAAAAAAGTAGGAGAGAGCTATATAGAAAATATTAATATGGCTGCCGCTAGAATTCAAGATTTCCATGAAAAGCAAAAACGGGTATCCTGGCTGGAAAAGGATAGGGATGGAAATTTGTTGGGGCAGATATATAATCCAGTTGAGAGGGCAGGCATCTATGTGCCAGGGGGTACTGCAGCCTACCCTTCATCAGTATTAATGAATGCTATTCCAGCTCAGGTTGCAGGAGTAAAGGATATCATCATGGTAACACCACCTGCCAGGGATGGAACAGTAAATCCCTATACCCTGGTAGCAGCAAAAGAGGTAGGTGTAACTGCTGTATACAAGGTTGGGGGTGCACAGGCCATTGGGCTTCTGGCATATGGAGACAGGGATTTTCAGCCAGTTGACAAGATTACTGGTCCTGGGAATATTTTTGTTACCCTGGCCAAGAAGCTTGTATATGGCGTGGTTGATATAGACATGCTGGCAGGGCCTAGTGAGATTTTGATAATTGCTGATAAAAATGCAAATCCTCGTTATATAGCTGCCGATTTATTGTCCCAGGCAGAGCACGACACCCTGGCCTCCTCAATATTAGTTACACCAAGTGAGCTGTTAATAGAAGAAGTCCAAAAAGAGCTGAAGCTGCAGCTGGCAGGGCTATCCCGTAATGAAATAGCGGCAAAATCCCTCATTGATTATGGAGCAGTAGTCTTGGCTCAGGATATAGATGAAGCTGTTAATGTATCTAATGCCTATGCACCAGAGCATTTGGAGCTCCTGGTAGATAACCCCTTTGATATTCTCAGCAGAATTAAAAATGCCGGCTCAATATTTGTAGGAGCTTACAGTCCTGAGCCTGTAGGAGATTACTTTGCAGGCCCAAATCATATTCTGCCCACAGGGGGTACAGCAAGGTTCTATTCACCTGTTACAGTGGATACATTCATTAAAAAGAGCAGTGTTATTTACTATACTGAAGCTAATTTAAAGCAATGGGGTCAAAGGATAATAGATCTGGCTGAAATAGAGGGCTTGGATGCCCATGCTAATTCAGTTAGGGTTAGATTAGAATAGAGGTGTGAGTATATATGGACCGTACAGGAACTATTGAAAGACTAACTGGTGAAACAGATATTAAAGTGAAAATATGTCTGGAAGGACAGGGTTTATTAACTGGAACAGCTGGCATGGGTTTTTTTGATCATATGCTTGAACTCTTTGCCCGGCATAGTGGCTGCAATATGGAAATATCTGCAGTTGGGGATTTGCACGTTGATTTTCACCACCTCATTGAAGATCTAGGTATATGTATTGGCAAGGCACTTAAAGAAGCCCTGGGTGACAAAAAGGGTATTAAGAGATATGGAACCAGCTATGTGCCAATGGATGATGCCCTTGTAAGGGTGGTGGTGGATTTTAGCGGAAGGCCATACCTGGCCTATAGGGTATGTGGACTAAAAGAAAGGGTAGGTGATTTTGATACTGAACTTGTTGAAGAATTTCTGCGTGCCCTTTCGGTTAATGGCGGCATAACCATGCATGTGGATAAGCTTGCTGGGCATAATACCCATCACATTATTGAAGGAATATTTAAAGCATTAGCCCGCAGTATGAGTGCTGCATGGGAAATAAATGAAGGTCAAGCTTCTGTTCTATCCACTAAAGGAATTCTAGAGTAGGTGGTAGCATGAAAATGATTACAATAATAGATTACGGTATGGGAAACTTAAGAAGCGTCCAAAAAAGCCTGGAAGGCGTAGGTTATAAAGCTGAGATTACTTCTGATCCTGAAAAGGTTGCAGCAGCTTCAGGTATTATATTGCCTGGAGTCGGTGCCTTTGCCGATGCCATTGAGAACCTTAAAACCAGTGGAATGGTTGATGCTATTATGCATGTGGTTAAAGAGGGGAAGCCCTTGCTGGGCATCTGCCTTGGAATGCAGCTGCTTATGACAGTTAGTGAAGAAAATGGTTTCTATGATGGACTAGGAATAATAGAAGGACAGGTTTTAAAGATACCCTCCATAGTAAAAGTCCCTCATATGGGCTGGAACTCCATTACAATAAAAAGGGACCATAAGCTGATATCTGGAGTTAAAAATAACAGCTATTTTTATTTTGTCCATTCCTATTATGTTAAACCAGATAACGAAGAATATGCTGCAGCCTCTACCCATTATGGAATTGATTACTGCTCTATTATAGCAAGGGACAATGTTATGGGAATCCAGTTCCACCCTGAAAAGAGCAGTTCCCTTGGACAGAAAATACTTAGAAACTTCGGGGAGATGATATAATTGCTAGTACTGCCGGCTATTGATTTAAAGGATGGATTATGCGTCCGTTTGTACAAGGGAGATATGAAGGAAGCAACTGTTTACTCTACAGAACCGTGGGAGGTGGCCTTGAAATGGGAGCAGATGGGTGCCAGGTTCCTGCATCTGGTTGATTTGGATGGAGCCGTTTCAGGATCGCCAAAAAATTTAGAGGTTATCAAGGAGATAATATCCAGGGTTAATATTCCTGTCCAGTTAGGGGGAGGGATTCGCAGCCTTGAAACAATAGAATACTATCTAAACCTGGGATTAACTAGACTTATTATTGGAACAGCCGCCTTAAAAAATCCCCAGATGGTTAAAGCTGCTGTAGAGAGGTTTGGGAGTGATGCCATTGTTTTAGGCCTTGACAGCAAGCTGGGCAAGGTAGCAATAGATGGTTGGGAAACAGTTATGGAGAAGTCTGCCCTGGAATTTGCCCGGGAAATGAAAGAAATGGGATTAGAAAGGGTTGTTTATACTGATACCTTAAGGGATGGAACTCTAGAGGGGCTCAATATTGAAGGAATAAGGGAGATGGCTGAAAAAACAGGCCTAAAGGTAATTGCCTCAGGTGGAGTGGCAGGCCTTGAAGATGTTAAAAAGATCAAAGAACTTCAGGGTATAGGAGTGGAGGGGTTAATCATTGGGAAAGCCCTCTACACAGGTGATATTGATTTACAAGAAGCAATAAAAATAGCTGGAGGAGAATTATAATGTTAGCCAAGAGAATAATCCCCTGCCTCGATGTTCATAAAGGCAGGGTCGTTAAAGGTGTCAATTTTGTTAATTTAAGAGATGCAGGGGATCCTGTAGAGCTGGCTGCACGCTATGATAAAGAGGGTGCTGATGAGCTTGTATTTTTGGACATCACTGCTTCTAATGAGGAAAGGGATATAATTTATGATGTGGTAAAAAGAACAGCTGAGGAAGTATTTATCCCCTTTACTGTAGGCGGAGGCATAAGAACTATAGAGGATATTCGAATGCTTTTAGCTGCCGGTGCTGATAAGGTTTCATTAAATACAGCAGCTGTAAAGGATGAAAGCCTTGTGGAAACTGCTGCAAAGCGTTTTGGTACCCAGTGCATAGTTGTTGCAGTAGATGCCAGGTCTGCTGGGGAAGGTGAATGGGAGGTTTACATAAATGGAGGACGTACACCCACGGGGATTGATGTTCTCAGCTGGGTTAAAAGGGTTGAAGAATTAGGTGCAGGCGAGATTCTTTTAACAAGTATGGATAGGGATGGCACAAAGGATGGATATGATGTGGAACTTACCCGCAGGGTCAGTGAAACAGTCAACATTCCTGTTATAGCGTCAGGGGGTGCAGGTGTTCTAGAGCATTTTGGAGAGGCCCTAACCAGGGGCAAGGCTGATGCTGTGCTGGCTGCTTCCCTGTTTCACTATGGTACATATACCATAAATCAGGTAAAGGAATATCTTAAAAGCCAGGGGGTGACAGTCAGGTGATGGATAATATTAAAAGCATCCTGGATGGTCTAAAATTTGATAGTAATGGGCTTATACCTGCTATTATAAAAGATAAAACCTCTGGGGAAGTATTAATGATGGCTTACATGAACAGGGAGTCTTTAGAAAAGACCCTGGATACAGGGTATACATGGTTTTATAGCAGAAGCAGGAAGGAACTTTGGAACAAGGGTGCAACCTCAGGCAGCAAACAGAAGGTTTTAGATGTATCCTATGATTGTGACGGGGACTGTCTCTTAATACACGTTGAACAAAGGGGCTCTGCCTGTCATACAGGGCAAAAGAGCTGTTTTCATAATAAGATTACAGCCACAGAAAAAGAAGTTAGTAGGGAAAGGCTGGGGGAAACATTAAATGCAGTATATAAGGTTATCCTTGACCGCCAGCAAAAACGCCCGGAGAAGTCCTATACAACATATCTTTTCAATGAGGGTCAGGATAAAATCCTAAAAAAAATTGGCGAGGAAGCTGCAGAAATTATCATAGCATCAAAGAACAACAACAAAGAAGAAATTATCTATGAGTGTGGAGATTTTATTTACCATATGCTTGTGCTCCTTGCATACCATGAATTGACAGTTGATGATCTGGCATCCGAACTAAACAAAAGAAGATAACCAACCAGGGGGACGGTTCTTCTGGCTAGTGTGGCTACCAGCCAGAAGAACCGTCCCCCTGGCTTGTCCCTCTGGCTTGCCCTTAAAAAAAATGATAAAATACACTTAACTAGGCAAACAATGATGGTAGGTGAAAATGTGGATAAAGAAGTAAAAGAACTAATCGAACACATGACCACATCTGTTATGTTTGAAAAAAATATATTGGAAGCAGAAGGTGTAGACACCACCATTATGGAAAAGTACCTTTATTTAGGACAAAAGAGATTAAGAAAAAAGGGTGAGTGTATACATGAAATAGGTCGAAATATAAAGGGCATATATTTTATCAAAAAAGGCAGGGTCAAAAGCTATTTAATTGGTAAGGATGGGACCATGAAAACATTTTCTATAGTGGGAGAGGGTTGTTTCTTTGGTGAGCAGTTTGTCCTTCATGGCCAGCCTGCATTGTTTGAAACAGTTACAGCTGAGGATTGTGAATTGTATTTTTATGATAAAGATACAATGCTGGATATAATGAAAAGGGATTTTGAAGTTAATCTATTTCTGATAAAGTCCCTTGCAATCAAAGCAAGGATGCTGGCAGTTCAACTCGAAGATAAATGTATGCGCAATATCCTGCAAAGCGTTTGCAGAATACTATATAGCATTTATTGTTATGAAGAAAAAAATAGTGGTTTCAAGCAGGATATACAAATTCAACTAACTCATCAAGAACTTGCCGATATTTTATCATCTCATCGTGTTACTGTTACTAAAAGTTTGTCATACTTAAAAAAAATAGGCGTTTTAGATTATAAATACGAAAATATTATTATCAAAAGTAAATATAAGGAAAGGCTTAAAGAAATTGCCTTTGATTCAAGCTGCAGTGAAAGGTAGCAAAAAAATAAAGATTTGCATAAGCAAATGTTTAAGGAGAGGGCCCCATGGATGCCCTCTCTTTTATATTTACTGCATTTACTGCATTACTGGGAGTTTTAAATTACTGGGTAATTTTAACCAATGGATTTAAACAAGGCTTAATATTTATGAGCAAAAATTGAAGCAAATGTAATATCGGTTACATATGCACCAAAAATAATATGATAATCTTTTGTTATAAACCTTATATTTTTAATTTATGAAAGGGTGAATAAATGGCGGCGTAAACAAATACTATTTGACCTTTGCAAAAAATACTGCGAAAAATATTGTGAAAATTAATATTTAAATATGGGAGAGTGAAGGCTATGGTAAAAGAATTAGAAGTTCAAAAACATTTAATTACACTACAGCATGAAGCTGAAGAAAAGTTCTTGGCTGAATTTAAATCGGGAAAATACAACCTGGTAAATCCTCTTGTAGTAAAAAATCCATATCTTATCAATCCACTGGCAGCTGTTATCTGCTTTAAAACCGATGAAGAAACTTCAGTTGAAGTTACGGTAAAGGGCAAAGCTGTAGAAGGAGATTTAAACCATGTTTTTGGCCCTGCAACAGAACACATATTACCTATCTATGGTTTATATGACAATTATGAAAATATAGTTGTATTAAAGCTTGCTAATGGTAAAACAGCTCAGGTCAAGATTGAAGTGGAAGAGTTAGATGTCAATAAACCGCATTACTGCAATACCACCTATGAATATTTTGGAAAAGACATCATGACCATTTCAACTGCAACTCCTTTAATTAATTCAGCTAGAACCTGTGGTTTTGACTATGCAGGGGATTTAAGGTGGGTAATAACAGAAAAGGCAAGCTGGGATATTAAGAAATTAGCTAATGGTAGACTATTAGTGACTTCTTACAGATCAATGCAAAAACCATATTATACTGTTGGACTTATGGAAATGGATTTTTGTGGGAAAATCTATGCTGAATATAGACTGCCAGGGGGATATCATCATGATGCAATTGAGTTAGAAAATGGCAACCTGCTTGCTGCTTCTGACAACGACTTTGCAGAATCAGTTGAAGATTATGTTGTTGAAATTGACAGGAAAACTGGAGAGATTGTTAAAGCCTGGGATTTGCTAAAGATTCTGCCAAGAGAAGAAGGCAAAGCAGGAGACTGGAATTATCATGACTGGTTCCATAACAACTCTGTATGGTATGACAAGCCTACAAATTCAATTACAATGTCAGGCAGACATCAGGATGCAGTTATTAACTTTAATTATGATACAGGTGAATTAAACTGGATTATTGGAGATCCCGAAGGCTGGGGGGAAGAGTGGCAAAAATACTTATTTAAAAATGTAACCAAGGGAGATTTTGATTGGCAGTATGAACAACATGCTGCAATGATCTTGCCTAATGGAGATGTATTCCTCTTTGACAATGGCACCTATAGATCCAAAACCAAAGAAAACAGGGTTCCGCCAGAAAAGAATTTTTCCAGAGGGGTTATCTATAGAATAGATACTGACAAAATGGAAATAGAGCAGGTCTGGCAGTATGGCAAAGAAAGGGGAGCAGAGTTTTATTCACCATATATCTGCAATGTAGATTATTATAAAGATGGGCATTACATGATTCATTCTGGAGGAATTTCAACATACAGGGGAAAACATACAGATGAATTAGGAGCACTTCAAATAAATAAATACAAAGATGAACACATCCACCTAACCCTGGAGTCAACTACTGTTGAGTTATTAAACCATGAAGTTAAATATGAATTAAATGTTAAAGGTGGCAACTACTACAGGGCAAGAAGACTTGCTTTATATGATGAAACTACAGACCTTGCACTGGGTAAGGGTAAATTTTTAGGTGGATTTGGAGTAACCCCAGAGTTTGGGATGAAGGTTAAATTTAAAGATGTTGATGAGGCGGTACCTGAAAAGTATAATCTATCCTTAGTTCTTGAAGAAGACAGATTAGCACTTCGCGGGACATTTGTAGAAGGCTCCCAGGTTCTTCTTGAATTAAAGGGCGAAAAGGAAGCCAAATTTTATTCAGTCCCAACGGATGTTCATGACATTACTGCGGCTTGTGTATCTTTTGAAGAGCAAAAAGAAAATGATGTACAATTTTACGTAAGCAGGGAAGAATTGTCTGGTGAATTTCATATTTATCTAAATATTGATAACCTAAGATATAATACTAAGACATCAGTAAAGCTATAAAAAATTGAAAACCTAACCTTATATACTTTTCATAAAATTTACTTTTTGTCAAAAGGGTTTCTCTGGTTCAATGGGGAGAAACCCTTTATAGAGATTTGTAGAAATACTTGTGAGAGATTAATTAGGAGGAATGATAAATGCCATTAACAAGAATTGATGCTGAAGCTGTTGACGAAGTTATTAATAATAAAAATGAGCCCTGTCTGATTGTGTTTTCAAGAGAAAACTGTCATGTGTGTCAAGAGGTTGTACCAAGGGTTGAAGAGCTTGCAGAAAAGTTTGTGGGTAAATTACTTTTTTACTATATAGACGTGGAAGACAACAAGGATATATTAAAAAAATATGCCCTTAAAGGTGTGCCTCAGATATTATTTTTTAAAGATGGAGAGTTTTATGGGAAAATGGCAGGGAATGTTGAGGAAGAAGATATTGAAGAAAAAATAACTGAATTGTTATAAGAGGTGAATTAGCATGAGTAAATATGACATTATTGTCATTGGGGGAGGTCCAGCTGGATTAACTGCTGCTATTTACGGAGCTAGAGCAAGATTAAAAACCCTGGTTATTAATAAGGGAACTGTAGGTGGTCTGGCTCATACTACAAGGGAGATAGTAAATTATCCAGGTTATGAAAATACTACAGGCCCTCAATTAATGAAGGACTTTAAAAACCATGCAGAAAATCTCGGTGCAGAGTTTATCAGAGATGAAGTTGTTGGACTGAATCTTTCTCAAGAGGAGAAAGTAATTAAAACCAAAAAGGGAAAAGAATTTTTTGCAAAAGCAGTTATTATAGCTTGTGGTACTAATCCAAGGCTTTTAAATATTCCTGGTGAAAAAAGGCTTAGGGGTAGCGGTGTAGCATATTGCGCTACATGTGACGCGGAATTCTTTGAAGGTGAAGATGTGGTTGTAATAGGCAGCAGCGATCAGGCCATTGAAGAAGGTTTGTATGTTACTAAATTTGCAAAAACAGTTACTGTTATAGTTTTGCATGATGAAGGAAAGCTAGACTGCAACAAGCTTAGTGCCGAAAAAGCCTTTGCAAATAAAAAAATGAAATTTATCTGGAATTCAACAATTCAAGAAGTGCTTGGTGATACTAATGTTGAGGGTGTTAATATAAAAAACCTGAAAACAGGAGAAATCACTCAACTGAATTGTCAAGGTGTATTCTTTTTTGTAGGTATGATCCCGGCTACAGATTTTTTGAAGAATAGTGGATTAATAATGGATCAAAGAGGATATATACCAGTTAATGAGCTCATGGAAACTAACATTGAAGGTGTTTATGCTGTTGGTGACAACAGGGTCAAATACTTAAGACAAATAGTTTCAGCTGCAGGGGATGGTGCTGCAGCAGCTGTAGCAGCTGAAAGATATATAGAAGAGCTGAATGACTTTAGAAAGAACGTATTGGAAAACCAACGGCCTGTTATATTATCATTTTTTAATCCATTAATAGAAGAAAGCTTGGCTTTTAATAGTGTTTTAGAAAAAGTTGTATCTGGAAGCCATAAAATATTTAAAGTGGATATATCCAGGAAGAAGATACTAGCAGAAAGATATGGCATAAAAGAAGCTCCTGCTGCTGTGGTTATAAATAAGGGTAAATATATAGGACGACTAGATTGCTCGTTAAATAAAGAAGAACTAAAATCCCAGATAGCTATATAAGTGAAATGCTCTCTTAAAAGTATTCACTCAAAATACTTACAGACTTTCCATGAGTATTTATTTTTGTGCTAATTGTAACTTACGTTACAGTTTTGTCACGCTTATTGATAATATAATTTAATGCATAGGATAATATTTTTTAATAATTGCATGAAGTGCTGATAGGAAGTGAAGAAGGAGGTGGTACAATTAGATTTATAAGACTAACAATTTTTACAAAGAAAATAAGAACAAGAATATTCAATGAGGAGTGTTAGATAATGCAAGCTGGCCTAGCGAATAATCCTAAAGAATTTGATAAGAGAAAAATAATAACCTGGATTATAAACCATTATTCTACCTTTAGCTGTAATGTTTATACCTACAAGTGATGCCTTCACAGATTCCATAAGGTTGTTTTTGGCTATAACATTAGCAGTAATACTAGTTGTAGCATTTGAAAACCTACCGTTAATGGTGCCATCAATTCTATTGCCATTGGCATATGTTTTAACGAAACTTGCTCCAAGCCAAGCAGTATATTCTCCATGGTCAACATTTATTCCCTGGATGTTTATGGGTGGAATGATTTTAGCTAATGTCCTCCAAAGTATTGGTTTGTTAAAAAGAGTAGCATACTGGTGTATTATTAAAACAGGGGGTTCGTACAATGGAATTTTGTATGGTTTAATGGTTGCCGGTATTGTATTAAACTTACTTTTACCTGCAAATATGATTATTCCCCTGGCTGCACTTACCTATGGATTATGTATTGCTCTGAATATAGGAAAATCAAAGGAAGCCGCCGGTATCATGCTGACTGGTGCTATGGCTGCATTACTGCCCCTGTTTTTTATCTATAATCCGAATGTGGCCATAATTTTTGGTATGGGAGCAACAGTAGCACCTGAAGCAACTGTTTCATGGGGACAATACCTATTTCATAACATTCCGGCTGTCTTTTGGTGTTTTTTCATGGTATTTGTAACAAGTAAAGTTTTCAGGCCAGAAAAACCAATTGACGCCAAGGACTATATTACTGAGGAATACAAGAAACTTGGAAAAATGACTTCTGCTGAGAAGAAGGGAACTTTCGTTTGTCTGGCATTATTAGCATTTTTAATGACGGGCAGCATCCATAAAATTGAAATTGGATGGGGCTTTGCTCTTGCAGCTTGCCTAATATACTTTCCTGGAATAGGCGTTGGGACAGAGCAAGATATTAAGACCTGCAATTTTCCAATGGTATTTTTTGTTACGGCCTGTATGGCCATAGGTCAGGTAGCAAATGTTTTGGGAGTAGGAAAACTGATTTCAGAAGCTGTTTTACCTATAATGATTGCTTCAGGAGATACAGGTTCAGTTATATTGGTATGGCTATTGTGTGTAATAGCAAATTTCCTTTTAACTCCCCTTGCAATTATGGCAAGCTTGACTGCTCCCCTTACACAAGTGGCTTTGGATTTAGGCATCAATCCAGTTGTGATTTATTATACCATTTTCCATGGAGTAGACCAGATAATACTTCCCTATGAGTATGTATTATATTTAATCTTTTTTACTTTTGGTCTTATTCGTCTGACAGATTTTATGAAAATATTTGGCATAAAAATGGTATTAAACTTAATATTTTTACTGGTTATTTTAATACCTTATTGGAAGTTGATAGGATTACTCTAAAAAACTATTAAATTTGGATATAATATAAGGGAACGGGCATTAAAGTTGCCCGTTTTTTTATTCAAGAAATTAACATTAATATTAGTGTATAATGTTTAACCTAGAGCTTTAAACTACTAAATAGAAGGAAAGGAGGTGGAATTTTGATTAACGAAAAGCATTCGATAAACTCATGTGTATCTCATTGTAGAGGAACCCTTAGTGATATTCAGCAATTAGCACAAGCTGCACATGACCAAAGAGCTAAGGATGAACTAAATAAAGCTCTATATTCTATGGATGTATGTATTAAACAATGTGAAGCTGCTTTACAAAATGCAAATAACTATTAAAACTAAAAGAAAGGAGTTAAGCTGATGCCATTAAACCAAACTCAGGCAATCCTATCGTGTATTGATATGTGCCAGAACACTCAGAATACCATACGCATCTTAGCAGATACTACTCATAACCAGAGAGTAAAGGATGAGTTGAATATGGCCTTTTTAACTATAGATAATTGTATTAAACAATGTCAAAGTGCCAGTTCTTATCTATCCTAGTTTTCCTTGTTTAGTGCAAACAAAGGACTTCTGAGCTCCAGTTGTCCTTTGTTTTTTTAATTATAAAGATGTAACAGAAGAGCTTTTTTGTTATTATTAGATAAAAGGCTCAGTTTTGTCCTTTGGGAGGAATATCTGAACTTAGGTGTGAGCAAGCCTTTCAAGGTAAGACGAGGAGGACGGCCATGAAAGACTATTTTGGTGCCTATCCAGTTGAAGGCTTTGAAATGCTTTCAACCTCCCATGTGGTTGTTTTATTTATCATTGCTGCTATCAGCTGGGGATTATATTATTTTCGAATTCACTTTCAGGAAAGCTCTTATAAAAATAGTATTCGTATTATTCTGGCTGTATTATTAATACTATTGGAAGTTATTCTGCAGATTTGGTATATAACCAATGGGATTTGGTCTTTGCAATATTCCCTGCCGCTTCACTTGTGTAGTATGGCAATACTTTTAGGTCCAGTTATGTTAATAACTCGAAAGTATTACCTCTATGAGGTGCTCTTTTTTTGGGGGATAGGAGGTACTACCCAGGCAATTTTAACGCCCGATTTGTGGTACGGGTTTCCTCATTTTATTTTCTTCCAATATTTTATTGCCCATAGCCTGATAGTATTTTCCTGTCTGTGGATGACATTTGTTGAAGGTTTTCGTCCCACTCTTAAATCAGTTGTGAGGGCATTTTTATTCACCAATTTGTATGCAGCTTTTGTTTTGGTAGTAAACATCTTGATAGGCAGTAATTATCTATACTTATTACATAAACCCGACAAACCAACTGTTTTAGACTTTTTACAGCCCTGGCCCTGGTATCTTGTCCAGTTAGAGATAATTGCCCTGATAGTATGTTTTCTGTGCTATTTACCATTTATGATAGCTGATAAAAGGAATAAGAGCAGCTCGAATAGTTTTTAAATAAAATTGGATTACAGCGGTTGTTATATGAGTTGCAGCAGTTTTTTATTTTGCTTGCTCTATTCTTAATTAACTTTAATATGTTATAATACCTCCGAAGAAGGGAGGATTTTTTTTGAACAATACTAGTATTTTTGAAGGCTTAAATGAAGCCCAGCATGAGGCTGTAACCACTACTCATGGCCCGCTTTTAATTATTGCAGGTGCAGGTTCTGGCAAGACCAGGGTTCTTACTCATAGAATTGCCTATCTTTTAGAAATCCAAAATGTCCAACCATGGCAGATTTTGGCTATTACCTTTACTAATAAAGCAGCAAGTGAAATGAAACAAAGGCTGGAAAAGCTTATTGGGCCAACTGCTAATGATATGTGGGTCAGCACCTTTCACTCAGCCTGTGTACGTATTTTAAGAAGACATGCTAAAGAAATCGGTTTTAACAGTAGTTTTGTTATTTACGATACGTCTGATAAGGAAACATTAATAAAGCAGTGTCTTAAGCAGCTGGACATAGATCCCAAGCAGTTTTCTCCCAAGGCTATTTCAGCAACAATCAGTAATGCAAAAAATGAATTAAAAAATGCCCAGAAGTTTTACAAGGGTGCTAACGATTACTATACGGAGGTTGTTGCTAGAGTTTACAAGGTATATGAGGAAAAGCTGGAAGCCAATAATGCCTTTGATTTTGATGACCTTTTAATGAAAACTGTTGAGCTGCTGCAGTTTAATGAACAAGTTTTGGAATTTTACCAGAACAAATTTAGTTATATTTTAATAGATGAATATCAGGATACTAACCGTGCCCAATACATCTTTGTTAATCTGCTGGCTAAAAAGCATAAAAATCTTTGTGTTGTGGGAGATCCGGACCAGTCTATTTATCGCTGGCGAGGAGCTGACATAAATAATATACTTAGCTTTGAAAGGGATTATCCCGAGGCCAAGGTTGTAAAGCTGGAGCAAAATTACCGATCTACTGCGTGCATCCTTAATGCTGCAAATTCTGTGATAAAAAACAATGCTGGACGCAAGGACAAAAATCTATGGACCAATAAACCCAATGGGGACAAGGTATTTCTTATACATGCAGAGGATGAACAGGATGAAGCCTTTAAGGTTGTATCCCAAATAATAGAACTAAAAACCTCCTGTAATTTACTTTATGGAGATATGGCAGTCTTATATAGAGCCCATGCCCAGTCCAGGGCTATAGAAGAAGAACTGGTGAGGAATAATATCAGCTATCAGATTTTTGGGGGAACCAAATTCTATGACAGAAAAGAGATAAAGGATATTTTAGCCTATTTAAGGATACTTGTGAATAGGGATGATGATTTAAGCCTGGCACGAATTATAAATGTTCCTAAAAGGGGTATAGGGGCAGCTACCTGGGCAAGGGTTGAAGATTATGCCCTGGATATGAAAATATCCACGTTTGATGCATTATTCCACATTAACCGCATACCTGGCCTTTCTGGCAGGGCAAGCAAACAGCTGCAGGAATTTAGAGAGCTAATGGCTCAGTTCCGTAAACAAATGGAGGCATTATCTGTAAAGGAGCTAACCTCTCAGATCTTAAATGAAACGGGGTATCTGGAGGCTCTCATTCAGGAAGATACGATAGAGGCCGAAACCAGACGTGATAACTTAAAAGAATTTCTCAATGTTACTGCAAATTATGACAGGAATAATCCCAAGGGATCCCTGGAGGAGTTTCTGGCTGAGGTATCTTTGGTTACAGATATTGATAACTATGTTGATGACGTGGACAAGCTGGTCCTCATGACCCTTCACACTGCTAAAGGCCTCGAGTTTCCTGTAGTTTTTATCCTTGGTATGGAAGAGGGCACCTTTCCTCACTTTCGTTCATTAGAAAGTGATCATGAAATGGAGGAGGAAAGAAGACTCTGTTATGTAGGAATGACAAGGGCAGAGGAAAAACTCTTTTTATCCTATGCAAATAGAAGGTTTATGTATGGTGAGACTTATTCAAAGATCCCATCACGATTCCTGGAGGAAATCCCCGAGGAATATATTGACAACCCGCCTAAAAAAGAAACCATTTCAGCTAGCAGCTTCTTTTCAAGCAGACCAGCTAAAGCAGCACCAAGAAATGACTACCTGCTAGGTGACAAGGTTTCTCATAAAAAATGGGGCGAGGGAGTTGTTGTAGAAGTAAAACCTGGGGACACTGTTATTAAGGTAGCCTTTCCCAATCAGGGTATTAAAAGCCTTGATGTAAGCTTTGCTCCCTTAGAGGTAATATCAAAAAAATAATTGCAGTAAAGGTCAACCTTTGTCATTTTAAAGAAGGTGGTGTGGTTACCATGGAGACACAAGAATTAAAAGAAATGAAGGAACTAATTAGAAAACTAAGGGAATACAACTATTATTATTATACTTTAGACGCACCCCTGGTGAGTGATAGGGAATATGACGAGCTTTATGACAAGCTTGTCTTGCTAGAAAAGAAAACCGGAATAATTCTGCCAGATTCCCCTGCTCAACGGGTAGGTGGAGATGTTTTAAAAGGTTTTGCTGACCATAAACATATTACTCCCCTGCTAAGTCTGGATAAGGTTAAATGTAAAGAGGACTTAACCAGTTGGGAAGCAAGGGTAAAAAAATTAATCCAGCATCCAATGGAGGAAGAAGAAGTAGAATATGTAGTTGAGTTGAAATTTGATGGATTAACCATAAACCTGACCTATGACAAAGGCAATCTTGTCCAGGCAGCCACAAGGGGCAATGGTGAGGTGGGAGAAGTAATACTTGAACAAGTAAAGACAATCAAATCTATCCCATTAACAATAGATTTTAAGGGCAAATTTGAGGTTCAGGGAGAAGCCTTGATGCGGTTGTCTGTTTTAGAAGAATATAATAAAACTGCAGATGAGCCTCTAAAAAATGCCAGGAATGCAGCTGCCGGTGCTGTGAGAAACCTTGACCCCAAAGTAACTGCCAAAAGAAACTTAAGTGCTTTTTTTTATAACCTTGGCTATTATGAAGGGATTAGCTTTTCCACCCACATGGAAACCATTGAATTCCTCAAGGATAATAGAATACCTGTGAGCCCCTACATAAAGAAATGTTCAAATATGGAAGAAGTTATTGAATATTTGACCTATCTGGAAAGAAGCAGAGATAATCTGGACTTTCTAATAGACGGAGTTGTTATCAAGGTTAATCAGCTTGAATTAAGAGACAGGCTGGGCAGCACGGGTAAATTTCCCCGCTGGGCCATTGCTTATAAATTCGAAGCTCTAGAAGTAACCACAGTGTTAAAACAGGTCATCTGGAACGTGGGAAGAACCGGCAAGGTAACTCCAATAGCCTTATTTGAATCAGTGGATATTGGTGGGGTTACCGTGCAAAGGGCAACATTAAATAACTGGGAAGATATTTTAAGAAAAAATGTTGCTATAGGCTCAAGGGTATGGCTTAGAAGGTCAAATGACGTTATTCCTGAAATCATGGGGCGTGTAGAGGATAACCCTGGCGAGCATGAGGTGCCCATAGAAAAACCATCTGAATGTCCAGCTTGTGGGAGCACACTAGTTGAAAAAGGACCCAATCTCTATTGTGAAAACTCTCTATCATGCAGACCCCAGCTGGTTTCAAGAATTGTTCATTTTACCAGCAGGGACGCAATGAATATAGAAGGGTTTAGTAAAAAAACTGCTGGGCTCTTGTTTGATGCCCTTGATTTAAGAGACATATCAGATTTATATGCCCTTGAGTATGAAAAGCTTTATGGACTGGAAGGTTTTAAAGAAAAAAAGACCCAGAACCTTCTAGACGCCATTGAAAACAGCAAAAAACCAGCCCTTTCAGCATTTATTTATGCCCTTGGTATTGACCATGTAGGAAAAAATACTGCCAGGACCCTGGCTGATAGGTTTAAGTCACTAGATGGCATCATGAACGCAAGCTGCGAAGAATTAAGAGAGATACAGGATATTGGTGATGTAGTTGCACAAAGTATTATTAATTTCTTTAAAGATAAAAGAATCCGTCAAAGCATCCAGAATCTCCTTGACAAGGGCATCAGACCGCAAAATCTTGAAAGCCCGGCTGATGATGCAGAAGGCGATCTAGCATTGGCAGGCAAAAAAATTGTGTTAACTGGCAAACTAGAGGACTTTACTAGAAATGAAGCGGCGGAGCTCATAGAAAAGGCTGGGGGAACAGTTGTAAGTTCAGTGAGCAGGGCTGTTGACTATGTAGTTGTTGGTGAAGATGCCGGTTCCAAGGCCCAAAAAGCAGCGCAGTTAATTGAAGAAGGGAAAGCTCCCACCCTGAAGATTATCAACGAAAGTGAGTTTAAACAGCTTTTAAAACCAAATTTGGAAAAGAAATATAGATAATATGGAACCAAGGACCACAAGCAATAGATTAAAATTAAAGTAGGCCAGCAGCACTGCAGCAGAGGCACCAACTATACTGTAGGTGAAGTTACCTGTAGAATAAAATATTCCAGGTATAATTAAAGCACCAAGGGCTGCATAGGGGATGTTTCCTAAAAACTGCTGTATTTTAGGAGAAAGCTTAAGCTCATGTAAAAAAATTAATGGAAATATCCTGGGCAGAAGGGTTACTGCTGCCATTGCTAGAATTAACAGAAAGTAATTGTCCATTATTTTTTGCCTCCTTTAAAACAGAATGTCCCTATAAGTGCTCCAGTGATTGTTGCCAGGATTATGCTCCATCCTACAGAAAGATAATTATATAAAATTAAATTAGTTATTCCTGCAGCAATAGCAATTACAGCTACTTTTATAGATTTTTTCATGCTTGGAACTAGAAGCCCTATAAACATTGCGTAGAGGCCAATACCCATACTGGACTGGAGCATGGGAGGCATGCCTGCAGCAAGGATCACTCCAAGGCCTGTGCCAAATGCCCAGGCAGTATAGGCTGTAAAGTTAAGACCCAGCAAAAAGGCAGCACCAAGCTTTCCTGGCTGCAGTGATGCCAGGGAGAAGGTCTCATCAGTTATGCCAAAGCCTATTGCAGCCAGCAGCCCTTTTCTCATGGGGGCAAATTTAGTCACCAGGGAAGAGCTCATTAAAAAATGTCTAAAATTTAAAATAAAGGTGGTTACCACTATCTCAGCAAAGGGAACTCCCATGGCAATAAGATTTACTCCAACAAACTGACTGGCCCCAGCAAACACAAATAGGGACATTGACAGGGCCTGTACAAGGGTCAGACCCGCAGCCTGGGCAATAACCCCAAAGGTAACAGCAATGGGTATATAGCCTACTGCAATAGGTAACGAGGCAATGATTCCATCCTTTAGTCCCTTCTTCTCATAAGAAATATTTAAATTGTCCTGGCTAATGCTTTTTACAGTCAATTTGCAAACCTCCAGTTATATACACATTACTGAATATATATTACTTTTCCACTTAAAGTATATAATACAACAAAACTACTACCATGGGGTAGTAGTTTTAAACTTAATTATTTTAGACATTTATTCACATTGGAAGATTTTTTTCCATGGCAAAAATAAGAACAAATAAAGCCTAAAAATGTCATATTTCCTTAAATGGTATTTTTAAAATTTTGCGGCCTTAGAATAAACCACAAAACTGCTCCTCCTACAAAACCACCAATATGAGCCCACCAGGCAACCATTTGTCCGGCTCCAAAGGCAGTCAACCCACTAACCAGTTGGAGAACAAACCATAGAACCAGGAATAAGAGTGCAGGAACAGTAACAATTGTAACAAAAATCCCAAGGGGTACCAGGGCGAGAACCTTTGCCTTTGGAAAGGCTATAAAATATGCTCCCAATACTCCTGCTATGGCACCACTGGCACCAATTGTTGGAATGGTTGATACGGGATTTGTTGCAATGTGAGCCAGGTTTCCCAGGAGTCCTGCTGCCAGGTAGAAAAAGATGAAGTTTAGTTTACCCAGCTTATCTTCAATATTATCACCAAAAACCCACAGATAAAGCATATTTCCTATGATATGCAAAAAGCTGCCATGTAAAAACATTGAAGAAAATAGGGGAATTATCCAAAAAGGTTCGCTTAAAAAAAGTGCAGGCAAAAAGTTGGTTGTATAGACCTTGGGTATAACTCCAAAGGTATGAATTAAACGATTCAAACCTTCCTGGGGCAAACTTAATTGATAAACAAAAATTAATATGTTTACCAAAACCAAGGTAACAGTAACTATTGGAAAGTTCTTAGCCTTGGTACTATCTCTTAAAGGTATCATAAAAAAACCACGTCCAATCTATTGCTTTAAATTATATACGCATTATAACACTATTACTACAGCGAAAGGTTATTCGTTTCGTTACATGGGGACAACGCCATGGGGACGGTTCCATCGTCTTCCCTTCGGACCTTCGTTGCACTACGGTGACGCTCGAACCGTCCCCATGGCTCCGCCAATTGCTAAATTTCGCTGTAGTACTATAATAGTATTCCCAAAAGCATTAGGTTAATGTTTTTATCCTTACTTCCTTAAGTTGCACCAGAAGGTTTGTTTTGCTATAATTGAATAGGTATTTTGTCAGAAAATAGCATTGCTTTAAGAGAGGGTGAAATTATGTCCATAAGCAAAAAAGAGGTTGAACATGTTGCATTATTAGCCAGACTTCAATTGTCAGAAGAGGAAGCAAATAGCTATACAGAACAATTAAACTCCATACTGGGATGGGTTGAAAAGCTGAATCAACTGGATGTTTCTGAGATTGAACCTACAGCCCATGTACTTCCCATGTCAAATGTTTTTAGAGAAGATAAAGTAACTACATCATTCACCATGGAAAAAGCCCTGGCCAATGCCCCTGATGCCAAGGATTCCTTTTTCAGGGTTCCCAAGATTGTGTAAAGAGGAGGTAAGGTATGGAGTTATATAATTATACCATTACAGGAATACAAGATAAAATAAAAAACAGGGAAGTAAGTGTTACAGAAGTTACCCAGGCAGTTTTGGAAAGAATTGAGCAGCTTGATAATAAAATAAAAGCATTTATTACAGTTACAGCAGATGAGGCCCTCCAGGAGGCCAAAAGAGTAGATGACGAATTACATAAGGGCAGCCAGCTGCCGCCGCTAGCTGGAATTCCCATGGCTGTAAAAGATAACATTTGTATAGATGGTATAAAAACCACCTGTGCATCTAAAATCCTTGAAAACTTTATAGCTCCCTATAGCGCTACAGTTATACAAAAGCTAAGGAGTCAGAAAACAATTCTTTTAGGCAAGCTTAATATGGACGAATTTGCAATGGGTTCTTCTACAGAAAACTCAGGCTTTTTTAAAACAGCCAATCCTTGGGATTTAAACAAGGTTCCAGGGGGCTCTAGTGGAGGCTCGGCAGCTAGTGTTGCAGCTGATGAGGCATTCTTTACCCTCGGCTCAGATACAGGAGGTAGTATTCGTCAGCCTGCTGCGTTCTGCGGTGTTGTAGGTCTTAAGCCAACCTACGGTAGAGTATCCAGATATGGATTAGTTGCTTTTGCATCATCCTTGGACCAAATAGGACCAGTAACAAAAACAGTCGAGGATGCAGCTATAGTATTAGAAGCAATTTCGGGACAAGACTTTTTTGATTCTACCTCGGCAGATGTACCAGTTGACAACTATCAGAAGCACCTAGGTCAGGATGTTAAGGGTTTAAAAATAGGCATTCCCAGGGAATACTTTCCTGAAGAACTTAATCCCCAGATTAAAGAAGCTGTATTAAAAGCAGCAGCACAGCTTGAGGATATGGGTGCTATAGTAGAGGAATGCAGCTTACCACATACTGAGCATGCTCTAACTTCCTATTATATAATAGCTCCGGCGGAAGCAAGTTCAAATCTGGCTAGATTTGATGGGGTTCGATATGGCTACAGAAGTCCAGATGCAGAAGACTTGCTAAGCATGTACAGGAGAACACGTCAGGAGGGCTTTGGGCCAGAAGTTAAAAGAAGGATTATGCTGGGTACATATGTTTTAAGTTCAGGCTATTATGATGCATACTACTTACGTGCCCAGAAGGTAAGAACCCTTGTTAAAAATGATTTTGACAAAGCATTTGATCAATATGACTGTTTATTAACACCCATATCTCCAATAAATGCCTTTAACCTGGGAGAAAAGGTGGACGACCCATTATCAATGTATTTAGCTGATTTATTTACAATACCTGCAAATATGGCAGGCATCCCGGCTATTTCTATTCCCTGTGGTTTTAGTGAAGGCTTGCCAGTTGGCTTGCAGCTAATGGGTAAAGCCTTTGATGAAAAGACAATTCTCAAGGCTGCTTTTGCATATGAGCAGAGTACTGACTGGCATAAAAGCAAGCCAGGCATATAACTAAACAGGGTTAGGAGAGATGATAATGTATGAAGCTGTTATAGGCCTAGAGGTCCATGTGGAGCTGAAAACAGAAAGTAAAATATTTTGCGGCTGCAGCACCAGGTTTGGTGCTCAGGCAAATAGCCAGGTTTGTCCTATTTGTTTGGGTATGCCTGGTATTCTTCCAAGGTTAAATAAACAGGCAGTAGAACATGCAATGCTGGCTTGTCTTAGCCTTAATTGTGACATAACCAGACATGGCAGACTAGACAGGAAAAACTACTATTATGCTGATATGCCCAAGGGCTATCAGGTCAGCCAGGTTCACTCCCCTATAGGGTTAAGAGGCCATGTTGAAATAGAAACAGAAGAAGGTACTAAAAAAATAGGCATTAGACAAATACATTTAGAAGAGGATGCCGGAAAGCTGGTTCATGAGGGGGAAACCATATCAGTTGCCCAGGGATCACTGGTGGATTTAAACAGGACAGGAGTTCCCCTTATTGAGATAGTATCAGATCCAGACATTAGAACCCCTGAAGAAGCTGTTGCGTATCTTGACAGCTTGAAAGCAGTACTTCAATATATAGGGGTATCAGATTGTAAAATGGAAGAGGGCTCTTTAAGATGTGATGGAAACATTTCAGTTAGGCCAAAGGGCAGTACTGAATTTGGCCCAAAGGCTGAGATAAAGAACCTTAATTCCTTTAAGTCATTACAAAAGTCATTGGAGTACGAAATAAACAGGCAGATCAAGACCCTGCAAAAGGGCGAGAAGGTAGTCCAGGAAACAAGGACATGGGATGAAAACAAGGAAATAACCCTGTCCCTTAGAAACAAAGAATTCCCCGACTACAGGGTTTTTGCTGATCCTGAGCTGGGATATATTGAGATAGATGATGCCTGGTTAGAGGCTGTAAAGGCCAGGGTGCCTGAGCTGCCAAGGGCAAAAAGGCAAAGATTTATTGAGAAGCTAGGTCTGCCGGCCTATGATGCAGAAATTCTCACAAAAGATAAAGAACTTGCAGGATTTTTTGAAGAAACATTGAAATATTATCTGGATGCTAAAAAGCTCAGCAACTGGATAATGGCTGAATTCATGAAATTGTTAAATGCAAGCCAGAGTACTCCTTCACAAAGTCTGGTAAAGCCGGAGGATTTGGCCAGTCTTTTGAAAAATATTGATAAAGGTGAAATAAGCCATAAAATTGCCAAGTCAGTATTTGATGAGATGTTCTCCACAGGTAAAAAACCTGAAGAGATTATTAAAGAAAAGGGATATGCTCAAATAAGTGATCAGGGGCAGCTGCAGGCCATTGTTGAAAAGGTTGTGGCAGGTAATCCTAAGTCAGTGGAAGACTATTATAATGGAAAAGAAAAAGCGTTAGGATTTCTGGTTGGTCAAATCATGAAGGAAACGAAAGGTCAGGCCAATCCCCAGCTTGTTAACGATTTAATTAAAGAACATTTGGCGAAGTAGTCAAATTAAAGGTCAGGATGCTGATTCTTGGCCTTTTTTTGTATTCTTAGGGTAAATAAAAGGAAAAACTAACTTATTAAAGAGAGTTTAGTCATTGGGAGAGATGAATATGTATGAAGCAGTAATAGGTCTGGAGGTCCATGTTGAATTAAAAACTAAAAGCAAGATATTCTGCGGCTGCAGTACAGAATTTGGTGCCAAGGCTAATACCCAGGTATGTCCTGTTTGCCTTGGTATGCCAGGAGTATTGCCAGTACTAAATAAAAAGGTGGTAGAATATGCTATTTTAGCTGGCTTGAGTCTCAACTGTCAAATTGCAGAATTTAGCAAACTAGATAGAAAGAATTACTTTTACCCTGATTTACCCAAGGCTTATCAGATCAGCCAATACGACCTGCCCCTTTGCAAAAATGGATATTTGGAAATTGAAGCTGGCCATATATTAAAAAGAATTGGCATAACTAGAATACACATTGAAGAGGATGCCAGCAAGCTAACCCATGAGGGAGATACCATTTCCCAGGCCGAGGCTTCCCTGGTGGATTTCAACAGGGGAGGTGTTCCCCTAATTGAAATTGTATCTGAACCTGATTTAAGCTCACCGCAGGAAGCCGTTGAATACCTGGCTAATCTCAAGGCAATTCTTCAGTATATAGATATCTCAGATTGTAAAATGGAGGAGGGTTCTCTGCGCTGTGATGGAAATATTTCCATCAGGCCAGTTGGCGCTAAAGAATTTGGGATCAGAACTGAGATCAAAAACATAAACTCTTTTAAGGCATTACAAAAAGCCCTTGAGTATGAAATAGAAAGGCAGAAGAGTATTTTACAATCTGGAGAAAAAGTAATCCAGGAAACAAGAACATGGGACGAAAGCAGGGGTATAACACTTCCATTAAGAAGTAAAGAGGAAGCTCATGACTATAGATACTTTCCTGAGCCTGACCTTGTACCAATAAAAGTTGACAGTAAGTGGTTGAATTCAATAAAAGCAGCTTTACCAGAATTACCCCAGGCTAAAAAAGTTAGATTTGTGGAAGATTTTGGTCTGCCTGTTTATGATGCTGAAGTTCTTACAAAGGATAAAGAACTGGCTCAATATTTTGAGGAGGCTCTCCCCAGCTACAATGACCCCAAGAAGCTTAGCAACTGGATCATGGCAGAATTTTTACGCCTGCTTAATGCAGAGCAAATATCTGTTAGTGAAAGCCTGGTAAAGCCCAAGGAGATGGCGGAGCTGTTAAATCTAGTTGAAGAAGGGATTATTAGTGGAAAGATTGCCAAGGAAGTATTTGAAGACATGTTCAAAACTGGGGAAAAACCCCAGCAGATAATCTTAGAAAGGAATCTAGGGCAAATTAGTGATGAAGGCAAGTTAAGGGAGATTGTAAAAGAAGTAGTTAGGAATAATTCAAAATCTGTTGAAGATTTTCGCTCTGGAAAGGAAAAGGCTTTTGGTTTTTTAGTGGGACAAATCATGAAAGAAACCAAAGGCCAGGCAAACCCCCAGCTGGTAAATTCAATATTAAAAGAATTCCTAAAACAGAAGTAAAAGATTTAAAACTAAATTTAAAACTAATTTATACTAATTTAAGGATATTTACCTCTTATAATTACAATAAAAAACAAAATACTATTAAAGAGAAGATAAAAAATTGTAGAAGAGGTGAATTTAAAAAATGGTAGACCATCGAAAAAGCAGATTTGCAGCTACTGATGAAAGGTTAAGGGGCATGCGTGAAGCTGACTATTATGGCGGTGTAGTTGTAGATCCCATGCCAGTTACATCTGATGAAGAAGTTACTTTTTTATACTATGGCTTACTGGCCAATGATGGAGCAGATCAGGTCTATATGCATTGCGGGTATGGCAACCCTAAAAACTGGGAACAAATACAGGATATCCGCATGGAAAAAACAGCTAGAGGTTGGGCAAAAACCCTACCAATTGAGGATAAGGGTAGGTTTAATTTCTGTTTTAAAGATAGTGCCAATAACTGGGACAATAACAATGGAATAAACTGGACCTTTGAAATTCACAATGGCTAAAGCGAGGAAACTCGCTTTTTTGTTTTTTATTTGACCAAAAACCTGGTTTCACCGGATAAAAAAACCTAATATTTCAAACAATAAACCTAATAATTCATAAAACAATATATCCGGAGGTAATTGGATTGTGAAAATTTTAATGCTCTCTTGGGAATATCCACCTCAAAGTGTTGGTGGACTTGCACGACATGTTAAAGATTTATCGTTGGCACTTGGCGAATTAGTTAATGAGGTACATATATTAACAAGAGGAGCCGAGGAGGCTTCCTTTTATGAGGAAAACCAAGGTATACATATTCATCGAGTGTATTCACTTCCCTTGCAGACTCCAGATTTTATGCATTGGGTTAGTCAGTTGAATTTTGCCTTGATAGAAAAGGGTATAGAGATTTTACAGAATAATGAATTTGACATTATCCATGGGCATGATTGGCTTGTGGCCTATGCCGCCCGAGTGTTAAAGCATTCTTACAAGCTGCCCCTGGTTGCTACCATTCATGCAACTGAAGCCGGAAGGAATCATGGGCTGCATTCGCCGCTTCAAAACTTTATTCATAGTATTGAGTGGTTTCTTGGTTATGAATCATGGAAGGTGATAGTATGCAGCAAGCATATGGAGGGGGAAGTTAAGGGACTATTTGGTTTGCCACAAGACAAAATTGTAAGAATTCCTAATGGTGTTTATGTAAAGCAGTTTGCTGAATTAGATAAGTTTAATCATAACTGGAGTATAGACTCATTAGCTTCTGTGGTAAGGGATAATGAAAAGGTCCTTTTCTTTGTTGGAAGGCTTGTGAGAGAAAAGGGGGTACATATTTTAATTGATTCCCTTCCCCTGCTTTTGCAGGAGTTTCCAGAAATAAAGTTGATAGTTGCAGGTACAGGGCCAATGGAGGGTCAATTAAAGCATCAGGTAAAACGAATGGGCCTTGAGCATAAGGTGCATTTTACAGGATACATTGATGACACATTATTAAAGCAGCTTTTCAAAAGGGCTGATATTGCTGTTTTCCCCAGCCTTTATGAACCGTTTGGCATTGTGGCACTTGAGGCCATGGCCTCTGCAACACCAGTAATTGTATCCGATACAGGAGGCTTAAGTGAAATTGTAAGTCATGGTAAGAACGGCTTAAAATTTATTCCAGGCAACCCAAATTCACTTGCTGATCAGGTAAAAGCAATTTTAAGAGATGAAAAGTTTGCCCAAAGTTTAGCAGCTACTGCAAGTGAAAATGTAATAAGTGAGTACGACTGGTCATCAATTGCCAAAAAGACTCATACAGTTTATGAGAGTATAAAAGAAGAATATGAAAAGAGTGATTGGTATATGGAAAAAAACCTGCCAAAGAAGCTAATTGTATCCCCAAATACAGCATTAAATACAATGCGAAATCCATCAAGAAATATACTAAATTAGGAGGTTACCATTTTGAAAGCAATAATTATGGCCGGTGGCGAAGGTTCCAGGCTAAGGCCTTTAACCTGTGACAGACCCAAACCAATGGTACCAGTAGGAAATAGGCCGGTAATGGAATATGCAGTGGAGCTGCTTAAAAGGCTGGATATAACTGAAATTGGAGTAACACTACAGTATTTACCACAGCATATTACAGATTATTTTGGAGATGGCAGCCAGTGGGGTGTGAATTTACATTATTTTATTGAAGACGTTCCCCTTGGTACAGCAGGTAGTGTAAAAAATGCCGGTTCATTTTTGGATGAAACTTTTTTAGTAGTAAGTGGAGATGCCCTTACAGATCTAAATCTCCAGGATGCAGTAGATTTTCATAAACTTAATAATTCACTAGCTACTCTTGTGCTTACATCCGTTTCCAATCCTCTGGAATATGGTGTTGTAATCACAAATCCTGATGGTAGTATAGAACGCTTTCTTGAAAAACCTGGTTGGGGTGAGGTTTTTAGTGACTGGGTTAATACTGGTATTTATGTCCTGGAGCCTGAAGCTCTTGATTATTTTGACATGGGACAAAAGTTTGATTTTAGTAAGGATTTATTTCCATTATTGTTAAAAAACAAGGAGCCAATGTTTGGGTGCTTGCTGGAGGGCTATTGGTGTGATATAGGAAATTTAGAGCAGTATCTGCAATCCCATAAAGACATTTTGGGAGGCAAGGTACAAGTTAACCCTAAAGGTACTTTAATCAAGGGAACCATTAAGGGAGAAGTATTTGGTACCAATGCAAATGGCGCAAGTGTTAAAGGTCCTGTACTTATTGGAGAAAACTGTAGGATAGGAGCAGGAGTAAGACTTGAACCCTACACAGTACTGGGAGACAATGTTGTAATTGAAGATGAAGCTGCTATAAAAAGAACAGTAATCTGGAATAACGTCTATATTGGTAAAAAATCCTCTCTAAGTGGGGCATTAATTGGGAATAAGGTTACCATTAAAGATAACGTTACAATTCTCCAGGATGCTGCCATTGGGGATGGAACGCATATAGAATCAAGAAGTATAATCAAGCCCCAGGTAAAAATATGGCCCTATAAATCTGTCAATACTGGAGCTCTTGTATCAAATAGTCTTGTTTGGGGGGAAAAAGCAAACAAAAGCTTGTTTGGCATTGAGGGTATTCCAGGCTTGACCAACTGGGACATAACCCCTGAGCTGGCAGCAAAGCTTGGTGCATCCTATGGCAGTGTCTTAAAAAAGGATGACAAGGTGGCAGTCAGCTGTGATGGAAAACTGGTAACTAAAATGCTAAAAGGGTCCTTTATATCTGGTCTAATGTCTACAGGTGTCAAGGTGTCAGACTTAGGGGAGCAAACCATGCCAATACATAGATTTGCTGTGAGGGGTATAGGTGCCCAGGGTGGGGTGCATATCAAGACTGACCACAATAATCTTGATAAATGCTGGCTGCAGTTTGTTGATGGTAAAGGAATCAATATTAACAGGGATATGGAGAGAAAAATAGAAGGAATCTACAACAGGGAGGATTTCAGAAGGGTTCAGGAGGGAGAGATTGGAGAGAATGTATTAATACAGCATTCCCTATCTTCATATCTAGACAATATAATGAGTAACATTGCTGTAGAGAAAATTAACCTAAGGAACTTTAGGATACTAATTAACACTAGAGGTAAGGTAATGGAGAGCCTTTTTAAGGAATTATCAGGTCGCTTGAAATGTGATCTCCAATACTTTAAACATCATGACCTAGAGGAAAAAAGCTTTAAAAAGCAAATCCAATTGGCAGATGAAATGTCTAAAAAGATTGTCAATGAGGGACTAGACTTTGGCATTATCCTTGATGCTAATGGTGAAAGAGTAATACTTGTTGATAATCGGGGTCGCCAAATTGATGAGCATATGTTTACAGTTCTTATGGCATTGGTGCTTTTTAAAGCAAATAATGGGGGTATTGTGGTGGTTCCTGTAACAGCCTCGGAAACCATTGAAAAGCTTGGTGAAAAATATAACGGTCGGGTCGTTAGAACAAAAACAGCGCCCTGGGCTCTTATGGGAGAACTTGTAAGAGAGGAAACTGCAAGCTTACAAAAGCCCTATTCCCAGTTCTTTATGCAAAATGACTCATTATATGCAGTTGTGATGCTCATGGACTTTTTGGTTGAGGAAAATATAAGTCTTGGGGATTTAGTAGACGAAATTCCTGATATCCATCTTCAGGTCAATACAGCCCCTTGTCCGTGGGAGCAAAAGGGTAGAATAATGAGAGCTTTAATAAGTGAGGTCAAGGAGCTTCCAGTTGAACTAATTGACGGAGTTAAGATTAGACATGAAAAAGGTTGGGCACTAGTACTGCCTCATAGTGAAGAGCCCCAATATAATATATATACAGAGGGATTATCCCAGGAGGCAGCAGAAGAGCTAGGGGTTTTTTACAGGAATAAAATCCAAAAAATGCTGCAGACATAAAAACGCAAAAAAACAAGCTATGGAGTAAAGGGATAGTCCGGGTCCCCTGTCTCCATAGCTTTATTTTACACATAATACAGGCTAGCAACTGTACTGCAAGCCAAGGCTGCATTAACTGCAATATACCTCGTAATTAATATCAGGAAATATATTATCTTCCCTTTCAATTTCTTCCAGCCACTTTGTATCAATTTTTCCATCCTTTAAGGCATGTACCAGACCGTTGAAATTTTCCAAATGGGAAACTGTTCTCATTTTTGCATATTCCACCATGGTGCCTGTTTTCATGATAAAGGCCCAGTCTGAGCTTTGTGCTAACAATAATTCTCTGGCCATTTGATTGAGAATTCGCCGCCTTATCCCCTTTGTATCTTTTACCACTGCCGCAATACGTTCCATTTGCCTTGCTGCTCTATGAAGTCGACGATAGATCCAATCATTACTTCCCTCAAGCCATACATCGTTATAGCCTGCATTACCCCAACTTGACGGACAGGGAGTACTGACTTGAATTTTACTATGTCTATCAAGGTAATCACCGGGGGTAAGTGTCTCAACTACATTCTGATCATAATGCAATTTTTTAAGCAGCAGTTCAAGCCATAGTGGACCCTCATACCACCAGTGCCCAAATAATTCAGCATCATATGGGCTTACTATAATGGGTGGATTACTCATATGCTGCGCATGGTGCTTTACCTGTTCGATCCTATTAAACATGAAATTGCCAGCATGGATGGCAGCCTTTTCCCTTGCCCAATCAGGTTGATAGCATTCCTTCCAATCTGTCTTGCCTGTAATTCTATGATATTTAAAGCCAGTATTTACCCTTATTCCCTCAGGATGTATATAGTCTTTTATATACTCATAGTCCAGGTCATACCCAATATCACGATAGTATTCTCTATAGTCGCAATCTCCAGGATAACCTTCCGTTGAGCTCCATACCTGCTTGGAAGATTCATGGTCCCTGGCAAAAGCAGCAACCCCGGTTTGGGTTCTTATGGGAGCTAATGTGCCGTATTTGGGACGCGGAGCAGCAAACATGATCCCATGACTGTCAACAATAAAGTATTTAATTCCAACCTGGGACAGCTCTTTTTCCAAACCATAATAATAACCACATTCTGGAATCCACATTCCCTTTGGATAGTGGCCAAAATGCTGGGCAAAGGCTTCAACCCCCACCTTTAGCTGTGCCTTTATAGCAGAATTGTTCACATGTAATAGTGGCAAAAACCCATGTGTGGCGGCACAGGTTATTAATTCTAACCCACCCTCGTCTTCTAATTCCTTAAATGCTTTTATTAGATTACCCTGATAGGTTTCATGAAAAATATTATAGGCTTCATCAAGATTTCTTTTATACATCTGTGCCACGTAATGAAAGTCTGGTTGATTTGATGTCCTATCTAATTCTTGAACTGCTAATTCCCTTAATTTTGTCAAGTGTGTAAGATAACGTTCCTGCAGTAAAGGGGTGTCCAGCATGGAAAGTAGTGGGGGACTTAAAGATAGGGTAAGTCTATATTTAACCCCTTCTTCATTTAACCTCTTAAATACTGAGATAAGCGGAATGTATGTTTCTGTAATAGCTTCAAAAAGCCATCTCTCTTCCAGCAGGTTTTCCTGTAATGGATGATGGACATAAGGAAGATGGGCATGAAGTATGAAAGCTAAATAGCCCTTTGACAAATTAATCATCCTTTCTCCTTTTTATTAATCCTTCTGAGTTAATGTCTGTTGTAAGATTAGTAACAAAGCCCCTGGCCAGGAGTTCCTTCCAAATTTCATCCAAGGGTTCCCATTCAGGGTCAATGACAGAAGATGGACTAGCAGGGGGAGTTATTGCTGTATTAGATTCAGCTAATATTATAAGTCCTTCTTCCGGAACCATCTTTCCTAAATACACCTTCCACTCACAGTGAGTATCTCCTACTTTAATGTACCAACTATCTGCATAATTATTTATTGGCAGCAAATAGTCTTTATGTGCTGACAAATTAACAAGCTTTAAGAAAAGATGATAATTCTCCCAACTCCCATCTCCAAATCTATTTTCAAAATTTCTAATGGTATCTTCACGAATATGCCAGTAGGCATAAAGCCAATAGGGGTTTCTTGCAAGAAGGGTAATATGTGTCTCATCATCTATGTGGAGCTCAACAGGGTTAAAATATTCTATAGTGTCTGTCCTGGTTGAGAGCTCCTTTGAAGCCTCAAAATCAAATTGAGCATTAAAGGGAGAAACCCGGTTGATCATTTCTGAACTGGCTTTAATATTTTGTTTTTTTTTACCATTATCGCCAAACCTCCTACCCATAAAATTGCTTGCCCTGAGTGCCACAAAGATGGCTATTATCAGGATCACCATTATAGTAAGTATTGTCAATATTGTTTCCATTTTTTAAAGCAGCTCCTTTGTTAAATTTTTTGGTTAATAGGATTGTTGGTAAACATATTAATAGAATAAAAGGAAAAAGGGCGAAAATCTATAACTTAGTATTCCCTGATGGTCTTAGTTTATTTGCTTTTCGCAAGTAAAGTATGCTGTAATTTTTTGCATTACGTAATTACTATAATACTAAGTAAGCTGCATTTAACAAACAAGAGTAAACAATTAATGTATCTTTTATAAATGAAATAAATACTATATACTATAACGTAGTTATTTGCAGATAGAAAGGTGGCAGATGGGTGCATACTAGTGAAAGCAAAGGTAAATGGGGTATTTTAGATGTTCTATTGGTTTTAGGCTTTATTTTTATATTAACTAACGTTTTTACATGGCTTACAGCTGGCTTGATAGAAGGTTTAGTAATAACTCAAAAATATCTCATCAGTACCATGTTTCAAACAACAGCTGTTATTTTGGCTTTAGTGTATTTTAATATTATAAAAGGAGTCACCTGGAAGGAAATTGGTATTAGAGCCGGGAACCTGACCAGGATACTAACCCATGGTATCTTTGGCGGCATAATTTTATTTGGGTTAGTGGTATTTGCAGGATTAATCATGGAGCTTATCCTTCCAGTGAAGCCATCTTTACAGCCATTTGCAAAGCTTGTGTTAGAAGCACAAGGCTATAATGACTTAATTATACTATTAATCATTGGCGCAATTCTGGCACCCATAGGAGAAGAAATATACTTTAGAGGAATGGTATATCCTGTATTTAAGAAAAAGTGGGGCCTGGCAGCTGGAATGATTGTTTCAGGAATATTCTTTGCGTTGCTGCACTTTGATATACTCAGGTTTTTTCCACTTTTATTAGGAGGAATAGGCCTGGCTTATATCTATGAAAAGTCAGGTTCCCTGTTTGCTTGTATGTTGGCTCATGGACTTTGGAATGGTGTAATGATTCTTTTATTATATTTTTCAACTGGTCAGTCTACTGGACTTTAGAAGGTTCAGAACATATCTGAATCCTTTGTTTATTAAAGTCTCTATATGGTTCCTGAACAAAACAACGCTCATTGTTTTTGCTATAAAAATTAAACACCTTTGCCAGATAGGGCAGATTGCTCTCATGCCTTATTAGCTTTAAATTACCATTATCTATTTTGTAAATTATGTTTTGATTAATGAAGCACCTGGTATCTTTATGGGGAACAAAAAAACTTCCGTCCCTTAACATACTGTAGTCAAACTGAATGGGATTTTTGTCCCCTAGAGGAAAGACCAGCAGTGAAACAGTCAGATAATCATTTAAGTTGTTCCAAAGAAGATACCCTAGGTTAACATTTATATTTCGCAGGATTGGCACAGGTTTTTTTGTAATACTGTCTGGAGGAAAGCTTAAATCCAGGTATCCGAACCCAATAAAGTACGCCCTTTTATCATCATATATACTAATATAATAATAATAATCATCAAAAGAAAGCTCCTGTTTTAGGACAACCTTACCCTTGATACTAGGATGTTTCTTTTCCGAGACCTTTCTTTCGATGCTCACATTTAATCTGGATTGCTTGAGCAATGCTTTGACAGATATATTTACGTAATTGCTTAGATAGGATATGCTTCGAAGCTTTACCGGAGATGGCAGTATTGAGTTAAACATTTTGTTATCTAAAGGGTTTATTGCATTTATTAATAGCTTTCTAAAAAACAGTAAGATGGGAAAACAAATTACCAGGGGCAGTAGTAGAAATATGGTCAAAGGTGCTATAGAACCTTTAATAGCCAATGTTATTGCTAATATCCACATTGAAATTGTCAGCATTATGGAAAAGTCAATATACCAGGTTATAGTATTGCTGGGCCCATGGGGCAGGATATAATGCATCTGATAGCGGTTTATTAACTCATATATTTCCGATGTTAAGTTTTTTTCCTCATTAAAAGATAGGTTTATCAGGTCTTCAAAAATTTCCTGAAGCCTTTCAACCCTTCTTTGCACAATTAATGATACGAAAATACTCGTAGAACCTAATAACCCAACAAGGGTGCTGCTAATACTTAAAAGGATTAATATATAGAAATTTGTTTCAAACAATTAAATCTCCCCTAGGATTCAATATTATGTCTATGGTTTTTTACATGGCCGGCAAGCTTATCAAGACCTACTTCCAGAGCTTTTACCTCTGTCATTCTAAGAAAATGCTGAAGCTTATCAGTTGGAAGGCCGTGACGGGCAGCGGTTTTGCCTATTATAGATATATAATCGGAATAAATCAGGCAAGCCTCGTTTAACTGTTTTTCTAATAAATAAAAACCAACTGGTTGGATACACTTACACATATATCGCCATAACAGCTCTGTAAAAGGGAAAGAATCCAATAAGCTATAAAGGAATATGTACTTTATTCTTGTCATGAAAAGATGTGTACAACCTACCTGGTTATCCTTTTGAACCTTTCGCAGATAGAATTTTAAAAGCTCATTAATTCCCATTTTGCCCTTATCCAGTTTGTTTCTATTTAGTTCATTGATGATAAGGCAAAAAGCTTCTGACAGGGGATCAAAGGACAGTTTATCAACTGTCTGCAAATGTTCATCTAAAATCCTATAATGCTCAGCCAGGTCTAAATAATCTTTAAATATATTATCCTTGTCAACATTATCAGAATCAGGTGGAACCTGCATAAGATCTAAACACATTTTTAGCTTCCCAAGAAATTCTGCAAGACTATTGACAGCCATCTAACCACCTCCAAGAAAAAACAAAGGGACGGGTCCTTCTGTCTTATTATGCGATATCATACCAATCTTAATTCAAAAACCAGGGGGACGGTTGTGTGCCACGAAAAACAGACTCATAGAAAGATAACTTAAGAGTTTAGGCTCTATGAAAGATGAAGGAAGGCCCTTCGGAGTCAACATTCAGGTGTGGGCTCCAAACCACCTTAAGCTGCTGTGGTCAAAAGCCATGGTGGTGAGCGTTAAGGAAAAGGCAAAGCTAAGACTTTGTCAGGTGAGAATCATGGAGATGAGTACAAGCGAATCACCGTTCAAGTGTCGAAACATGGAAAAGAAGTCATCAAAACTAGGATCTAACCGTCATTCTAGGATAAGTATAGAGGAGACCTGATTACCGACTATATGGTGACCGGCATAGAGGTGACATGAACATGATTTAGGCTTTTATAGGGAACGTGGGAACCTACGACTCTGATGCTAACGGAAAAACCACAAATGGGAAACCCCCATAAGGGTGAAATACGGATGCAGAGTATAGGGGCGGAATAGACCGTAGTAATGATGAAGCTTCTGTAATGGAAGTGGAGTGAAGGGTAGCGAAAGCGAACTATATTATTCAGTTTTGAGTATCAGTCAACCAGAAATGGGAGGAGCTAATGAACAAAACAAAGCCGTTTAGAATACCAAAACAAATAGTACAAGAAGCCTATGAGAAAGTGAAAGCGAATAAAGGCTCTGCAGGTATCGACGAAGTAAGTCTAAAAGAATTTGAAAAAGACCTTAAAAACAATCTGTACAAAATATGGAACAGGATGTCGTCTGGAACATACTTTCCCCCAGCAGTAAAAGCAGTTGATATACCAAAGAAAAATGGTGGGATAAGAGTACTAGGAATACCGACAGTAGCAGACAGAATAGCACAAATGGTAGTAAAAATCCATTTTGAACCAAAAGTAGAACCCTACTTTCTGGAAGACTCCTATGGGTACCGTCCGAATAAGTCAGCAATAGAAGCAGTAGGCATTACCAGACAGAGGTGCTGGGAATATGACTGGGTACTAGAGTTCGATATTAAAGGACTATTTGACAATATAGACCATGAACTCCTGATGAAGGCAGTACACAAACACACAAAGGAGAAATGGGAAATATTGTACATTGAGAGATGGTTAAAGGCACCTTTTCAAAAAGCAGATGGAACAGAGATAAAAAGAGACTCTGGAACACCGCAAGGTGGTGTCATTAGTCCGATACTTGCAAATCTATTCATGCACTATGCATTTGATAAATGGATGAAAATAAATTATCCCAATAACCCATGGGCAAGATATGCAGATGATGGAGTAGTACATTGCTCAACCTTAGAAGAAACAGAAAACATACTAGAAACGCTAACAGCAAGATTTAAGAACATAGGGCTAGAATTGCATCCAGACAAGACCCGAATAGTATATTGCAAAGATGACAATAGAAAAGGAAGTCACACTCAAGAGAAATTTGACTTTCTAGGATATACTTTTAGGTCAAGGCTTGCCAAGAACAGACGAGGAGAGTACTTCATAACATTCTCGCCAGCAATAAGTAACAAAGCAAGCAAGGCAATAAAACAAAATGTGAGAAATATGAACCTTCAATTTCGAACAAATCGAGAAATCAATGATTTGGCAGACCTTCTAAATCCCAAGATAAGGGGATGGATAAACTACTATGGTAGTTTTTGCAAATCGGAATTAACCCCTGTGCTTAAATATATCAACAAAACCTTGCAAAAATGGGTACGAAGAAAGTATAAGAATATCAATGGAAGCAAAGCTAGAGCTAGGAGATGGCTCATCAAAGTAGCAGAGGCAGTTCCTCAACTTTTTGTGCATTGGAAACTTGGTATAATTAACGACTGAATAATGGGAGCCGGATGAGCTGAGAGGTTCACGTCCGGTTCTGGGAGAGCCTGTGGGTGAGACTCCCATGGGCTACTCACCCTCTTGGCTCATTTGATAAATTTAAATTTATTGCTTCATAGGGGTGAAACTAATGGAAAACTCCGTTATCGAATTGAAAATAACAGGCCTAACCCACGAGGGCAAGGGAGTGGGAAGACACCAGGGATTAGCTGTCTTTGTGAAAGGTGCTCTTCCAGGTGAATTGGTTAAGGTCAGAATAGATAAAATTAAAAAGAGCTATGCTGAAGGAACCTTGAAAGAGATTATTGCGGCTTCTCCTCACAGGATAGGACCTTCATGCACTAGTTATACAAGGTGCGGCGGCTGTCAGCTGCTGCATTTAGAGTACGAGGAACAGCTTACAGAAAAAACAAAAATTGTAGCTAATGCACTGGAAAGGATTGGGGGTCTTACTAATGTGAAGGTTAACCAATGTATTGGTATGACCAACCCCTGGGGATATAGGAATAAGATTATTTTTCAGGTGGGACGAGAAAACCTTAGAGGTAATAATGCTCTCTTAAAATTAGGCTTTTTTGAAGACAGTAGTAATGAATTTGTACCAGGAAAAGATTGCTTACTAGTTTCATCTGACTTGAAAGTATTAGCTAATGAATTAGAGAGGCTGATTAATGCTTATGGCCTGGATAAACTGAAAAGAGTTCTGATAAGGGAGTCTGCTTTTAAAAATGAGTTTTTGTTAGGCCTTATATTTGCAGACTATTCTCATGATAATCTTCAGGTTAACAAACTTGTTGAGGAAATTAAAAATCTTTTTCCTAAAGTAGTATCTATTATAGAATCTGTGGTTCCAAATCCTAAAGTGCCCTGGGAGGGGAAAAGCAATATCCTATATGGTAGAGATTACTTTTTGGAGGAGATAAGTGAAAAGAGATTTATAGTATCGGCAAACTCCTTTTTTCAGGTAAATTCATTGCAAACGGAAAAACTCTATGAGTGTGTTATTAACTTTGCAAAATCTGATGATGCTGGTATTATTTTTGATTTATACAGCGGAACGGGTACCATCACCATTTTGCTTGGCGAAATAGCAAAGCAGGTGTATGGGATTGAGTCCCTGGAAGAAGCAGTAGGAAACGCAAGAGAAAATGCCCACCTAAATAATATAAAAAATGTGGAATTTATTCTAGGCAAAGCTGAAACAGAAGCAAAAAAGCTTGTTGACATGGGCATCAAGCCAGATATTATTGTGGTTGATCCCCCCAGGCAGGGCTGTCATCATGCATTACTGGATACCATTATAACTGTTAAACCTGAAACGGTTATTTATGTATCCTGCAACCCGGCTACATTGGCACGTGATTTAAAGGTTCTCACAGAGTTCTACACAGTAAAAGAAGTACAGCCTGTTGACATGTTTCCACATACGGGGCATGTGGAGTGTGTGGTTCAAATACAACGCAAAAAATGCTTGTAATCCTAGTATTCAAGCTGTTTTGCGGGTTTTATACTTTTAGTAAAGATGAGCAGAATTTTGAGAATAAACAACTAATGGACAGCCTAAAAGTGAAAATCGGGATATGACCTCGTCTGCGGAGATACGGTTTTTGACGTAATAACGATTGTGGTGGAAAGTATGTTGCCGGTTGGGGTTATAAGAACCCTGACTGGCCTTTTTGCTTATGAGCAATGGATTTATTTATATAAATGCTAAAATTAAAATGTCCTAAAGTGCAAAAATAAGCATGTACAAATATCACTTAAGTGTCTATAGTTTTACTGGGTGATGAGAATGAAATTTAACATAGTAACTGATATAGAAATTAACTCAGTAAAAGATCTATCGAAGTTAAGAATATTTGTGGAGGCAAATAACTTGGATAAACCAAATTTTAGTGAAATAGCAAGGAACTTAGGAGTTGATAGACGGACAGTAAAAAAATATTATGAGGGAGCTGATAAGAAGGAAAGAAAAAAGAAAAAATCCATTATTGATGACTACTATGAAATCATAAAATATTTACTCTCTGAGGGGTCATCCCAAGTTTTTTATTACAAAGATCATCTCTTTAGATATTTACAAAGAGAGCATGGTTTAAAATGTACAAGAAACAACTTCAACTATTACATACTAAAAAATGAAGAGTTTGCAAAGTATTTTAAACCAAAGGGGAATCCTAACTCAGTTAAATCAGAAACACCACTTGGACAACAAGCACAATTTGATTGGAAGGAGAAGATAAAATTTCAATTTAATAATGGAGAAGAAGTCGTATTAAATGTAGGAAGCTTGGTATTATCAGCATCAAGGCTTAAAGTCTGGGTTATTTATCTATCAGTTAGCTTAGATTGTATATTAGATTTTCTAGCAAATGCATTTGAAACAATAGGGGGTGTACCACAAGAATTAGTTATAGACAATGCAACTACAATGATGATAAAAGCCAGGACTGAAACTTCAGATGGGACAGTTAATCCAAAGTTTCAACAATTTGCAGATGATTATGGTTTTAAAGTATTTCCTTGTATAGCAGGCAGGCCAAATACCAAAGCAAAAGTAGAAAGTCCTATGAAGGTTATAGATGAAATAATGGCGTATAACGGTGTATTAAATACACTTGAAGAGTTACATGAAAAACTAGAGAAGATAACAAATGAAGCTAATATTAGGATTTGTCAAAATACTGGTATAGCACCAATTCTTGTGTATAAAAAAGAGAAAGAACATCTTTCTCCTCTACCACAAGAAAAAATATGTTCTTCCTACAAGCTTTCTTCAATTAAGGTGAATGTAAATACGAATGCATTAATCCCCTACAAAAAGAAAATGTATTCAGTTCCTTCAGCCTTAATTGGTAAGAAAGTCACGATACAAGTTATTGAAAACAACTTGCATGTATATTATAACAAAAAACTTATAACAGTCCATGAAATAGTTGAAAACAAGAAAATAATTTATAACGAACATCATCATTTAGAGATTCTAAAACAGACATTTAGAAAGCATGATGGAATTGAAGATTATGCATTAAAACATTTAAAAGAATTGGAGAAGTTTAATGAGCAATTATCAGATATTGTATGACAACCTAAAAGAGCTTAGATTAAATCAAATGAGTATAATGCTAGGACAGTATTTAGATCAAATAAATGAAGGCAAAATAAGTGTCGTAGACGCATTATATGAACTTACTACTAAAGAAATAGAAGTTAAAAACTTTAATGCCAGAAATGCAATGGTTAAAGTAGCTGGTTTTCCACACCAAAAGGAACTTAAGGATTTTGATTTTGACTTTCAACCTAAAATAAATAAGCAACAGTTTTTAGATTTTGAAAGCTTAAGGTTTCTAGAAACTAATAGCAATATTCTATTAATTGGAAATTCCGGAGTTGGGAAGTCGCATCTTGCCACTTCCATTGGTATTGCAGCAGCTAAAAAAAGAATAAGTACTTATTTTATAAAATGCCATGATTTAATAGAGCAACTAAAAAGGGCCCATCTAGAAAATAAGCTAGAAAATAGGCTTAAACACTTTGCTAAATATAGACTTTTGATTATAGATGAAATTGGCTATTTACCAATAGGTGAGCAGGAAGCGAAGATGTTTTTCCAACTTATAGATAGAAGATATGAGAAAAAAAGCACCATCATTACTAGCAATATCAGCTTATCTGATTGGACAGATATTTTTACAGATAATATGTTAGCTAGTGCTATCCTAGATAGATTAGTGCATCATTCTAGTATTGTGAATATTCTTGGCAGTTCATATAGGACTGCCGAGGCACTATCTAAGGTTAACCAGAAAAAGGAAGTTAGTTGTACATAAAAATATTTTCTAAATTGCAATATTAAATGCAACACCCCTAGTGAAAAAACATCATGATTAGGATTTTAAAGCACAATACCCTTCTTAAGCCCTTCTTAGATATTAAGTTGAGCGAGTGCAGAGGGTAGTCAAGGGTTGCCGCTAGGCAAGACGAAGTCTTTACCCTTGACTATCCTCAAATGAGCTCTATAATTACCAAGAAGGATGGGCTTAGGCTATTTTGGATAGTTCTTCGTAGAAACATTCTTCAGGCGTTTTATAACCTAATATCTTACGTGGAAGCTTATTTAGCCAGTGTTGTATGCGTTGAATCGTTGCTGCTGAAAAATTCTTAATGGCTTTTCCTTTAGGTACAAAACGGCGAATAAGTCCATTATGACGTTCATTAGTTCCTCGTTCCCAGGAGGAATAAGGATGAGAGAAGTAAGCTTTAATTCCCAACTGTTGTAGGGTTTCGGATAGCTCACTAAATTCTGAACCGTTGTCTGCTGTAATAGTACGAAATACCCTAGAAACTTGCTCACCGTAGCAGTTCTTAAGCTCTAAAAGTGCCTTGTTAACAGCATTACTATCTTTTGCATCCAAGAGAAATAACAGCTCATGGCGGGTTTTTCGTTCAGTTAGGGTTAAAATAACTGAATCATTAGATTTTTTACCTATTATCGTATCAATTTCCCAATGGCCAAAAGTTTGGCGTTGTTGTACTTCTTCTGGTCTTTGTTCAATGCTTGTTCCCATGATACGTTTGTTCTGACGAACCCTTTTACTTTTAGGCTTTAATCGAAGCTTAAGGTTTAAATCGATATTTCGTACTCTTAGTAACCCTTGGTCTATATAACTATATAAAGTTTTGGTACAGACAACGGCAGCATCCTGCCACTTAGGATCTTTTTTGCATGAACCGACAACTGCATCTGGCGACCATTTTTCGTGCAGTATTTTATCTTCTGCAAATTTTAGAAAATCTTCAACTTGAGCCAGCTTGCATTTTGCTCCACAATTCATGCGATTTTTTTCATACACCGCCTGTCCAGTTTCGGGGAAATATTCTTCATAAGTTGATAAATCTGTTCGCCTTTGAATTGTGGTTCCTCTTTTAATTTCACGACTAATTGTACTTGGTGAGCGACCTAGCTTGTTTGCAATATAACGTTGAGTTTTTCCTTCTTTTAAGAGAGCGGCAATCTGACCTCTTTCAAAGACACTTAGGTGTTTAAAAGAACGTACAGTTGTGGTAGACTTGGATTGAACAGCCATAGTAGAGACCTCCTGTATGTTTGGAGTAGACACCTAAATCATACATGATTTCTCACTATGGTTGTTTATTTTTTTACATACATTTTACCTGTTGCATTTAATTTTACAATGAACCACATAAAAATATTTGCACTTTTGTTCAAAAATATATTGACGTTTATAATTTAAACATAATATAATTGGGATAATATAAATAAAAGGATAGTGGTTAAGGAGTTTTTCAAAAGTGAGGTGGTAGGTTTGCTAAGGCTAGAGTGAATATATAGCCCGTAGAAAAAAAGAAGATCGACTTGATGAATTTGACATAGATACTCGTGCTGAAAATATGAGAATATGTGTTAACTATGTTTTTGAGTATTTTAATAATTACTTAAATATAACTGAGGCCGAAGAAAAAACAGTTTTACAAAATGAGAAGTTAGAAAAATATAGTAAGCAATTACAAGAGTATGAGCCTGAGGTAAGGGATTGGCTAGTAAAAATATATGCAGAGCATGGCAAACACTTAAATAAAAGCATTGGTAGTATTTTAAAACAGGACGAGTTCTTTTTAATATATAATACAGACAAAGAATTTAGAAGTATATCCTATGACTGTTATTCACAACTAATAAAGAAACACCCTTTTCTTAAAGATCAGACGGAACTGCTATTCCTATTTATTAAAGATTACCATCGAATACAGAGTCAACGCAGTTGGTTGTTTAACATTCCTTTTATTTCTGAAGGCATTAATAATTGGATTGAAGATACATGGTCTAAGCATCAAGTGAATGTAGCAGCCTTTGCAGATAATTGGGTCAACTATTTTTATGATCATGAAGATCTATGGCCCGCCACTCATAGAAAAAAGAGCCAATATACTTGGAGAAAGTATGATTACGATATTAAGCAAAAGAGCAATCTATTTAACCTTAATTCACTATATAGAAAGATGCCAAAGAAATCTTTCACAAAAGGCCGAAAGCAGGAGTTGGAAGTATTAATGATGTATTTCTGGCTAAATAGTTTGGAAGGAGACAACGAAGGCTACTGGCAGGAATATTTAGAAAAAGTTTTACCTGTTTTAAATAAAGAATTAGGATGAGGCTGGTTATATACCGGTTGGTGGTTTTAATAACTGAGACCGGTTTTTTATGGTTTAGGGACTTATATTGATTATTGTATATTCTCAGTTGTGGGCACGGAAGGTGATTAGAACTTATATATAAACCGAGTGAATTGGGCTTATACAAAGATAAAAATCGCTCTGCAAACAGTGAACTTTTTCATCGATATTTTGTTATTGAAAATGGAAAGGCGAAAGAGGTTCATGAAAATACCATTGACGTTACGTATGATTTATACAATTGGGACACAGTGCTGAATGAGATATGTGTAAGCAGCGGCTTCAGAAGTTTGGTTATAAGATCGATCAAGCTTTTGTGTTTGCTAGTCAAATTTTGAGTCAGTCTGCTAATTATAAAATGAGCCATTACTAAAATGAATGATATTGACCGTTATGTATTTAAATACATATTTGTTGATAATGTTTCTTATTTTAGCTGCTACTTACAATGTAAAAACTGCGACATACAAGATATGTCATAAAAAGAAGTTTTTAGATACAAAAAAGTATTAATTCGACAAGATTAGTCAAAATGTCTAAAGGTATTTAATTTCTTTTGTAGAACAATGGGCAAAGTTGAAAGTAAAGTAAAACATTGTTTAGTTTATATAGTTTCTTGTTAAAAAGGAGAGTTGTTATGAATAACAAAGTCAATGTAATAATATTTTTAATTTTAGTTGCTTTTCTATTCATGCTTAATACAGCTGTTTTAGCAGATAACGACCAAGAAGAAAGACATGAACAACGAAGAAACAGTAATTATGAAATAGAAGATGAGCGCAGTTGGCAGAGAGAAAGTGAAAACGAGGAAGAAAATGAAGAAAACACCGGAGAAAATCTCGGTTCTGAATTCGCCGAGGATTTAGGCGCGCCAAGCCTAATTTTAGGCGGCTTCACTATCTCAATTCTGGGTCTAAGACTAGCCAACCAATATATTTTTCAAAATAAATCAAACTTCTTAAGAAAAATCAGAAGACCCTTAAGCAAAATCCATCCCTATCTGGGCTTCTTAATGGCTGCCATAGGTTTAGTTCACGGTTATTTTCTAATTGACGAGAGTTCTTTTGCATGTGTGTTGGTATGTACAACACTTGCTCTGATTATACTCACCCCCTTAATTGGCAAAAGTCTGAGAATTAGAAAATGGTTAGTAATTCATAGGTTTTGTACATATTTACTAATAATTTCTCTGCTGATTCATGTTAGTGTCGCCGATTAATCTCTAACCTGATATCCAAAACTAAGGTCAGCTTTTTAATAATACACAGTTTCGTAAATTGCATGACTCCTCAAGAATTTGAAGACCAGCTTAAGCAATGTAGTAGAGTTTGGCGAAGCTAACTATTTGCATTGAGGGCTGGCATGATAAACTGCTATGCCCTTCTCATCAGGATGCCTCAAGGGCTAAAAATCATAACACAGAGGCTCAATGTCAATAGCAAACTTGGCTGGAATATTTAGTTTTGTTTAACTTTTTGTGTCTAAATTATTCACTTAAATTCAGACTTTATACAAGGGTGAATTACTACACTCTTGTTGCGTATTCCAACGAATAAGCGTCGTATTGAACTTTGTTAGAAAAAATATCCCAGTTATATTTATGCAGAAGTAATACTTAATACATTGCTCATTTTATAAATAGCATTTGCTGATAAAGTGGTTCAAACTTTCATTAGCAAATACAAGCTTTGAGGAATTAACCTATCTTAATAAAGGAAGTTTGACATATTAATAACTTTACAGAATAAAATTGAGCAAAAAAGAAAAAATTAAATCTTTTCCCCATCTTCAAAAACAAAATATCCTTCAAATTTGCACCCAAGAGCTTCAGCAATTTGATGTAATTCTTGTTCTGAGAAATTATCTCTTGAGAGCTTATTGGATAAATTCTGATTTGAAGTACCTATTAAAGTAGCGAGTTCCGATATCGTTACTTTTTTTCTTTTTATCAAAATACGGATTTTTTCACCCATAGTTAGATTCATTTTTAATCACCGTCCTACACAATAATATACACTATTTAGTGTAAAGTATCAATTCAACTCAGAATATAAAACGTACAAGTGTAAAAAGTGCTTGAAATTATAAATTCATAAGTGTATAATCAAACTAAATAATGTGAAATACAGAAAGGAGCAAAAACATGAGTAGTAGTTGTAAAATCATAGCAATTGCCAACCAAAAAGGGGGCGTAGGGAAAACCACAACGGCACAAAATTTAAGTTATTCTTTAGCGGAAAATGGGAAAAAAGTTTTGCTGGTCGACTTTGACCCACAAAGCAATCTAACTATGTGTTTTGGAGTTGACAAGCCGGATGAGCTGAAAACGACAATTTATCATTTAATGATGGCGGCTATTGAAGAAGAAAATCTGCCGGGTAAATCAGAATACATTATTTCTAACGGCAGCATTGATTTAATTCCTTGTTCTATTGAACTATCTGCTGTTGAAGTCAACTTGGTAAACACTATGAGCAGAGAAAATATCCTTCGCAGTGTTCTTGAAAGTGTTAAACAAGATTATGATTATGTAATTATTGATTGCATGCCCAGCCTGGGAATGCTCACTATTAATGCTCTTACGGCGAGTGACAGTGTTTTAATTACTGCAACACCTGAGTATCTTTCAGCCAAAGGACTGGAATTGCTGTTAAGAACAATTATCAGAGTTAAAAAGAAGCTCAATCCTAAGATTGTCATAGATGGTATTCTTATCACGATGTTTAAGGAACGAACTATTATATCAAGAGAGATATTGTCCCTTATTGAGGATGCATATGGGAAAAGCCTGAAAGTATTTGATAGCAAAATTCCTTCGTCGGTAAAAGTGGGGGAGGCTAATTTTAACAGCAAGAGCATTATCGAATATAAGCCTGATAATAAAGTAGCCCTTGCCTATAATGACTTTGCAAAGGAGTTTGTTGCATTATGAGTAAAAAGAAACTGGAGACTTTTGCAGATATGCTGGGGGGATATGACCCGGAAGAGTATAAAGAGCAAGAAAAAGGTGTAACTGAGATAGATTTATCAAAACTTGTTCCTTTTGAGAATCATCCGTTCAGACTCTACCAAGACCAACAATTGGATAACATGGTGGAAAGCATCAAAGAGTTTGGTGTGATGATTCCCATTATAGTTAGGACAAAAGAGAGCGGTGTATATGAAATCCTATCTGGACACAATCGAGTGAATGCAGCCAAGCTGGCGGGACTTACAACAATACCTGCTGTTATCCATGATAATCTGTCAGATGATGATGCAATATTGATAGTTACAGAAACAAACTTCATGCAGCGTTCTCTTGATGAAATGCTACCCAGCGAAAAAGCAAAAGCTTTTGAAATGGAAATGCAGGCACTAAAGCGTCAAGGTAAAAAAACAAGCTGGTTTTTTGATGAAAATGATAGCGAAAACCAGCATGAATACAGGGATGAAAGCACTTCGACAACTGAGTTGTCGAAGTGGAGAAGTGACGAAGCGGTAGGAGAAAGAAATAATATTTCACGTGAGATGGTAAGGCAGTATAGAAGATTAAATTATCTTACAACACCTTTGCTGAAAATGGTCGATGAACATGAAATAATCATAAAAGCAGCAGTTGAGCTTTCTTATTTAAAAGTAAAAGAACAGAATATGATCGAAGAAGCAATTTTAGCTGGAGATTATAAAGTGGATTGGAATAAGGCGAAGCTATTAAGGACTTATTCTAAAAACGGTAAGCTGGATGAGGAAAATATAACAGCTATTCTTTCAGGTGAAATAGATAAAAAGAAAAAAGCAAAAAAGCCTGCAGTATTTAAGCTAAAGCCTAAAATCGTATCTAAATACTTTAAACCGGAACAAAATCAGGCAGAAATTGAGGAGGTGATTGACAAGGCATTAGCATTATATTTTGAAACCCTGATGCCGGGAAAGGAGGCAATCCATGAGCAGACGGCTGAAACAAGTTAAAGAAATCTATGAATCAATAACCGAGACTATTACAAGCAGTAAACAAGAATGGAAAGACTTTTTAAAATTTGCAGCAGGAATATATAAATACACTTTTGATAATGCAGTCCTTATTTATGCCCAAAGACCCGATGCTACAATGGTTGCCAATATGGAGATTTGGAACAGAAAAATAGGACGGTATGTTAATAGGGGAACACGCAGTATTGCGGTTTTTGATACAACTAAACCGGAACTAAAGCTTGAATACCTATTTGATGTAAAAGACACCAACGGAGCTACCCATACTATCCCAAGATTGTGGAAGCTGAATGACACACTATCATCACTATTAGTTGATAAGTTTAATGAAAAATACGGGATGCAGTTTGAAAATATTCAGGAGCTTATTTCTGAAATGACAGCACAGACGATAAATGACAGTTTTGAAGAGAACTTGATTGACTTTGAGCTGGATTTTGAAAATACATGGCTTGCAGATGTACCAATAGATGGTGTAATCAATCAGTTTAAACAGATGGCTACCGACAGTGTTAAGTACATGGTACTTCAAAGATGTGGTATTGATAATGAAGATGAAAACGCATTTCAGACAATAAGTCATTTTAATACCATGCCGCTGATTTTCAGATTGGGAAGTACTGTTTGTAATATCTCACAGGAAATACTCAGGGAGATTGAAAGTGAAGTTAAGCATATTATTCGAGAGCAAAGGAGCGTGAAAAAAAATGAAAGAGGCAGTGAACTTGAGCTACAAGGAAGTGGACGGGAGGTTTTATCCAGAAATCGAAATATCGACAGATCTGAAAGCGGACAAGAAACCATTAGGAAAATACGGTCAGATGAAACTCAACTATCTGAAAGAAAACCATCCAAATCGGTACAGCTTACTTTTGGCGAAGGGAGAGCTAATGCCGAAGATGCATCAGGTGAACGAGGAAGCTTATCAGAGACTGGAAGTAATCACGGAGCAGATGCTAAAGACCAATCCGATCCCCAATCCGAAGGATACCATGGAGAGCTTCCGGCACAGGGAGCAGATAAAACAGACAGCGGAGGAAATCATACTACACGAGATAATTTACAAACCGATATAGAGATTACCTCCCAGGAGTCACTATTTAGTGGCTCTTTTTTAATGCCTGATAATGATACAAAAGACAGAAAGAAATCACCTATAAAAGAACTAATCAATTACAAATATTCCGTTAAAGATGAAATCGGTATTGGTGGGCTTAAAACCAAATTTAGAAATAATGTGGAAGCTATTCACACATTAAAGGTTATTGAAGTAGAAAATAGGCTGGCAACAGCAGAGGAACAGAAGATTCTCGCCAAGTATGTCGGTTGGGGTGGGATGTCCCAGGCTTTTGATATCAATGCTGGCGGTTGGAATAACGAGTATGCAGAACTAAAAGCACTTTTGACACCGGAGGAATATAACAGTGCAAGAGCATCTACCCCCAACGCTCATTATACTTCCCATGTAGTTATTGAAAGCATCTATAAAGCACTTGATAGATTTGGCTTTAAAGGTGGTAATATTCTTGAACCATCCATGGGAATCGGGAACTTTTTCTCCATGCTGCCAGAGAGTATGAATTCTTCAAAACTCTATGGTATTGAGCTTGATGATATTTCAGGTCGTATTGCAAAACAACTTTATCAAAAAGCAGATATAAAAATACAGGGCTTTGAGAATACTAGTTTCTCTGATAATTTTTTTGATGTTGCCATTGGTAATGTACCCTTTGGGGATTATAAACTGTATGACCCACGTTTCAATAAATATAATTTTTTAATCCACGATTATTTCATTGCCAAAGCAATTGATAAAGTGCGACCCGGTGGTATCGTTGCCTTTGTAACCAGCAAAGGCACAATGGATAAAACTGATAATTCTGTCCGCAAATACATTGCGGAGAGAGCAGATTTAATTGGTGCAATAAGACTTCCCAATACAGCTTTTAAACAAATTGCCAATACCGATGTAACCACCGATATTCTTTTCCTGCAAAAAAGAGAATGGATATCTGTTAATGAACCGGACTGGATACATGTGGCTCAAACAGAAGACGGAATTCCCGTTAACGAATACTTTCTCAATCATCCTGAAATGATGTTAGGCAAAATGATATTTGACCAAAGAATGTTTGGCGAGGGCAGTAAATATACAGCACTTATAAATGAAGAGGAAAACTTTGACCTTCCAGATGCACTGGATAATGCAGTATCACGGCTTAAGGCAAATATCACTGATTATGAAATGGATATGGAAGTAGAGAATAGTACAATTCCTGCTGACTCTAATGTCAGAAACTATACCTATACCTTTATTAATGATGAACTGTACTACAGAGAAAATGCTGTCATGCGTAAAATTGATATAATCGGAAAAACGCTGGAGCGCATCAAAGGTCTTAGCAGTATCAGAGAGATAACAAGAAATATCATTGATATACAGACGGCAGGTTGTACCCAGCAGCAATTAAAAGAGCAGCAGGCCATATTAAATGAGAAGTATGACCATTTTGTAAGAAAGTATGGTTATATTACCTCGAGAGGAAACAATACCGCTTTTCGGGATGATAATGACTATCCTCTTTTATGTTCTCTGGAAGTTGTTGATGAAAATAATAATGTTAGCAAAGCAGATATGTTTACCAAACAGACCATAAGACCCCTTGAAAAAATAACTGAAGTGGATACTGCCAATGAGGCATTGACCGTATCATTGAATGAGCGTGGTAAAGTGGATATTGCTTTTATGGCAGAGCTTTATGATAATACTGCTGAAAATATTATAAAAGAACTAACCGGACAGATTTTCTTAAATCCTGAAAATTATGATGAACAAGATAACCTAAAAGGTTGGGAAACCCAGGATGAATATCTATCCGGCAATGTACGTAGGAAACTAAAGATAGCTAAAGTTTATGCAGAAAGTAATCCTGAACTTTTCAGTCAAAATGTCAAAGCATTAGAAAAGGTACAACCCATAGATCTTGAAGCCAGTGAAATAGACGTAAGGCTAGGTGCTACATGGATTGAGCCTGCCGACATTGAGCAGTTTATTTATGAAACTTTAGATACACCAAGGTATTATCAGAATTCCGGTTCAAGATATGAAAACAGTGAAATAAAAGTCCACTTTAATAATTACAATGCTTCATGGAATATTCAAAATAAAGGGGCAGACGGAGATTCCGTCATGGCAAGGGAAACCTTTGGTACAAGCAGAATGAATGCCTACTATCTTATTGAAGACAGTCTGAATTTAAGAACATCTACTGTTAAAGATAGAATTGAAGATGGTGACAGTATAAGGTACGTGGTCAACCAAAAGGAAACTATGCTGGCCAGAGAAAAGCAGAACCGATTAAAAGAAGAATTTAAAAACTGGATATTCCGTGACCCTGACCGGCGCAAGAAACATGTTGACTTTTATAATGAAAACTTTAACAACATACGGCTGCGTGAATATGATGGAAGCCACCTGACATTCCCCGGAATGAATCCGGATATAACTTTGAGAGAACACCAAATAGATGCCATTGCGCGAATTATATATGGCGGTTCAACCTTGCTTGCTCACTGTGTTGGTGCAGGTAAAAGTTTTGAGATGATATCCAGCAGCATGGAACTTAAAAGGCTGGGCCTTGCCAAGAAAAGTATTTTTGTAGTGCCTAATCATTTAACCGAGCAGATGGGCAGTGAGTTTTTACGGTTATATCCCTCTGCCAATATCCTTGTTACCACCAAGAAAGATTTTGAAAGGAAAAACCGCCAGAGATTTGTTTCAAGAATAGCTACCGGGGCCTATGATGCGATTATTATCGGTCATTCCCAGTTTGAAAAAATACCGATCTCAAAAGAGCGAAGAGAGCGGATGCTGAATGAACAAATAGACCAAATGACTTATGCTATTGAACAAACGAAAAGAGAGCGGGGAGAGAATTGGTCAATCAAACAAATGGAAAAATTTAAAAAGAACCTGGAGAGTGAACTTAAACGACTGCTGGACGAGTCAAAAAAGGATGATGTTATTAACTTTGAAGAACTAGGTATTGATACCATGTTTGTGGATGAAGCCCATTATTATAAAAACTGTGCAGTGTTTTCCAAAATGCGCAATGTAGCAGGTATCTCCAACACAAGAGCCAAAAAAGCAAGTGATATGTTAATGAAAACCCAATATATTCATGAAGTCAATGAAGGCAGAGGTGTTATATTTGCAACGGGAACGCCAATCTCCAACAGTATGACGGAAATGTATGTCATGCAGCGTTATCTGCAAAACCATGAACTTGAAAGACGAGGGATACATCATTTTGACAGTTGGGCAGCCATGTTTGGCGAGGTAATATCGTCTCTTGAACTTGCCCCCGAAGGTACAGGTTATAGGTTTAGAAGCCGATTTGCAAAATTCTCCAACCTGCCGGAATTGATGACCCTTTTTAAAAACATTGCAGATGTGCAAACAGCGGATATGCTTAAACTTCCCGTTCCCAAACTCAAGGACAATCAATATGCTCTTGTATCTTCCGAGCCGTCAGAGTTTACAAGGATGGAAATGGCAAGCTATGTAGAACGTGCCGAAAGGATACGAAACGGCATGGTAGACCCAAGTGTAGATAATATGCTCAAAATTACCAATGAAGCAAGACTGCTGGGTACTGACCCCAGGTTAATTAATATTAATGCACCAAATGATCCTGACTCTAAAGTGAATAAGTGTATAGAAAATATTTATGAAAATTACATCAGCACTGAAGGGACAAAAGGAACTCAGATTGTGTTTTGTGATGTAGGAACGCCTAATACAGATGGGCGTTTTTCTATTTATGACTACGTTAAAGAAGAGCTCATTAAAAAAGGTGTTCCGGCAGATGAAATATGTTTTATCCATGATGTGAGTAATGAAGCACAAAGAGAGCAGATGTTTTCAGATTTAAGAGCAGGAACAAAAAGGGTTATTATAGGAAGTACGCCTAAAATGGGTACAGGAACCAATATCCAAGACAGGCTGGTAGCACTTCATCACTTGGACTGCCCATACCGTCCAAGCGATATCGAGCAGCGAGAAGGAAGGATACTCCGGCAGGGCAACATGAATGCCGAAGTTAATATCTACAGGTATGTTACCAAGAATACCTTTGATCCGTATTTATGGCAGATTGTTGAACAGAAGCAGCGTTTTATATCCCAGGTTATGACTTCAAAATCTATTGCAAGAAATTGTGAGGATATTGATGAAACTGTCCTGTCCTTTGCCGAGGTTAAGGCACTTGCAACAGGTAATCCGTTGATTAAGGAAAAAATGGATATTGACAATGAAGTAAGCAGATTAAAGATGCTAAAGTCCGAATATAACAATCAACGCTATAAAATGCAGGATAATTTTACTTTCCGGTATCCAAGGTTGATTAAAGAAACAGAAGAAAAGCTTGAATGTATTATCAAGGATATTGAAAGAAGGGATATGAACAAAACAGAGGATTTTAAAATTATAATTAACGGCAAACTCTTTGATGAAAGGGAAAAAGCTGGCACAATGCTTACGCTTCTTTGCTCCAGGGCAGATAAAGAAAAGGAGCAGCACATTGGCATCTACAGAGGCTTTGACCTACTTTTAAAGCGATATGCCTTTTTTAATAAGTTTGACATTATTATTCATGGCAACAGCAGGTATTCCATAGAGCTTGGAGACAGTCCCCATGGGAACATGATAAGAATTGAAAATGCCCTGAATAATCTCGAATCCTCCATGACAAAGCTAGAAAACAAGATTGAAGAATACCAAAGAAACATGGAGCAATCCCAAGTCCAATACGAAAAACCCTTTGAATATGAAGATGTACTAAATGCCAAGCTTGCAAGGCAATTTGAATTAAATGCCCTGCTTGATATGGACAAGGATAAAGGTGAAATTATAGTAGATGAAAATAGTATGGGAGAAGCAAGCGACGAGGAAATTGATGCAGAAGTTATGGAAATAGAAGAGGAAGAAATAGCAGTTTAATTCCAATTTGTGTTATCAATGGAGCTTCTAAAGAGGAGCTCTTTAATTTTTGGATGAAAGGTGGAATGGCAAATGAATCAAAAAGCTATGGAATATCAAAAAACAGTAGAAGTAATGACGTGGCTCCTTGATTTGGATACTGAAACTGAGAGAAAAGTCAGCACTTATATGCAAAGCGTGGGTATTAAAACCTTTTTTCTCAATTTGGAATCCTTTGATTTACCGGTTGATGTTCTAAGTAAACTTCAGGATTTAAGAGCAGTTATTGAAGCTTTTGATGGAGATATAGCTGATCTGGATCTTGATGGAGAGGGAGGCGATGCGTAATGAGCAAGGATCTGCGTTACACCTCCAATTTTTTAAAGGGACTTACAAAGTTGACCGGATTACCACTTAAAAAGATTCAACAGTATGCAAAGGAAAACAATCCCTTTAATATTTTAGAGCATCCACAGGTTATGGAGCCAAATGAGAAACAGCTTGAAAAGATAGGGCTTCTTAATGAATTTATTTCTTCATATAACCTGCTGAAAATGCATGAAAATGAGAATAAAATTAAACTTACTTCATCATCTCATTCAGGACAGTATTTTTCATCCCTTTTAAGCGGAATGAAAGATAAGGAGAGATTTATAATTGCTTTTTTGGACAGCAGTAACAGTATTATTGAAACAAAAACAATTTCCGAAGGCACAGTCGGGCAGGCGCCGGTTTTTCCAAGGGAAATATTAAAAGCGGCTATCGCCTCTGATTGTAAATCCATGGTTCTAGCACATAACCATCCAGGTGGGGGACTTAATCCATCAGTGGAGGATAAAGCATTAACTCAAAGGCTGGTTGATATTTTTCATCCCCTTGATATTAGTATACTGGATCATATTATTGTAGCCGGTGCATCCTATACTTCAATGGCAGAGCGAGGATATATTCCTAACAGCTGCAAGGATAGAGCCAATTATGAACCAATTTTACTAGATGGGAAATCAACGGTGGAAGAAAAGTCAGAAGAAATGCAATTTGACCCTCAGTCCGAAGTGGAAGATGAAGAATGGGAATTATAGCTGTAAATAAAAAGGTGGTGAGGTGATGGGAAGAGAAACATTAAGGTTTACCGATGAACAGATAGAACAAGCCAATAGTGTCAACATTATTAGTTATGCCAGAGATGCCGGATATCCAATCAAACAGGTATCAGCAAAAGCATATAAAATTGAGGGGTATGGGGGATTATATGTTCATTCTGACGGGCATAAGTGGAACTGGTTTTCCCAGGGTAAAGGCGGGGGAACAATCCAATTTGTCATGGAGATGGAAGGTAAAACGTGGGTGGAAGCAATCAAACAACTTATAGGAATTGCTCCTGATGCTTTGCCTTATGTAGCTGCTAAAATGCCGGAAGATGAGCCGATAAAAGGAGAATTTATACTTCCTGAGAAAAATAAGACGTACAAGCACATATTTGCCTACCTCATAAAGACAAGGGGTATTGAGAAAGAAATTGTATATGACCTTGTAAAAAAAGGGAAGGTGTATGAGAACAAATATAAAAGCTGCGTATTTGTAGGCTATGATAAAAAAGGAGAAGCAAAATATGCCAGTATCAGAAGCACCAATACAACAGGAAAATCATTCAGATGTGATGTCAAAAATTCCGATAAAGCATATCCCTTTTGCGTAGAAGGAGACGGCGATACCCTTTGCGTTTTTGAAAGCCCCATTGACCTCATGAGCTACTTAACATTGCTGAAAAAGTATAAAGTCAAAGACTTTAATAACCCTTGTATTTCCCTTGGTGGTGTTGCAATAAAACCACTTGACTATTATCTACAGGAACACCTGAATATATCAAATATAATGCTCTGCCTCGATAATGACGAAGCAGGGCATTTTTCATGTCAGCAGATACGGGATAAGCACAGGGATAAGTATAAAATCCTGCGGCATCTACCTAAAGGAAAAGATTTTAATGAGGACCTGATATCCTTGCTTGAAGAATCAAAAGCTTTACATGTAGGAGAAACACAAGCTGATGAGTATGGAGAAGATGAAGCTGCTATTGAAATGTTTTGAATTTCTGTTTCAATAACCCAAAAACCAAAACCGAAGCCGTAGGCTTGGTGGAGGGCAAGCTTCCACTTTGTGGCACAAAGTGCACTTGGCAGGTGAACCTGCACCCTTGAAAATGGGGAAATCCCCATGCCCCTTTAAATTATCAAAAGTAAGAAAGGACGGTGAAGCAATGGATGATATTAAAAAAATAACTTCAAAAGAAGCCAGTCAAATTATTGACACCAGAAAACCTCTGGGTAAGTTTTATCTAATTGATAAAGGTATCTATGTAGGGATTGATAATTCTTCTGGTGATGCCTGGACTGAGGAATTTGATTCCTTTGAAGCTATGGTCAAATGGCAGCATGGGCTAGAAGATGAAGAAGAACTTGAAATGGAATAATTCATTATATGGTTATGGGAGGTGGTGGTATAGCTAATAAAACAAAAATTATCAAATGCAGAGTCACACCGGAAGAATATGAAATCATCATAAAAAAAGCCAAGAAAGCCAATATGAATCTCAGTCGTTATTTATCCTTTTCAGCTCTCGAAAAGGATATTGCTGTTTTTGAAGACCTAAAAAAATTTACTCACCAGCTTTCAAAGGTAGGGGTAAATCTCAATCAGATTGCTATGCTCTGTCATCAAGGTAAAATAACCTGCCCGGATATTTTGCCAGTTAAAAAGGTGGTGACAGAAATATGGCAGTCATTGACTTCATTAACGCAGAAAACAAAACGTACCAGGGGATGAAGAGAGCTTTATCATATATTTTAAATCTTAAGAAGACTGAGCCATATTTAATTGCTGGTAGCAACTGTGATCCAGAAAATGCCTACCATGAATTTGTCCTAACCAAAAGACACTTTCAAAAAGAAACCGGAAGGCAGTTTATACATTTCGTTCAGTCTTTTGCTCCATATGAGAAGGCGACACCTGAAATGATAAATGAAATTGCAGGAAAATTACTGGAGCATGAGATGTTTAAAGGCTTTCAAGTGGTTTATGCCACACATACGGATAAAGAACATCTTCACACCCACTTTATCATCAACACTGTTAATGCGGAAACAGGTCTGAAATGGAAACAAAGTAGGGAGCAATTGCAAATAATGAAGGATTATTCAGATGAGATATGCAGAGCTCATGGTTTACTTGTTGTAGACGGCAAAAAAGGCAAGTACAAGAATAGAGGAGAGTACCGAAGCGGGGCAAAGGGACGAAGTTGGAAATATGAACTTTATCTGTCGGTAAAGGCTTGCATGAAACATTCTACCGGCAAGGAAATGTTCGTAGAGAATATGCAAAAGCTTGGTTACGATGTCAATTGGACAGACGAACGAAAGTACATTACCTTCATCACGCCAGAGGGTAAAAAATGCAGGAATAGAAAGCTTTACCCGCCTGAACAATTTTCAAAAGAGAACTTACTCAGGACTTTTGAAATGAACAAAAAATATCAGGATGAAAAGGTCCTTAGAGAGAGGATGGAGCTTCTTTTAACATCACTCATGCTGCTTTCTGAAAAACAGGATGCAAAATCACCCGAATACCCATTAACTTCTCTAGAAGGACAAGCACTTAAGGAAAAACTGATTGAAAAGCAGAAAGGAGAAGGTCTTGATTGGGACAAAGAAAATGAAGCTGAAATTTAACCATTAGTGAGGAGGGAGGATATATGTCAGGAATGACATTTAAAAGCAGCAATATTAAATGTTTAAGTTGTCTTTACCTTCTTCACTATTTTGAAAAAGGAAGAGATGAAAACGGAAATGTAGATTACAAGATTTATTGCATGATCAAAGACTGTGTAAAAGATAAAACTGAACGTAATGCTGTTGGCACTTGAAGTGCTTTTTTTATTTTACCAAAATATTAAAAATGAAAGGAATGAATGATTAATGAAATTAATGAGGATGACCATAGCAATATTACTTATAGTAGCTTTAAGCACTCAGGTATTCGCTGCCCAGAACATAAAACTTGACTTTCCAGATATAAAAGGACACTGGGCTGAGGATCATATCAGAGATTTTACGGCAAAGGAAATTATTAAAGGATATCCGGATGGAACATTTAAGCCGGAAAGAAATATATCTAGGGCAGAATTTGCAAGTTTAATGTTTCGGTTACTAAAACTAAAAAATTCAACTGATAACAAAGATAGAATCATTATGAATGAATTCGAAAGCTCCTGGGCTAAAGACTCTCTAGAAGCACTCGTTGATAATGGGATTATTGATTTATCTGAGTATCAAAACGGATACGATGTCAATGGTGCAATAACAAGATTAGAAATTGCTAAAATGATTATCAGATCCCTTGAAAAAGACCTTGTCGCAAAGAATTTAAAAAGCAGTACTGGATTTAAAGATGACAATATAATCAAAGATGGGGATAAAGGGTACGTGCTATTAGCAAAGAGATATGAAATCATTGCTGGCTATGAAGATGGTACATTCAGACCTGATAATCCAGCGACACGGGCGGAAACAGTCAAAATGCTTAGTAAAAGAGATGATGCAGTCAATATAATAAAAAAAGAAAACTCTTCTTCCTCTTCCCCCAAAGCGGTGATTGATTTTAAACTACCGGAGTATACTCATACCGATAAGACGGTTGAGTTTGATTGGACAGCAAGAAACGCTAAAAGTTTGTCTTGGTCTTTGGAAAAATCTAATGAAGATGATGTTATGAGTCCTGTTGATTTGAATCAATATGCAGATCTTATGACAGAAGGAGATGCTGGACAAATTCAATTTAAAGACAAAGGAATATACTCACTGGTTGTTAGTGCTAGAAATGCGAGAAATCAAGAGTCAGCTTATTCACAAACAATAGATGTTTATCCAGTCATGGATATTCAGTTCGGTCTATTAAAGATTGCATATATAGATACTGAAGTTCATGTTGACGTGAGTACAATCGAAGTAGGTGATTCATTAATCCAATGGACCCTTGAGAAGAATGGGCAAAGCGTAGCTTTAGAGGAATATATCGAGGGAAGTTTGAATAATGAGGGCGGTGTTATCAGGTTCCTTGAAAAAGGAGATTACACTCTAATCGCCAGTGTATCAGACGAAGTAGGAAGAATATTTGAACATAAAGACAGTATTAAGATTTACCATTTAATATCGACGGAATTCGACATTCCTGGAACAGCATATACTGATGATTCATTAGAACTAACGGTTAATGAAACTGGCTTAGGAAGTCTAAACATTGAATGGACTCTTGAAAAAGAAGGAGAACCAGTAAACTTTAATGATTATATCGAAAGTTCATTGACTAATGATGGTGGTAGGATTCGATTTATTGACAAAGGCGAATATGTTCTAGCTGCTAATGTTACCGATGAAACTGGAAGAGTATTTAAAAAGCAAGATTCAATTAAAGTATTTCCTGTGGTTGAAACAAGTTTTGATTTACCATCAACTGCTCATTCAGATGAAACAGTAACAGTGCCTGTGAATGCGAAAGAACTTGGCAGATTAGATATTCAATGGTCAGTCGTAAAAGATGGGCAACAGGTTTCGCTGTCAGACTATATTGACGGAAGCTTAGATAACAATGGTGGAGCAGTTATATTTAAAGAGAAAGGCGATTATATTTTAAAGGCTACGGTGATTGATGAGTTAGGAAGAGTTTTTGAATATAGCGACAGTATTAAGGTCTATCCAGTGGTAGGAATTGCAGTTGATCTTCCGGCAGCAACGCATACAGATGAAGAATGTGAAGTCACAGTAAATCATAAAGAGCTTGGAAACTTGAATATTGAGTGGATTCTTGAGAAAGATGGGCAGCAAGTAAATATCAATAGTTCTCTTGAAGGTAACCTTTCAAATTCAGGTGGCACAATTAGATTTCTTGATAAAGGCGAGTATACTTTAATTGCTAAAACAGTAGATGAGCTGGGAAGAACATTTGAGTATAGAGATAACATCAAAGTATATCCAGTCATGTCTATAAGCTTTGAATTACCGGAGTATGCACACACTGACACTTCTATCGAAGTTCATATAACAACAGAGGAACTTGAAGATTCAAATATAACGTGGAATTTGGAGAAGGATGGCAAGCCAGTCCAGCTTTCTGAATATGTTGAAGGAACGCTTACAAATGATGGTGGATTAGTTAGATTTCTAGATAAAGGTGAGTTTAAGCTACTGGCATCAGCAAGTAATGATTTAGGTAGAATATTTACCTTTGATGATTCCCTTAAAACCTATCCATTGCCGACATTTGAAATTGATCTTCCTGTTAATGCCCATATAGGCGATAAAATTCCTGTTACCATTGTTTCAGGTGAAATTGAAAACATGAGTCAGCTCTTGAAACTTAAAAAAGAGGGACAATATGTTGAGCCGGCTTCATATGTTATTGGAGATTTTAAAAATGGAAGTGAAATCAGTTTTAGCAGCACCGGTCATTATGAATTAGAAGTACATCTTACTGACCCGACAGGAAGAACATTTGTAAATACTTCTTCCATCGAAATACTTAATAGAGCTCCAGAAAAACCAACTATCAGTGCTGATGTCACAAGGCAGATTAAAAATGGGAAATTTCTAGTTACTATAAATGTACATTCCGTAGATCCTGATGGGGATGCTATTACCTATGAGTTTAATGGTAAGGCAGCAGATAATTATTATTTGCCGGGAATACATACAGTTGAAGTGAGAGCTGTGGATCAATACGGAGCATATTCAGTTAGGAGCAGTATACAGTTTAACGTTGTCAATAATCCGCCGTCAACGCCAGTGATTACAAGAACTCCAGATACAAATAGTGTTTCACCAGGTACTCAGGTAAAAATAACTGCTCAATCAAGTGACCCTGACGGTGATATGTTTACCTATGTTTGGGAAGGAAGACCTTCAGAAATATCCACTTATCCATTAGGAAAAAATGTGGTGAAAGTAAAAGCAGTCGATGAAGCAGGTGCTACATCTTCTTGGACTGCCATTGTATTCTTCGTTGCAGATGCAGAAAATGGTGGAGGTATGACATTAACTGGACCAAATTCAACAATTATTGAAAATGGATTAGAAGGAGCAACCATTACGGAGTACACTTTCAATGTTCCACCTGTTTCTGGTCACAGCGGCAGCGATTACGGTAGAGTTAAAGGATATAATATTCAAACTAACCAATGGGATCAGATTGATTATGGAACAACAAAAAACGGAATATACATGACTAAAACGCTCCCAGCAGGGAAGTACTCAAAATTAGAGTTCTATTACTATACAAACCATACTTGCATGTATAATAAATCTAATATCACCTATACCGTTAAATATCATTTTGAATAGGACAGGTGATTTTATTGAATAGTAAAATCAGTCTATTGCTTTCTTTAATAACCTTGGTAGCAGGAACAATAATAAATATAGTTCTCTCTGCAAATTTACATTATCTTTTACTGAAAAAAATGACGATAATTAAATTTGTGCCATTTACTGAGAGCATGAAAAGCATTGTGTCAGATCAACAGCATCTGGCACTTTTTTTATGCTTCGAAGGGTTTGTCGCGCTTGCTTCGATTTATTTGATTGCTATGAACAGTAAGCCATATCAGAGCAACCTGAGAGCAATCACACCGAACATCTCAACACCAGTGCCAGCCGGTCAAAAGCAATTTGGCTCGGCTGAGTGGCTTACTGATAAAGAGAAAGACAGAGCCTTTAATACTTATGTATTAAAGAAAAATCATTCACTTATCAAAAATCTCATTAAAAGTGGGGATGAGGATTTAAAGAATGGAGGTATAGATAGAGCTTATGAGAAAAAAGAAACTTTTTCAAAAACACTTAAGTCCAAAGCAGATTCAAAAACTACCAATGAAACCAAAGAAAATAATGCCCAGGAAAAAGCCTATATGTCGAAGGGTGGTGTCGTACTAGGACTAAAGAAAGAAAGGGGTAATGAAAAAATCTACTTTGAAGGTGATGATGTTCACACCCTTTGCATTGGTGCTACAAGAAGTGGTAAATCAAGGACTGTCGTACTTCAATCTATCGGTACTTTAGCATTAGCTGGAGAGAGTATGGTATTAACTGATCCAAAGGGAGAGCTTTACCAATATACCTATCCTTTTCTTGAAAGAATGGGTTTCGAGGTAGTGTGTATCGACTTTAAAAATCCTTTGAAAAGCCAGCGGTATAATTTTCTTCAGCCGGTTATTGATGCAGTGGATGCAGATGATATTTCAAAGGCTGTAGAAGCAACATGGGATTTAACATCTCACTTGGTGGGAGAGCCGAATGGAGAAAGGATCTGGCGAGATGGAGAAGCCAGTATAATTGCCAGTTCCATTATGTCAGTGGTCTATGATAATAAAGAAAAAGCTAATAAAAAATATCAAAATATGACCAATGTCTATTATTTTATTGGAGAAATGTGTCGAACTATTAATGGTAAAATGCCTATTTTAGAATATGTAAAAAAACTGAGCCCTTCACATCCGGCAAGGGCTCTCCTAGCTATTTCAGAAGTTGCACCTAGCAAAACAAGAGGGAGTTTTTATACGGCAGCACTGACGACGCTTAGGCTATTTACTAATCCGCTGATTAATTCAATGACCAATGCCAGTGATTATGATGTGACGGATATCGGGAAAAAGAAAATGGCTGTTTTTATCACTCTTCCAGATGAAAAAACAACTTACTATAGCCTGGCCAGTTTACTAGTTTCACAGCATTATGAATTGCTGGTCAAAGCAGCGGATGAAAGAGGTGGGAGACTACTTAATCGAGTGAATTTTATATGTGATGAATTTGGAAACTTTACAAAAATTCCTGACTTTGCAACAAAGCTGACTGTAGGAGGGGGGCGAGGCATAAGATTTAATCTATATCTCCAATCCTTTGCTCAACTGGATGAAAAATATGGAAAGGAGACTTCAAAAACGATTAAAGGTAACTGTGAGAACTGGATTTATCTTCAAGCTGATGATCTTGAAACTTTAGATGAGATCAGTAAAAAGCTTGGGAATTACACAGTAAGTACTTATACCCTAAGTGCATCACATGCAAGGTTTACCACACCATCCAGTTCACATAGTATTAATTTGACAGCTAGAGCCTTACTGACAGTCGATGAAGTAAGGCTTATTTCACGCCCATTTTCCCTTATAACATCAAGGAACAATCCAGTAATGATGTATGCCCCGGATTTATCGGAATGGACTTTTAACAGAATCTACGGACTAGGTGATAAAGAACATAACCGGAAAGTCCGAGAGGCAAGGGAAAATATAAGGCAAAAAAGAACTGCCAAAATTAGCGAGATGGATCTTTGGAATATTTGGACCTATTATGCAGCAATCTGTGAAGACCAATCCATTCAAAGACCATCAGTTTATAACATGGGATAAGGTTTTCGAAAAAACCTTATCTATGAACAGACAGGAGGAGATAACCTTGAAGAAGACAAAGGTTCATCTGAGTAAGGTTAAGGAAAAGGTAATAATATTTTTGATGACCTTTGGTACATCTATAATGTTTTCAACCAATGCCTATGCTACTGATATTAAAAACAGTCAGCTTGCAAAGGGGACAGAAGCACTGATCAATGATGTAACCATTTGGCTGATGATCCTGGCACCAATTGTGTCAGCTCTTTTTATTATCTATTTCTTTATTCGTAGATCAGCAGCTGATGAGATGGATCAGAAGAAGTGGAACAACAGAATCGTTGTTGCCATTGTTTCATGTATTGGAGCAGTCCTTGCTTCAGCAACACTTAACTTAATCATTGGTTACTATACTTAAAAGATTGCAAGCTGCCGATTTGCAGTCTTTTTTATTTAAAAATCAAATTAATGGAGGTACAGACAATGAAAAACTTAATGATGAAAGCACAGCTTAAAACATGGGAAATAGCTGGGAGAGCAAAAAATGCTATTGAATCAAACAAAGGCGAAGGTTTTATTGATACCGCAGTTAAGATTCTTATCAGTGTAGTTATTGGTGCTTTGCTTCTCGCTGGACTTTATATGCTCTTTCAGGACACTATTTTGTTTTCTTCACGGTATAAACACGATAGAAAGTGCTACGCTTAAACAGTCCCCTTTCCTTTTGGAAGGAGGGGGAGTTTGGGGGGAGGAAAACTTTTCTCAATAAGGTTTCCTCCCTCTCCCTCTCATCATATGCAAACCAAACCAAAATTCAAATATGAAAGGAAGATCATCCATGAAAAACTTTATCAACTCTATCAAGGGCAAATCCTTTGAGATGGCAGTAAGAACAAGGCGGATATTAATGGATAAACGCGGCGAAGGCTTTGTGGATACGGCAATTAAAATTTTAATTGCTGTTGTCATCGGCGCTTTGCTCCTCGCCGGGCTTTATGCTCTCTTTGGCGAAATGATTATGCCGGAATTACGCGACCGTATTCAAGACATGTTCAACTATGGCGGTTAAGAGCATCCTTTTCTTGTGAAACACAGGGCATGCTATACTTTTTCTGAGCAGGCAAAAAATAATCCGCCTGGTCAGAAAGGGGTCATGTCATGAAAAATGATAAGAAAAGGTTCAAGCTTGTGCGCTTTGCCTTTGAAACACAGTCCGGCGGAATGGTTTACAGGCATATGATTACCGACTATCAGATTCCTCTGTTTGAGATCAATCAATGGATCGAGAGCAGGAGCCTTCAAAATGCCAATACCGGAAAAGAGTACGCCAAAAAGCTGGTGGTGTACCTGAATTATCTCCATAGTATCGGCGTGGAGTACGATACCGCCACCAACAGGCATGTGAAAAGCTTTATTCACTATCTGCTTTATGGAGGTCTTGAGGAACTCAAGCTGAAATTCCTTGAAACGGAGGTTGTCTGCGCCACAGCCGGCAGGTACCTGACAGCCATTACCGAGATGTACAAATGGCTTGCCAACAATTACGAAACCAACATCACGTTTCAAACCAAAACAGATACATACAGGGCGCGGAAATCCTTCCTGTATGGCCAAATTTATTCCTGCGACTACCAGTATATTCTTGACAGCAGCCTGCCGCGGCAAAAGTCCCGCCGGGAATATATCAAGTGGTATTCGGAGGCGGAAAAGGATGCGCTGTGCAGCCATTTTGAAACGCTGCGGGATGAGGCGGTATTCCGCATTACGCTGGAGGGCTTCCGGATCGATGAAGTGCTGAGTATGCGGCTCCAGCACTATGATCCGGTGGAACAAACCATCCGGCCCTCACGTTCCAAGGGGAAACAAAGCGCCCGGTCAGGCCGGGACAATCCCCTTAGAGTGGTTGTGCTGCCCGCAGA
>NZ_JHVU01000025.1:112500-118795 GCF_000620305.1 Desulfitibacter alkalitolerans DSM 16504 | reverse complement strand
AATCTGAGAATTGGCTAGTAGTTCAATGAATTCTAATGTGTTAAACTTCTTGAAATACTTATCGGCTTCCATGTCTGATAAAAAACTTAAAAAATTTTCGTTAATTATTGGTTTAAACAGTTGAAAAAAAGTGGATTTATTGATATCCTTGCCTTGCATGATTTACTCCTTTATATTAGGGATTTGGCAAGGACTACCTTGTTATCTCTATTATAAAGGATTTTTTAATGCAAATACAGCAAAATATCTATTTTATCTTCTTAATTCGCAGCATTTCTTTGATTATCAAAATTTATTATAACTTGACAAATTCTAAATGTTTTTTTGCAACGTTACTGTAATATTATCAAGAAATCTACTTAATTCAACACGTGATTTTTCACCGCTATTAGCAATCTCAAGAATATGCATAAAAGAAAGTATGGGAGATATAACATTTTCCTGCAGTGCTTTCTTAAATTTGTTAATATCTGTTTTTCCTCTTGTTAGATCAATCCAGTTTGCGTAATCTAGATAAATCGTCTTACACATCTTAATCCCCCGCTATGCAATGATTCATGATTTGGCCCCGGCGTCAATTCCTTCAGCTGATTGAACACCCTAAGGTACGCCTCCAAAGCTCCGTCTTTCATAGAATATTCTTTATTCAGCTCTGTCCAGACTTTTGATCATCAATTTACAATATCTTTTTATTCGCAATCTTTTTTTCACTCCACCCAAGACCCTTTGCCCAAGCGCGAAGCCCATTGCTTTCCTCTTTGTCGTCACTTTCATAGACAGTCCCTAAAAAATCAGCAAATCCGCTTAGTCCGCCTACATCGTCAAGTAAAAATACTCCGTCTTTATGAATACAAACGGGCATATGCTTATTCATCACAATATCGTTCGCATAGGCAATCTCTTCATGCGAAACAGACCCGCTTTCGAGCAGGCCCCTGCAATTGTCTCCCTTAGTTATGACAATAGTCCAATTATCCCCAAAATCGTACGTATAAACAATTTCCTTTGCTACTGGAAACAACCGTTCTTCACCAAGCAGTTCATCTTTGCCTGCTAAAATCTTGCTGACTTCCAATCGCTCTAATAAATTTTCAGTTCCGCTATCAATGATAATAGACGAATTCATTTCTACAAGAGTCAACTCAATCAAAGGAGCTTTGCGTAAAGTTTTAATTTCCTCGTCCCCAGCCTTTTTAGTCCGGGCCATGTAATCTATAAATGACTCTTTAACCTCAAGCATCTTAAAATTATCCATGAGCTGCTTCACATCTCTTTTCGCAACTTCTGGATGCTCCAATTCCCCACCATAAAAATATGGCCCGGTGTATTTCTTTTTTAGCCATGCGCTTATGCTGCCTTTTTCATAATCATCATCCCAGAAAATATCTTTCTCTGATTCGGATGGAGGCTGAAATAAAATACCCACTAAATCCGACCAGCCTTTAACAGTGCCACCGGTCAGTTTTTGATATACTTCTTCCGGTAGATGAAAACTGCGTAAATGTGAATTTTGCCAACCATATAGTTTTTGTATTGCATAGTGCAGGTTATGGAGCGGTATATCAGATGGTATTAGAATATCTCTGCATATAGACTCTCCCGTAGAAGATTCTCCATATCTTTTTAACATTCTCTTCTGGTATTCCGTCAGGTATTCTCCTCTCAGTTCCAAATGAAGATGAACCGATGTGATTTCATCTTTATTGCTTCTTCTTTTGTTTTTCATCTTGTCCTCCTTTTCAGCTATCCTTAAACTTTCTATTATTCAAAATCAGTTCTTCTAAAATAGCTGGCTTATAGTCGTTAATCTCTACGCTTGCATTTAATGCATTATCCATCCGCCTCAATGCTTCAAATGTCAGTCCGTCCTTCTTGTTATGTATATGTGCATGAATATGTAAAGCCCCCCGTGCTGCCCCACCCCACGAAAGCATGGGATAATGACAAAGTGCAATTCTTCTTTCGCCGTCTTTTATTTCAACGGAATTTTTAGAATAGCTGTTATTATCATCTTTGTTCAAATAAGCATGGGCTTCCTCAAAAGCGAGCAAAAGAGGTCTATTCTTGCCTGTGTATGATTCGTTCCTGCCCCAAAACATACTATCATAAACAAAACGTGTTATGAGACCAATGGTAATATCCAATACTTCAAAAGGGACACCACTCAAATCAAGTATGGTCAGTTTCTTGTCACTGCCTATCCAATCATTTAGAAAGCATATTTCCAACTACAATCCCGCAAACCCGCTTCACATCAGGCGTTTCGTCGTTGCAACAGGATTACGGCCTCCGCATGCCTTGAGGATACAAAAAAGATGCCGTAGTCCTCTGGTATCCCCTTGGCGGGAGAATCCCTGATAACATTACCTATTTTAGAGGTGTCGAATTCGGCGACTTTATATATTACTCTTCATTCTTTATATCATCAATTAGTTTATTAAAGTCAGATTGGAACAGTCTATCCTGGATAATGCGATATTTCTCAAACTCGCTTTCCGCATGGGCTTTAGCAATCTCCATCGTCACCTTTCCTGCATCTTGTAAAACATCACGATCAGCTGCCTCTATAAAACGGTTCAACCATGTTTCCCAATCCTGCATGGACATGGGTATGTGCCGAATCGCCATATTCTCTGCAATGTCTAAATAAGCCGAAACCAGTCTCTGCAATTGTCCCATCTCGAATTCGCTCAGGTAGTTCTTGGCTACTGATACGTCGAATTTCTGGATTTTTCCGTGTGGCGCATCTTTCCATGTGGTTAGTCCCATATGTTTCTTCTCTGCATTTGCGCGGTTATGGATAACTTCTGAAGCAGTCTGTCTGTCCATGAATCGCCCAATGAAGCTTATTTTGGACAGTAGCAAAGAAGCGTTTTGTGGCACTTGCATTTACATCATAATCAATGGCGGTAGCATAAATATCTGTAATTTTTTGATAAAACTTCCGCTCGCTCAAGCGAATTTCACGGATACGCTGGAGCTGCTCTTCAAAATATTGCTCTGTCAGAATAGAACCGCCATTCTTCAATCGGTCATCGTCCATAGCGAACCCTTTGATAGTATACTCCTTCACAATCTGATTCACCCATTTACGAAATTGAACAGCCCGTTCATTGTTTACTTTAAAACCCACAGCAATAATCATTTGCAGATTATAATGTTTAATAACGCGTGCAACTTGACGTGAACCTTCATTTTGAACTATCCGGAAATTCCGGATAGTTGATTCTTGTTCAAGTTCATTATCGGAATATATCTTTTGCATATGTTCGTTTATTGTTCGTACATCAACATCATAAAGCGTTGCCAGCATCTTTTGCGTAAGCCAGATATTTTCGTCTTCATAACGCATTTCAAAACTTTGAGGATCATCACCCGTTGCAGCAATAAAAGTCAAGTATTCCGCCGTACTGGAACGGATTGTTATTTCATTCTTTTTTTTCTTCGCCATAAGATTATATCCTCCACCTTGACTTATTGATATCCACTGCTTTAATTTACAACTGCCTACAATCTGTAGGCAGTTTACTACATTTCGCAGTCAACTCAATTATACAAAACATTTGTTCTCTTGTGCAAGATAAAAACGGGTATCTTTCGTTAGAAAGCTCTTCGTAAGAAAGCAATGAAGCTATGAGGTAGCATGGCATAATACGAAAGACTTAACGTCTGTAATTGCTAAGAAAATGATCTATGCGTGTCCTTGTACTCCTCCCTGGTTGGTCTGAAAACTGAATTGTTACCCATCCATCCTCTTGAGCAGTTATCGTTGCAATCACACCGGAATCCATTTCCAGTTCAAGTTTTCCGCCTACACTCTTGCTGGATGGGCTGTTTTTCCAGGAGATTCTTCTGTAAAAACCCTGCTCCAATTTGTATAAAGAAATTTTTGAAGAATGGCTATATATCTGCGCCCATCTTCCGGATGCATAACAAAAATATAAGAGCGCTGTGTTCCCTTATGGTATGTAAGGAGGCTCTTGCTCATAAGCGTGGGTAATATTGCAATTTCTGTGTATTTTAGCCTGGCAAAACCATGTACGCATTGAGCAAGAAAATGCCTGCTCTGCCCGAACTTCTTCGGTGGATTGCTTTGATCCTGCTGTTGACTCCTTCCATGGGGCCATTGCTTATCTCGCCATAAATTAAGCTGTTTTTTACAGCTTCATAATCATCGGACAGTCCCTTCACATATTGCGCCAAAGCGTCGACATCGCTTTCACTGTATGTATGAATCAGCATATCAAGCGCACCGACATCACGGGAGTCGAATACGTTATACACGTCTTTAAGGAATTGGATGAGAATCAGGATTATCGGGTACATCTCTATTGCTTTATGGAAGAGTTGGTTTTTTTTTAGGTTTTTCCTTTTCCTCAGGTATTTCCTTTTCAGGCCCCAAAATCAGTTCGGTCACTTTTGTGCTGAAAGGCGAGTTGTTAGCCTTAGGGGTTTTCTTTGTTGCTTCAGATTTTGTGTCCTGCTCGCTGTTCTCTGCATTTCCTGGTCGACTATTTGATGCTTCTTTCAAAATCGCTGAATATATTTTGTCTCTGGGATAGCTTTCCAGTGTCATTTCAGGAGGCATCTCGGTCAGTTTGCGATTGAGTTGATCCGGAACTTCCCTGCGCAGTTTCAAAATATATTGATAAATGGCATTACTGCTGCCGGTATAGCCCATCTCCTGAATAACCGGGTATATCGTTCTGTGATTTCCGCCTGACTTCACCATGGCCATAACCGTTTCTCTATACGGTTCGACTATGGTTTCACTTGCCGGTCGCACATTCGGACCTCCCACTGTCTTTGGTGTATGACTACCTTGTCTTTCTTCGCGGTTTTCTATGGCATTGTTCTGAGCATCAATATTTTTTTTGATCCTGTCTTCAACATAGCGAAGTGTGCTGGCGGCACTCCTGCGGAGAGCCTGCACGTCCTTATACGGCACATCCATTTCCTTTGCTATGTCGGCTGTTTTCAGGCCTTTGTCCGCCAGTTCCAATAGTTTTAAGGTGTTTCTGTATTTTCTGGCCTTGGCAGGTGTCAGCCCCGCAAGCTTTATATATTCCTCAGCCCTCTCATCCGGAACGTAAAAATATGACGTGGAATTGACGGAATCCTCCGGTGTTGTCTGTACCCAACCATCCCCGTCACGTACGAATATTGTCGCTGGAATGGATGCCATCAGTGCGTTTTGAATCGCTTCCTGTGCATTCTTAATCAGGTGAAACCGATCCGCGATTTGTATCTTCCCACACTCGGCACCTGCTGAAGAATATGCAGTTGCCCTGTCTCTGCTAAAAAACTGTGCTGAGGGAAACATTTCCAATGCACGCTTGGTCATTTCTTTTGTCGTGCCTTTTATGATGATTAAAACCTTATGCGTCTCTTCGTCCAGCAGTACGGTACAACCCGACTTTTTGTCTCCCTTGCGCAGGTTAATGTCGTCTACTGCCAACACTTTCACATCATCCCGCGTTATGTTGTCTTCAATTTTTGCCGCGGCTTCGGATTTTAAATATCTCCCAAGTGTATCATTACTTATCACAGCGCCTTCCATCCTTAGCTCGTATTCCGCATGGTTGCATCCACATCCAAGGGAACGTTCTATACAGTATTTTTTGAAACGAACCGTTTTCCTTGCTTTCTCTTCGGAAAAATGACTGAATCGCTCAATGAATTCCTCGTATTTGCACTCTGAATTCTCGCAGAAGTATCTGTTGAAGCGTACGGCGTGATACACAGCCTTGTTGTTGTATGGTATATCTTGTATTAGCTTGGTGTAGTAGTCGCTGCTCGGCCTTGTACTCAGCGTTCCGCAAAATGGGCATAGTGCATCCACAGAATTCGATTCCCAGAAGTACTGCATTTCTTTCTTGTCCTGCTCAATGTTCTGCAGCATCAGACTGCTTGGCACTATTCCATCGAAATCAAAAAACTTTCTTGCTTCCATTTCAACCAGATAGACCGAGTGTGATTCCTCTTTGCTGAAACCGCCCTTTATTAACCGATTTATGAGGACGTCTTTCCAACTCAATTTACCTGACATAATCATCTCTCCCGCTCACAAAATTTAATTATATCATAACATAGAGCAGGGTCAATGTCCAGCTTTTTCCCACGATTATGAGCAAGAGCCTGTAAGGATATTGATTTATTATAATTAAGTTCTTTTTCAATAAAATCGCATTCTCCAATTGTGCCTTGCGTAAAGTTTTCATTATCATAGTTTTTGCCGTAGTTTTCAAATAAAGCTTCATACCATTTTTTCAACTTACTCACTCCTCGTATACAG
>NZ_JHVU01000025.1:0-107500 GCF_000620305.1 Desulfitibacter alkalitolerans DSM 16504 | reverse complement strand
TGTTATAGGCTTTCAGAATGGACAGTGCAATTGGATGACTTGAATGACTTTCAGCAAATGCCGCATATTCAATCAATTCCTCATCAGTAAAATCGGCTTGGGGGTTAACATCCACAACCTCAAATATACCTTTAGTTAAAGTACCTGTCTTATCGAAAACAACCACTTCAACATTGTTCAACGCTTCAAGATAGTTGCTGCCTTTTACTAATATCCCCCGCTTAGACGCTCCGCCAATCCCTCCGAAGAAGCCCAATGGTATTGAAATTACTAACGCACATGGACAGGATATAACTAAAAACACTAATGCTCTATATATCCAAGTAGCGAAAGTTGCATCGGGGATCACCAATGGAGGTATGATTGCTAAGGCTAACGCTCCAAACACTACAATCGGAGTATAGGAACGGGCAAATTTTGTTATAAATTTTTCTGTAGGAGCCTTCTTACTGCTGGCATTCTGAACCAGATCCAAAATTTTAGATACAGTTGAATCACCAAAATCCTTTGTTACCTCTATAGTCAAAACACCATTTATATTAATGAATCCGCTCAATGCATCGTCTCCTGGCTTGAGTTTACGAGGAACAGATTCCCCTGTTAACGCTGCAGTGTCAACCATTGAGTTTCCTTCTATAACCTTGCCATCGAGGGGAACTTTTTCTCCTGGCTTAACAATAATGATGTCACCTATGTTTACCTCTTCAGGAGATACTTTCCTGATCTCATCGCCAACTTTAAGATTTGCATAGTCAGGACGAATATCCATCAAAGCACTTATTGATTTTCTGGAGTGACCTACAGCTATATCCTGAAACAATTCACCTACCAGATAGAACAGCATAACTGCTACACCTTCTGGATACTCTCCAATGAAGAAAGCACCAATGGTAGCAATACTCATTAGAAAATGCTCACTGAATACCTGTCCACGGGCAATACCTTTTATTGCTCTTAAGACAACCTCTCCACCAACTATGATATAACTAATAATAAATAAGGTAAGCTCAAGCCAATTTTGGAAATTAAAGATGATTCCCACGGCAAATATTGCTCCACCGACCACAAGTCTTATAATTTCTTTTTTGTTGACACCTTCTTCTTCCTCTTCGTTATTTTCGTTTATTTTGGTCTTGGAGTTATTCTCCTCAAAAATGACCTTTACATCTGGCTCTATTTTCTTTACTATGCCTTCAATCTTCTCATTTAACTCAGAGCGGTTGACTTTCGGACTTATTTCCAGTATTAGTTTCTTCGAAACAAAATCTACTGCAGCAAATTCAACTCCTTCTAGACCGCTTATTTCTTTTTCCATTTTAGCTGCACAATTCGCGCAGCCAAGTCCTTCAAGTATTAATACTTTTTTATTGCTCTTGTTAACGGATTTTTCTTTCACTACCACATCCGGTTCGTGCTTGTGCACTATGGTTTTAACTTGCTGTAATGTATTCTTATACTCTTGCTCTGATTCAATTTCTAAAGTCAATGTCTTGTTCATGAAGTTCATATAGGCTTTGACTCCATTTAATTTATTAACCTCATCTTCAATTTTAGCTGCACAATTTGTGCAATCTAAACCTTCTAAAATTACTTCCTTCTTTAACATTACTGACCCTCCTTTACTTACTTTCTTCTGAAATATGAATTAATCCCTGGTCAAATATTTGCTTTACATGTTCATCTTCAAGAGAGTAGAATACAAGCTTTCCTTCTCTTCTGCTCTTTACTAGTCCAGCCTGCTTTAAGACTCTTAGCTGATGTGAAATTGCTGATTGGGTCATATTTAATAAGAATGCAATATCGCAAACGCACATCTCTGATTCATCTAATGCCCAGAGTATCTTAATTCTTGTTGAATCTCCAAAAACTTTAAATAGTTCTGCTAGATCATATAGAGTTTCTTCTTGAGGCATATTTTCTCGCACTTTATTTACAATTTCCTCATGTATTACATCACAGTCGCATCTTTCAATTGGTTGAATTTTTTTTGCCATATTTATATCACCTCTTTATCATTCAATTAAACACTTGAATAAGCTTTCATATATATTATAAACCTCAATTCTCCGTTTGTCAATAAAAACATATGAGTAATTGTTCAAGTGTGTTTATCTTTTAGCTTTACGGTCAAGACCGCCACCTCTAAGCGCAGCGTAGGTGGGTTTTAATCAGGTGGAGTAGACTCTCCATCTGATTCCCCGATGTTTCAGCTTGCTGAAACGAGTTCACTTATTAGATTATCCCCAAGTATAAATAGAAAAGAACCGCCCATCAAGAAGTATTTCTCCTCAATCGGCGGTCAAGTTCATTTTAAATTAATACATCAATCTCTACTCCAGACTTAAACTCAACGGTCAGCTTATTATCAAATACCGTAACTTTTTCAATAAGCCGCCTTACCAGTTGCTCATCATATTCCTCCAGCTCATAGGACTGTTCATTCAAGAAGTCTGTCATTTCAGCTATTCGCTGCTTCTTCCTTCACGCTCTGCATTTTTAACCAGCGCATTTTGCTTCTGCTCCCGCAATCGGTAATCCAATTATGTCTCCTGTAGTTATTTATAATAGTATAAGTACTCTTCCCCTACTGGCGGCTATCTTAATACGAGCTTATAGGTTTACTTCTATTTCTAACCCTGACTTAAACTCTACCACTAGCCTGTCATTATATACAGTTGCCTTTTCAATTAGTTTTCTAACCAGTTTATCATCAAATTCCGTAATACCACCGGTTTGCATATTAAGGAAGTCCGTCATCTCAGCAATCCGATCCCGCTTATCTTGGCGGAGAGCGTTTCTCGAAAGGGTTTCTTGCCTTAGATCACGTAGTCGGTAAATCTCATTGACAATATTATCGTATGCTTCCTTTGAATTTGCCTTTTGGATTAACTCGGTTTGGAGTTCTTCTAGCCTTTTATCAATGTCTGCTGTAGTCTCATCCAAATCCACGCTTAATACGGTTTCAATATTCTTCTTCAGTATGGCCAGAAAAGAGTTTTTTCCGCTGACCGCTACATTGATGGCTTCTACAATTTTCTCTTTAAGCGTATCTTCAAGTATAGTGGAAGCGGTACAAAACAAACCGGTATTTTCTAACCGGCTAACACATCTCCATACGATTGATTTCTTCCCTCGATTATTCCAATGTACCCTGCGGAATATTTCATGGCAATTGCCGCAGAAAACCATCTGTGATAAAGGATGATTGTTGCTATAGTTTCTTTTCTTTCCATTCTTACTTATATACACACATCTTCTTTTGACAAGCTGTTCCTGCACCTGCATAAAGATTTCACGCGGGATTATAGGCTCATGGCTGTTTTCTACATAGTATTGTGGAACTATACCGTTATTGGGTACCCTTTTCTTCGATAAAAAATCTACCGTATAGGTTTTCTGCAGCAGCGCATCACCGATGTATTTTTCATTCCTCAAAATCTTATTGATAGTGCTGGTATGCCATCTGGGATTGCCCGCGCCTGTAAGAATTCCGTCAGCTTCCAGACCTCTTGCTATCTGCAGCATACTGGAACCTTCGAGGTATTCTCTATAAATGCGTTTAACAATTTCTGCTTCTTCTGGCACGATAACTAAATTACCGTCTTTATCCTTTGTATAGCCAAGAAACCGGTTGTGATTAATATGGATTTTCCCTTGCTGATATCGGTACTGAATGCCCAGTTTTACATTCTGGCTTAACGATTGGCTTTCTTGCTGTGCCAAAGACGCCATAATGGTCAACAGGATTTCCCCTTTGGAATCCAATGTGTTTATATTTTCCTTTTCAAAGTAAACTGGAATATTTTTTTCTTTAAGCTGCCTTATGTACTTTAGGCAGTCCAGCGTATTTCTTGCAAACCGGCTGATAGATTTCGTAATTATCATATCGATTTTGCCCTGCATGCATTCTTCTATCATCCGGTTAAATTCTTCACGCTTTTTTGTGTTAGTTCCGGTAATGCCTTCATCTGCAAATATACCGGCTAACTCCCATTCTGGATTGCTTTTAATGTAATTTGTATAATGCTCGATTTGTGCTTCATAACTGGTTGCCTGCTCCTCGCTGTCCGTAGAAACACGACAGTAAGCTGCTACCCGAAGCTTAGGCAATTCCTCAGCCTTTGCACTATTCCCAATTCGCTTACGAGCAGGAATTATCGTAACATTCCTGGTTGTCATCTAAAATCACCTCGCTCTTAATAGAACTATAAGCATACTCTGCCTGCTGAAATGGATCATCGTATAGATTATCTGGCATTGAAGCATGAAACCTAAAATTCAGGCATTTCTTTTCATTTCCTTTATGTTTATAAATCCTGCCAAGCGCCTTAGCTCGTCTGCGTCTTTCCAGTTGTGCTTTTTCGAATGTGTCCCTGCTGATAATTGGCGGATAGAATTTGTCTTCAACATACCGTTTATCTGAAAGCATTTTTGCAACAGATGTGTGGTAACGCTTAATGCCCGCTTTTTGAGCCGCATCGGTTAAAGAAAGCCCGGAAAGATAAGCCTCAAATAGTTTCTCAATCTTAACTGCTTCCTCTTCATTAACGACAGCCCTGCCGTTTTGAATGTTATATCCAAAAGGTATATGGCTCATCATTTCACCAGCCTTTCCCTTAAGTTCAACCCGCATTTCATTTTGAAACCTATTTCCTCCTGTGAAAACACAATGATTTCTTCAATAAAGTTCTCAAATATATCGCTATCAAATGCATCAATATGCTTTTCAGCTTTCGTTGCAAATTTAAGAAGCTTCTCAACCTCAACAAGGATAGTCTGACTCCCATCGATTGCGCGTTTTATGGCTTCTTTTTGTTCTTTTAATATGGCTGCTTCTTTAAGCAGCTCATTTTTTTGTGTATTAAAAAGAGCGGGTTCCAGGTATCCCTTGGCCATAAGTCCCATAATTACCTGAACCCGCTCTGTATTTTCTTTGATTTTTGTTTCCAGTTCTTGAATCTTCGCTAGATTATCTGAGTAATTTGCTTTCTTTAAGCTTTGCAGTAATGGTCTTAGAATGAATCTATGACCGAAAATAAGCTTATTGATCATTACAACAAAGGCCTGATGGATCGCATCCTCTCTGACAAACTTCATTGAACAGCTTGATGCGTCCTTTATATGCTTTGTGCAGCACCATGCAATATATTTACGGTCACCGCTGCCATGAATTCGACGCTTAAAACTGCTGCCACATTCTGCGCATTTGATTTTCCCCGAGAAAGGGTAGCGGTTTTGATATTTACTGCTTCCCTTGATTACGCCTTTTTCTTTACCTCTTTGCTTCAATATTTCTTTGACGGCTTCAAATTCCTCATGGGATATGATAGCTTCATGATGATCCTTTATCATGTATTGATCTTTTTCCCCACGATTATAATGCCGCTTAAAATTCTCATCTGTATATGTTTTTTGCAGAAGGACATCCCCGGTATATTTTTCATTGCTTAAAATGCCGCGGATAGTTGTCGTTGTCCAATGCGAACCTCTCTTTGTTGGGATTTTATCCAAATTTAACCCATCTGCAATTTTCTGTGTGCCTTTACCAGCCAAAGCTTCAGAAAAAATCCGCTTTACGATTTCAGCCTGTTCTTTATTGATAAATAGCTTTCCATCCACATAATCATAACCATAGGGAGGATACGAAATTTTGTATGTTCCGTTTTGGAACCTACGCCTGATAGACCACTTACTATTTTCTGCAATGGATAATGACTCGTTTTCTGCAAGGCTGCTCAAAATTGTCAGCACTAATTCGCCTTCCATGCGCTGGGTGTTTATATTCTCTTTCTCGAAATAGATGAAAACACCGAGATCGGTAAGTTTTCGTACCATTTCAATGCAGTCGGTTGTGTTTCTGGCAAATCTGCTGACTGACTTGGTTATAATAAAGTCAATTTTCTTGTTTTCACAATCTGCAAGCAGCCTTAAAAGTCCAGTCCGATTCTCCTTTTTTGTACCTGAAATGCCTTCATCATAGTAAATCCCTGCAAATTCCCAATCAGGATTTGCTTTTATATAGGATTCATAATGGTCCTTTTGCGCTTCCAGGCTTGCCATTTGCTCATCACTATCGGTTGAAACCCTGCAATAAGCTGCCACTCTTACCTTTGGTTTGAAAGCTTGGAGAGCATTGTTTCCATCAATCCTTGTTACCTTTCTCACTGTTTTCACCTCCTTTGGGTATGTGACATGTTACCTCTGTGTGCCGCTAATAGCAAGCCAATTAGGCCATAAGCTGTGCATACATCGGCGAGAAAGTTTTGCGGTTCAATTTGTCGATTTTGTTGAATTCTTCTTCTGAAATCAGTCCCGCCTTAAGCATCCTCTGCAGAATTTTGTATGCCCGCCAGTAATCAACCTCTCTTTGAAGTTCCTCCTGCGTTATCTTTGTATAGTTAGTTTCCTGCGGGTTATATGGTATATGATTAGCCGTCTCTATCATTCAAGAAAGCACCTCCTATAAAAACTTAGGACAGCCTCGACTGGCTGTCCTTTATCGTTATTCCGGCAATTTGAGAACTTGTCCGGGGTAAATAGTATCTGAAGTCAGGCCATTGAGTTTCTTAATCTCCGGATATCTTGTTCCTCTACCGAGTTCTTTTTCTGCTATTCTCCATAAGGTGTCGCCTTTTTGCACTGTATAGGTTCTATTGCCCTTGTTATCAGGAATGCTGTTTACAATTACAAGGTTTTCTTTTGCTACCCAAGTGTTTATGCCTGCAATCTCTTGACCGCCGGATTTCTTAACCTTTTTGCCAAGCAATACACATTCTTTGCCGCCTTTTATGACCGGCTTGCCTTTGTATAAAGTCTGTGTGACCCTGTGGTAATAGTCATTTTTGACCCACGTTGGAACTTCCACACTGCCGGGGTAGTAATTCTTTACACTGACCTTAAACTCCACCATATCTCCAATTCCAATATCAGTATTGATATCTGTACTGTTCTCCAGCGCTTTTTTTACTGCTTTACGGAAAGTGTCCATATTCTCCCCATGCTTGGGAAACCAGTGCATCACATCAGCATGGTTGCTGGCAATACCGAGCTTATATCCTTCGGAGTGGCAGATGATGTCATTCTCATTAAGACCGTACTTCTTGCAGAGCATAACGCAGAGTTCAACAGCATTCTGCCACGCTTTACGGAAATAATCTTCCTGCTTTGCTGCATCATAACCCACCATTACCGACCCGGATTTATACGAAAACCCAGCAGGCTCACAGATTTCAAAGCCAATATGGGTATTGTTGGCTGCTCCTCCCGCATGCCACCCGCGATGATCCCAAGGCAGGTATTGCCAAATCTCTTTATCGTCTACAAAAGCGTGAACACATACCTGCCTATTTATTTCGCCGGCCTTGTAAGATTTGTTCCAACGGGAAAACCACTCAGCCGCCATTACACCCGGCACAGCCGTCGAATGTACCATGATTCCTTTAGGCGTGATTTTGCGGCCTGCTGTATAGCAATCGTTTCGCGTCATGTATTTAGTAAAAAGCTTCATTTCTTTTCATCCTCCTCATTTGAGCGATCATGCAGTTGTTCCAATGCGTTCTTCAGCTTTTCAGGAATGGGCAGTCCTATATGTGCTGCATTCTCAAGAATTGAAATTCCCTCGTTACTCAGGTAAAAGAAAATCACCGCTGTCCGGATTGCCCCGCCATTGCCGAGCACCTGGCTGTCGATGATGTGTCCTACTCCTACAAGTACAAAAATAAGCACTTTCTTAAAGATGCCCTTGGCCCCGACTTCACTCGAAAGCTTTCTGTCTACAACGGCACACATCACTCCGGTCACATAGTCAATGGCTACAAAAGCGATGAGTGCATATAAAAATCCATCCAGCCCTCCAAGAAACCAGCCAAGAAATCCGCCAATAGCAGTAAAAACCGCCTGTACCCAGTTCCATACTGTTTTCATTGTCTTAAACCTCCGTTCAACTTGAGTTTTGCATATAAAAAAGCGCCCTGCCTTAAAGCAAAGCGCTGAATAAATAAAACTTCTAAACTATATTTGCTTCGGAAGCGCCTCCCACAGCCGCATATCCTCCTGCCCAAGAGACCAGATAGCTATACCTCGCAGTTTCCATCGATAAGCCGCTTCGTTTGCCCAGTAAACAAGGCTGTCTGCATCCTGATAATACAGAATAGAAAAACCATCTGCATCTCCGAGGAAGAGACGGGATATCCAGATATTGATGTCTTTCGGTATAATCTTTACTTCATAGTCATTACCGCAAGAAAGAGCCAAAAGTTGTGAGTGGAAGAAGTCATAGTCCATCGAAATGTCCTCACTGCGAGTTATCGATTCCTCCACATCGTTATTTACTGAAAACACCTGAAATTCATCATCCCACGTGACACCAGTGCGAGCAAGCCTGCCAAAGCTGGTTATAGTTCCATCCGGGAGTTCCACATCAAAACGCTCGTATGGTTCATATACCCACGCATCGCCCAGTCTCAGCAGCTCGCATACCGTCCGGTTGTCCGAGCTGTACCCTGCATAACCACTACCACCGTTTACATTCACTGTGAAACGCAGGGTTGAAGCTGCACCAGAATATACTCTTACCTTATTGCCGCGTTTTCGCATCTCTATAGTATACATATTCGGATTAGCACGAAGATCGGCATCTACAGTTTTTGAGAAACTGGTGGAATAGCTACCAAGCAAGGAATTACCTTGATAAAGCTCGACTCTTTGCGTGTCATAGTTTAAGCAGCAGAAAATATCCCCAAGGAACACCCCAGCCCGTCCACTGCTATTTTGAGGGAAAGCCAGCCTTGCCCGGATATGGATGTCGGAAAACCCGTCGTATTTCCATGCAAGTTTGCCATATCCCTCGAGCTGGGAATATGGGCGGCTTTCTGTGCTGTCTGGATCTTGCCAAACATCCCATTCGCCATCCAGCACAGTCCAATAATTTTCAGGCAGGATGTTCCTGTCCCGAAAATCCTCATACCAAATAAGCGCCGAGTCGGGTTTTCTTCGCAACATTTCAAAGGTCAGTTTAAAACCTCGATCCGGCTCAACCATCACACCATTTACATCCTTGAACCGACGAGGAGAGAGCATAAAGCTGGCTTCACCGGCAAAGGGATACTCCGAAAATCCACTGCAAACCCTAAAACCGTAAAACTGGACTCCCGGCACACCACCGCTTATGCTGACAGCATGCGTTCCCTCTTGGAGAAATACACCTTTTGCAAGTGTCAACCAGCAAACTCTTCTCCAGTATGGCCACCATAAACGGTTCTCGCTGAAAGTCTTTGATTCACCATCAAGGGAAACGATAATCGCATTTTTGTCCCAGTAAGGAAAGCAAAGCTGTACTGCAATATCGTAATATCCCGCTTCTCTTATCTCAAAACGGTACTCTGCTGACGCCTGGTCATCTCCAAGTGAGGCCATCTCATCAGTAATAATGACATTTCCTTCGTATTCATCCGGAACTCCGTTCCTGTCAATATAAATGGTTCCGAACTCCGCTTTCTGCTCCTTGCCATAGCTTGTCAAATATCTTCGCCTGTTATAAACCCCTTTTAGCAGCGGATATTCCCAGGATACAGCATCCCATCCTTCCATATAATCATATACATGAGGAAGAGCCCAAGGTACTTTGTTATAGTCATCCCAGTAAGCCACAATTGGAATAAACGGCTGGGGCGGTGCATCGCCTGTGAAATTGTAAACTCCAGTCATCCAGTATTTTGCCGCATAGTAGGTATTAGACACTCCTCGATAGGTTATTCCAAGGTTTTCAGGTGTATCATGAATCCTCCAGTTCCAGCCATAAGCAGGCAAACCCATGAATATCTTATCGGGTGACATAACGGAAACAGCATAATCATATATGCCCTCAAGCCAGTCACGAGGAGATACTGGGCCGGGAGCAGAGCCCGCCCATGCCATGCCATAGCTCATGATGGCGGCGGTATCGCAATAGTCGTTAAGATCGGCATAAACACACCAGTTTTCACCGCCCACCGAGCCTTGAACGCCGGTCATACCCGGCAGGCAGATGTTGACAAGCTTTGTTGCATCATAAGACTTAACTGTATTGTATATATCCCTAAATAGTGCATTCGCCGCATCCTTGTTTTCATAACCGCCGCCGCGCTCCAGGTCAATATCTACCCCAGCGCACCATGGATACTTGTTCATGATTCGGATGATTTCAGTAAGAAACTTATCCTTTGCACCGTTTTCGTTGTTGCGAAGTGCAGTAAAAATATTGGCTATTCCATGATTCATAATAGTGAGCAGCCACTTAATGTGCGGCCATTTCTGAATATACGGAAGCATGCTGCTGATGCTGGTACCGGTTTCAGTGATTGTGCCTGTTGCGTCAACCTCAAAAGTAAAAATGCCTACCGTATCAAAGCGGTCGCCGTAGTCTCTAAGTGCTTCATACATTCGGGCATTTCCCATAAAACTCCACACCATGCACCGCTTACCTTTTAAGAAATCCCTCACAACCGGTCACCGCCTTCCTGCATCTCCTGAAATTCAAAGAGCACCCGCGCCGATTTTCTCTCTTCCAGCTTCACCATATGTTTGCTATCCCATGCCGCAGAGTATTGATAAAACCCATCCTTACGAGTGGGACTTCCGTTTTTAAGGCATTGGCGGGTGGAAGCCTTGAGCGCCAGCTCATCGCCTGCATTAACCGGGTCAAGAAACTTTACTTTATGCGCACCCACACCTTGGGATAGTTCAATACTCCCTGTGGCCATATCCTGTATAGGATAGATATAGCAGTCAAGACCAGCAGAAGTTTTACCCAGGTTGAATAAAATTACAGTCTCCGCTGTTCGCACCACACCGTTATAATGCCGGGGCGGAACTGGCTGCCCGTTTTCCTGCATTTTCGTTAGCATTTTGCTCGTGTGGACGGTATAGCCTGTCAACTGATCTCCATCCTGAAGCTGCAGGTCGGTGAAATAGATTATTCCGGTACAGTCGGAAATCTTGAGTATCACAGTAACGCCCACCACATGTTTATTGCTTTTTAGTTGTATGGTTTCTGTAAATCTTGAAAACTGCATCCATTTCACCTACCCGTCTAATGTCCACTGAATTTCGCATACATGCCCGATCCATCCAGTGGAAACCGAACCGCCCTGAAGCAATAAGTCTGTAAAGTACACTGTGCCGGTGCAGTCAGTGACGCACAGCCTGATGGTGATAGATTTGACTCTGCTGATACTTTTGGGAGAAATACTGTGTGCAATCTGATTGAAATATGCCATATCATCACCCTCAAATCAGGTCTATAAATCTTGTTTCTGTTGTACCGTCCTCGTATTCAATGACTATCTCAACACCAACTTGGCCGTTTTCGCCCTTTTCAAGGTTTTCGGAAGCAATCTGCGCTGAAAATGTATAGCTTTTACGTGTTGCTGGGTATACCGTCTGTGACAGACTCTTTGTCATACCAGGTACACCAACAGCCTTGAAGGAAGCAGTTCCCGAAACACCATTCTCAGTATCCACTTCAAAGCCGGAATTGACCCAGTAGGCAAAACCATCATCCGCTCTGGAATTGCGCAGATGGTTGAATGGTACCATATCTTTAATTTCCTGACGGTTTATCAACTCTGCTGAGGACAGCGCATCCGCTGCCTTGTCCCACTGTGCTGAAGAATCGCCGAGTTCCCGCAGTTTAGTTGAAAGCTCAATCACTGTTTTCCATGGCTCCTGCAAGTTATACTGCCTTCTCACAACACGAGTCTTTACCAAAAGGCCTAGTTCCTTATCGTCTACCGTTACAATATCACCCAGTTTCCATGCTTCGTGCTCATAACCGGTTAGCGCAGATAAATCCATTGCAGACAGTACATAAGAAACGCGAGGCTTCGAATATTCTGCAAGCCGCATTTTTGCATATTCCAGCATCTGATACGGATTTGTAAACGACGAACAATCAAGCGTCGACACCCTCACTTCACTGGAAAAAGTGTAATCTTCCACGTATTCCTTACCTCCATTAATTGAAGCGAAGGTCAATCCGTCCTTTCCATAAGCATAGAGCTTTGTCACTAATTCACGTGTATCGACTACCCGCTGAATACTTTTCAAATTCTTTCTATATGAAAAAAGCGCTCCGCTATCAGTAGCACTAAAAGTCAAAAGGTGTACCTGGCGGTTGGCGCTGTCAAACACCAGATCGCCGCCATAAATATTCTGTACGGTGCGAAGGATGGATAAGGCATTTTTTTCTGTACACTGCCATGTCCGTTTCGTAGTGACAGTAACATTTCCTACTGTCCAACCTGTACCCAAAAGTGCATATTGCATCGGAACATCTGCAGTATCTGCATTGAATTCTCTAGGTTCTTTTTCCGCACTGAAAGACAGATCGTAAAATACCGCTTCAGCATATACTTGCGTAATAACACGCCCATCTTCGCTTTTATTGTCCGTTAAGGTTCGGATCCGGTAAATGTCATTTACGATTTGCACTTGTTTTTCATTTTCCAGTGTGCTTCTTTTTGGATCATGGAACGGAAGCTTGAATTCCAGCGTATCCGCGCCGTTCACCTCACCAGTGACAATGATATCAAAGGCATTTTCAAGAACAGCTTCCCATGCTCCGTTTTTGTCCAAAATCACAGGACGGGCAAAGCCTAGTTTCTCATAGGGCGCTTTCGGTATATCATGAAGCTGTATTTCCAGAAGTTTTGGTGTCTTCAACGGATCGCTGCTGGTAAGGGTAACACGGAACCTTATATATTGCCGATTTGGCGATTGAAGTTCACCGCTGGTTCCCACAGCCTGCCATGCAGACCATTCTTCAAGATCATCGCTTGTACTGGTCTCTAATAAAGTCACTGACGTAACACCTGCAGTATATTCGCTTGTGACAGCTACACGACCGCTGCCTGATAAAGCACATGGAACCGCCCTTGTATAAAGTACGCCACTTGCAGGATACTCGCCATCTGTTGCTTTAAGGGTGACTGTGCCAGGCTCTGCCAAAGCATCTACATCCGAAGCCGCATCCCCACCGTTTGCATGTAAAGACGACTTAAAATATAACAGCAAATCATCAATTGTAAGCTGTGAGTCCGTTTCCAGAAACCAGTCATCAAAGCCTCCGGCATAGTAGTAGGTATTTGCATGCATCCCCATAATAATGTTTGCTATGCATTCCCGGTTCAATTCTCCCGAAAAGGAACGCACAGGCGACACCCAGGTTGCCCCGTCGCTGCGATCGCATATGATGTTCTGTACCTTTTTGTTGCTTACTTCAATGATGGAGGCGATAAAGTACCAGCCGCCGTTTTTTAAGGTAATGGTAGCTGTTTCACTCTGGTCGTAGATTAGTGTGCCGGAGGAGTTATACAACATCAGCCTAAGTCTTCCTTGATAAAGTGAAACATAAAGAATTGGCTGACCAGGTCCTTGGCGGGTATTGAATATGGGTATATATGTCTGGCCGACCGAATAGGTGGTAGGATTAATCCAACCGCCTACAACAATCTTTTCGCCCAGATTGCTAAAGAAACTCCCATCATTTTCTGCTATAAGATGGGTCTTTTCAGAAGTCGGATTAACAATATTTTGCCTAAAGTATCTTCCGAATCTTCCAGCAATAAGGTTTGCTGATGTACCTGACCAGCCGGAGATGGTAAAATGTCTGCCATGTCCCGATGAATCCATAAGCTGAAGATTTTCGTCTGGTGTTTTTTCATTAAATCGCCATAAAGCAGACGTCCTTGATGTTACAGGAAACTCACCGGTAAAATCCTCTTGGCTCGTTAGAATTGATTTTATCGCCATGTTATCACCTCCATCTGCTTTTTGCCTGTATTTTTAACTCAGTAAAGGTCGCGTTTTCTGCGGCAATCTCAATATGATTAACACCTTTCCTGAGAATTGGAAAATTCAGATCCTGCAGGCTGGGAAGACCATTTCTCAAGGTTCGGCCTGTTTCATCAATAGCTTTAGCCGTTACCATGCCAGAATCGATAACAAGTGTCTCACCTTCAGATAATGAGCCAACAATTCGCAATTCCTCTCCGTTCGTAATAAGCGAAATATAGCTTGATGAGGACGTTGATATCAAACCCTTCAAGAGATAAACCGGATTGGAATCCGCATTTCCTTTAACCCTCTCCAATTCATGCAGACCTGTTTCAGAAAGAACAAATATCTCATCTTCCAACGCATAAGCATATGGGTCGGGACAAACAAACCGAAGTTCAAAGCTGCCCGCTGTCCGCAATATCCGCTCACAGTCAACCGCTTCTGATAAGCGAGCCATGAAATATCGGTCGGGCAAATCATCTAGAACAAGTTGTTTAAGACCGTTTTCCGGATTTAACCATTCAGCAACATTATCAAGAACCGATACAAGCTCAGTAAAACTGCGCTGGGGAAGCACACTACAGCTAATTATTATGTTTCGTTCTGATATGTCGCAGCCAAAATCTGCAATACCTGCTTTGCCCGGCACAGTTTCAAATGAATTGCGCAGGGCAGGGGAGACCTGCCATTTGGTAAGTCTTGCTCGTATTTTCATACTTTGCGACGATATTCCATTGTAGATAAATCCCATATGCTTCCCTCCATTACGCTGTTATAAAACGTCCCTGCGCCCTTGAACCTGTCTGCATCAGGTTATATAACTCCTGTGAAATCCTACGTATGTCTTCTTCACCACGAACAATCATCTGCTGCACCACAACAAGCGGCCCGGAAGCTAAACCGCTAAATCCACCTCTTCCACTTACATTAATATCAGGAGATATATTAAAATCTGTCGGCACTGCATTTTGCATATCGTCTGCCACTCTGGCCATAGCCTTGTCAAATCCCTCACCAATACCCAGTGCCATATTGCCGCCAATACCTTCAAAAACAGTGGACGGAGATCTGATTCCAAGAAAATTCTTTACTCCATCAACAATACCGGAAAAGAAACCGGAAACCTTATCCTTAATCCAGCTACCAAGGCTTTTAATACCTTCCCAGATGCCTTTTACAATGTTCTTACCAATCTCAACCACTGAAACAACCGCCTTGCCCAAGCCTTCTATAATAGCCGCAACAATCTGAGGTAAAGACTTTACTAGTTCTGGAATGGCTTTCACAAGCCCGGCAGCAAGCTGTACGATAAGCATAATTCCTAATTCTATGATCTTCGGCATATTGTTCGTCACAAAGTCAATGATTGCTGTAATTATCCTCGGCAGTGCTTCAATGAGTTCTGGCAATGCGTTTAAAAGTCCCTGCGCCAGTCCCTGAATCAATGTAAAAGCAGCTTCAAGGATTTTGTCCATGTTATCCAGCAGTCCTTGCACAATGGTGATTACTGCTTGAACCGATGCTGGAATTAGCTCCGGTAATGCTTCTCCAAGCCCCATTACCAACGCTGTGATTAGCTGCACAGCTGCATCAATGAGTAAAGGCAGGTTATCAATGAGTGCTCCTACAATAGTCATGACCGCATCTACTGCTGCTGGAATCAGCTCCGGCAGCAGGCTCAAGAGAGTTTGAAGCACCTGAGAGAACAATTCAGTTACAGTTTGCAACAGCATGGGAAGCAGATCTTTGACTGCTGAGATAATAGAACCAGTTGCCTCCGGCAGGGCTGCCACGATATTCTCCAAAACCGGTACAATATTTTTAACTACAGCCTGAAAGGCATCCACAAGATTTTGGGTTAGGTTCGTCATATCAGCGTTCGCATTGCCAAGTCCTGCTATAAACGAACTTAGAGAGGCTTGTAAAAGACCAATGGAACCGCTGATGGTCTGGGTAGACTCTCTTGCGAAGTTGCCAGCATACTGTTCGGTTTTTTCAAAAAACATCTGCATGGCGATCTCGGCCTTTTCGGCATTGGTTGCGCTATTCCAGGCAAAATCCAGCCCTTTTGCAAGAGCATAAGCTTCGATGGTAGTGGCGTTCATGGCGACACCCAGATTATCCATCATGGTGAAGTTACCCTTGGCTGCGCCAGCGATGGATTCCATAGCAGTCTGCATGTCAATACCCATAACCGAAGCCATATCTGCCGCTCGCTGCATGGCCTTCTCGGTAAGTTCCAGACTTTTTTGCTGATCGACACCAGCACCCTGAAACAGTGCGCCCATTTTGTTGGCGGTGGCAAGGTACTCGGATTGGGACAAGCCCAGATTCTTGTAGGCTTCTTCTCCCGTTTTTTGGATACGTGCAGCATATTCTCCAAACACAGCTTCAGAACCGCCAAGGTTCTGCTCAAGCTCACCAAACTGCTCCACGACCTCTTTTCCCAGCTTGATGGCAGCCGCGCCCGCTGCGGCTGCTGCAGCACCCATAGCCGCGCCAACACCTTTAAGAACGCTGCCCAGCTTCTCAAATTTCGAGCCGGATTTTTCGGCATTGTCTCCACTTTCCTTCAATTCGTCCCCAAGCTCGTCTGCACTTTCAGCAGACTGTTCGAGCTCGCGCTCCATTTTGTTCAGTTCGGCTTTTGCATTATTAAGCTGTATTTGCCACGACTGAGTACGTCTGTCGGTTTCTCCGAAAGATGAGGCGGCATTGGCAAGCGCTTTCTCCAAAGTAGCAATTTTTTCTTTCTGCAATTCGATCTCTTTGTTAAGCACCTTGTTTCTTGCAGTAACAGCTTCAACTGATTTATCTTGCTTATCAAACTGAGATGCAACCAGGTTCATCTCGCTGCCCAGTACCTTAAAACTTTGGTTGATCTCACGAATGGCGTTCTTAAATTCCTTTTCGCCTTCAATCCCGATCTTCAAGCCAAAATTGTCTGCCACATAACCGCCTCCTTTCGAGTAAAAATTAAAAAATTATAAAAGGCTATTGTATTTCAATGCGGTTTGGCATATACTAATAGTAGGGAAAGTAGGGAATTTCCTGCTTTTCAAATCCTAAAAAGGAGGACTTAGCATGAACGTTCCCATAGTTGATAATGCAAAGGTAATGGCAAAAGGCCAGATCACGCTGCCAAAAGATATCCGCTCCAAACTTCGCCTTTCCACCGGAGACCGCGTCACCCTCATTTGCGAGGAAGACCGGGTTATCCTTATGAACTCCGCTGTCTACGCCATGAAAATGCTACAGAAAGAAATGGAGGGCGAAGCGGAAAAAGCCGGGATCCGCAATGATGACGATGTTATGGATCTGGTGAAGGACGTCCGCGCGGAGATTGAAGGTCTATGAGAGTGTTAATTGACACCAACATCCTGATCTCCGCTTCCTTGAGCTGCGAAGGAACGCCTTATCAGGCGTACATTAAAGCTGTAACACACCCCAACCATGGTATGGTTTGCGATCAAAACATCGATGAGCTTCGCCGGGTATACAACCGGAAATTCCCCCATAAGATCCAGGCGCTTGAACGCTTTTTGGCGATTGCGCTTACTGTTCTTGAAGTTGTTCCAACTCCCGCAGTTGACGTGTCGGATGAGGCGCTTGTCCGGGACGCATCCGACAGGCCAATACTCAGGGCGGCCATTGCGGCAAAAGCTGACGTGCTTGTAACCGGAGACAGGGATTTCCTTGAATCCGGCATAACAAACCCAAAGATCGTAACAGCGGCAGAGTTTTTGCAAATGGAATAAAAGCAGCTTTTTAAAGCAGGGATTACAGCCACCCTGCTTTTTTGCTGCTTATATTCCATAAGGTATCACGTCATCAATGGTCAGCATACGCTTTGGTTTGGCCAGCCCTAAAAACTGCTTGTGGCACTCCCATAAATCAAGCAGGTATCCAACAGGCATGAGCCATACTTCTTCCTCTGAACGATTAAGCTGGACAGTGCCGTAATATAAAAGCCGAGTGAACAATTCCTCATCGCTCACTCGGCCGGTGTGTTTTTTAAATCATCCTCACTTTCAACATTTCTTTTGGTGCCTTTGAACATTGCTTCCATGATAGCGTCTTTATATGCTGCCAGTTCCAAGGGAGATGTGAGAAGTTCCACTGTCTCTTCAGTCAGGAGTTCACGTTTATCCTGATGTTTGAGATTGTGTATCAGAATGCTCTGGTTAGCCAGCAGTGTAATCAGCCATACCACTTCGTCAAGAGCCATTTCGAAGTTCTCGGTTTTCATCAGTTTTGTGCCGAGGTTTTCAAGACCGCCGTACCTTTTTGCAATCTCCTTTGTCGCTTTAGTGGTTAGTATAAGCTGATATTCTTCATCGCCGATTTTGATAATCGCGCTTCTGTCATTATCCTGCATTATTCGCTGCCTCCTCCCACAGCAAAGACCGGCTCATAAACTTCCGTATACCAATTATTAATGGTTTCAGGCAATACTCCGGGATCGTCTTCGCTGACCTCTGCCTTCCAAGGGTGCTTTCCCTGGCCATCTGGTTTGTTACGTCTCATGACTGTCCCTTCAATGGTGGGTGTCGAAAAGGTAATGCTGTCACCTTTCGTTTGCAGATTTGTCGCCGGGATGCCGAATTTCACCCTGTAAAGCCAAAAATACCTGTACTTGCCGTTAGCTTTCTTGGCTCTAAAGCCGATTGCCACAGGCGCACCTCCATCCTCGCTGGTGGAAATCAGCACCTTATTGTCATCAAGAGTGGCTCCCGTCAAAACCTCTGCAGCGGCAACTCCGATATCTGCAACACCAAGAGTCAGTGTGCCGCTTTGAAATTCCTTGACCACTTCTGCCGCCCCGTCATCGGCATAAAGTGTCGCCTCTGCCAGCTCCACAGAAAGTTCTGCCGTAATAGCCTTAGCCAGCGGAACAGGCGTGTCGTATGTCTCTTCTCCGTTTTCATTCTCAGTTATTTTGGCATAATATAACCTGTCCAGTCCGATTGTGGCCATGTTTTTCATTCCTCCTTTACTTCATACTCTTTTGCCACATCAATGGCATAGTGGTGATAGCCGGTATCGTCCTCATGGCCTATATACCGCCTGTCGGTAATGGTAAAGCCTGCTTGAAGCAATGTGTTCACTATTTCGTTTTTACGGGCAGTGTAGTTTCCCTTTATAAATAAAGACAACCTTACCTCCTGGGTTTCTACCTGAGGCCGGTTGTCTGCAAAAACTTCAAATGTATCTGTCATCGGAGTAATGACAAGGTACTCATCTGGCGGTACACCGCTAAATACCCCGGTTTCAATGGGGATACCCAAACCATCCAATAACGAGTTTAATTCTGACAATATGCTCATATACGACCCAGCTCCTGTTCCAGTCTTGACTTCATTGCTTCGATGCAGGACTTCCTTGTAGCTGATTTTGCCGGTTTCAAAAAGGGCCTTGGAGGCTGCCCGGACTTGCCATACTCAATAATATTAGCAATCTTCGCATTACTTTCCCCATCCTTCCTTGGTTCAGTAAAGCCGATTTTTATGTTGTGGTTTCCATCCCTGTCCTGTTTGGCAGGAGAGAGTCCCAAAGCATTTACCAATTCACCGGTTGCTCTGGACGGATATTTAGTGCCGCTCCCGATAACTGACTGAAGGTTGGACTTCACTTTTGAAAGTACCACTTCTCCGCCTGCTTCCAGCACCTTAGGTATGATTTCGTCTGTTCTTTCTCCAAGTCTGGATAACTTGAGCAAGAACTCTTCCGGCATTTTAACTTCCACCTTAGCCACGTTGCGGCCCCCTCCTCTTATGCTTTACTTGATTTCACCTTTTCCGCAAGCACCTCAATATACATTCCACGTCCTTTTACGTCCTCTACACTGATAATGTTGTACCTGCCATCGCTGCAAACGAGTACAAGATCTGTGGTAATTTCAAGGTTAGGGATCCTACGGAAGCGGAACAGGGCAGACGCCTGCGAAAACGCCGCCCTGTTTGCCCATTTTTCACTGCCATGCCTATCTTCCTTGTATGCCCTTACCGAAGCGAGAATGACATCACCTTTTTCAGTAAAACCCTCACTATCCTTAACCGGCTTGGTTGAAATAATATCCACAAAAGTTTTCATTTTCCCAAAGCCCATATTTACACCTTCCAATCCCGGTCAAGCCGCAGCAATAGATTAACTGTATTCCATACCTGCTGTCCTGCCTGCACACTATCCCCAAAAAAGCCAGCCGTCGAGCCATCCCTGCTTTCATAAAAATGGCTCGACAGCATAATGACAGCCTGCTCAGTAGTAGGCGGCATGGGGTTTTCGGCATAATATCCTTCCGGCTTTTTCTGGTAACTTTCCGCATAGGCCACTGCGGCTTTGATATACTCTTGTAAAAGTGCGTCATCTTCGTTGTGTTGCAATATGAGGTTTGCTTTAACCTTCTCCAAAAGTTCCATGCCGCAGCACCTCCGTTTTCATTAAGCTGATTTCTGCTGCAGTATCTTGACTGCTTCAGACAGTACCAGCTTTCCATCTACACGCTGGGTTGCCATGAATCCAACTTGTCCGGTCGCAGCATACAACTCATTAAGCCGCTTAAAAACCCTGCCTTGACGGTCTGCCACCCAGTAATAAGAAAAATCGCCGAATACAATCGTTTTTGCTCCGGCGGCAATGGCTGGCATAAATGCAGAAGTTTTAACTGGACGATTGAGGATAGTATCCGGTGTTCCAGCAGTTACAGAAGGCTGCCAGAGATACTGACCGTTATTGTCTTTAAGCTTCCTGATGGCCTTGACGGTTGAATCGTTCATTATAAACACCGCGTTTCTGCGGTAGGGAGACTTGAGGCTGTAGAACAAGTCCATGATCTCGTCAAGGGTAATGGCTGCCGCGCTTGCCGCGGTCACTCCCACCTCGCCGCCTCCGTTATTAGCCAAAATTCCGGTAGGTTTGCCGGAACCGTCCCCAATGAAGAAGGCTTCCTCCTCCTTTGCTCCGATGCGGCGGGCGAATTCCCTGGCGATATACTGCTCAAGATTGAACACGCTGTCGTTTAACAGTTCCTCGGACACCTTGATCATGGTCGCCAGCTTGTAAGCTCCGATGGAGACCTGCGCAAAGGAGTCGTCGCTTTCCGGGATCTGGCCTTCTTCGTCCACCCAGGACGCGGTGCCCTTGCTTGCCACCACCGGAATTTTTCTGTCGCCGCTGGACGTTGTAATGACATTGGCAATCTGGCGGAAGATATTCTCCTCTTCCAGCGCCTCCACAAGAGTACGCTCAAATTCGTCGGGCACAAGATACCCGCCTTCGCTTTCAGTTCCTACCTGCAAGGCGTTCTGTACGTCAAAACTGAGCTTGTTGCGCATGGCCTTCCAAAACGCGTTCCTATACTCGTCAGTTGCCCTGCCGGTTTTGGTTTCGCCTTGAGGAGCGGGTTTGTTGGTGATGGGATTGCTGACCGGCTTTGACAGTTCCAGGTCAATGGCGGCCTGGCGCTCCAGCCGTTCGATTTCCTTGCCCAGCGCAATAACGTCGGCTTCCATTCTCTCATAAGTTGCGGTGTCCTCAGGTGAAAGCAGCCCGTCGCTTCCGCGTTTGCCGTCGAGGAAAGTCTTGGCCGCTTCCCAGGCTTTCGCGCGTTTTTCGCGCAGTTCCAGTATTTTGCTCATGGTCGAATTCCTCCTTATGGTTTTAATAAATAAAGCCGCTTTTCAAGCGACTCAACCGGGGTTCCTTTTGGTTTTTCTTTATATGCAAGCTTTTGCAGGATGGAATTAGTAACAGCCTGCCGACTAAAGATCATCCCCTCAGATATTTCAAACTCGGAAGGGGACGATTCGTCCTCCATAAACAGGATGCCGTCGGCAAAGCCCAGTTCCACCGCTTTCCTTGCATTAAACCAGCTTTCGGCATCCATAAGGTGCGATATTTTCGCCCTGGATAGCCCGGTTTTCAGCTCATAGGCGTTGATGATGGATTCCTTGATCTCCTCCAGCATCGCGATGGCTTTCTCCATCTCCTCCGTATCGCCGATGGCTATGGTCATCGGGTTGTGGATCATCATCATGGATACCGGCGACATGAAGACGTCGCCTCCGGCCATGGCAATGACCGACGCGGCGCTGGCCGCAATACCGTCAATCTTTACGGTGACCTTGCCTTTGTAATCCATCAGCATGTTGTAAATCTGATTGGCCGCAAATACATCGCCGCCCGGGCTGTTGATCCAGATCGTTATGTCTCCCTCTCCGGACAACAGCTCCGATTTGAACTGCTTGGGAGTTACTTCGTCTCCAAGCCAGCTTTCCTCGGCTATGGGCCCGTCAAGGTACAGAGTCCGGCTGCCGTCATCGTTTTGCACCCAGTTCCACCAGCGTGACGCTGGACCCAATCCGCGCTCCGGGTTTTGCGGGTTTTGGGGCTTATCTGCCCGCATTTTTGCTTGCATTCTTATCTGCCTCCTTATCATAAAAATTGCCTGCTTGCGACAGCGGAAGCATATTGCCGTTGATGAGATACAGGTCGCCGCCCAGTTCCGCGGGAATGCGGTTCATGTTCTCAAGCTCACGGATATCGTTGGCCGACATCCAGCCGTTCTGGCGCGCCACGGCATAGCCGTTCATGCGGCTGGCATAATCCCCGCGCAGAAGGCCGTCCACGTTGAACTTGACAAAGTATGTCCGCTTCTCCGACGGCAAAAGCAGCGCCTTTTGGATGGCCTGCTCCCATCGCACCACCCATGGATCAAGTGTATATTTGACAAACTCCAGCGACTGCTGCTCGATGTTTGAAAAGCTCGACTTCTCAAGGTCTCCAACCATATGGGGAGGCACGCGGAATATCCGGGCAATTTCGTTTATCTGGAACTTTCTTGTCTCCAAAAACTGTGCCTGCTCCGGCGGGATGCCGATCTGCTGGAATTTCATGCCCTCTTCCAGAACGGCAATGCGGTGGGCGTTGGCACTGCCTTGATAAACAGCGTTCCAGCTTTCTCGCACCTTTGCCGGATCCTTTAATACGCCGGGATGTTCCAGAACGCCACCCGGATTTGCACCATTGGCAAAAAAGGATGCACCATACTCCTCACAGGCAATAGCCATGCCTATGGCGTTCTTGGCCATAGCAATAGGGGAGTATCCGATCAGTCCGTCAAAACCGAGTCCCGGGATGTGAAGAACCTCATCACTTCGTAGGTATATAAGGCCTGCTTTTGGATTAACCCTGCTCTCATCGCTGTCGCGCCGATAAGTGTAAAACAGTTCTCCGTTTGGAGCCCTGTCTACCGTCATTTTGTTTGGCAAAAGTGGATAAAGCGCCAGCACTCGTCCGGAACCGTCCCTAATAATTTGAGCGTAAGCATTTCCCCATAAAAGAAGATGACTCATCAGTGTTTCTCGGAACACGAATGAAGTCATCTCAGGGTTTGGTTCGTCATGGAGTAAATAATAGAGCGGGTGGGTCAGCGCTTTTTCTTTGCCACCGTCTTCTTTATAGCGGTACACATGAAGCGGAAGCCCGGCGATGGCTTCTGCAAGTATCCTTACACAGGCATACACTGCAGTTGTCTGCATAGCAGTCCGCTCATTGACAGCTTTTCCGCTGGATGTGCCGCCGAAGAAAAAGCTATATGCATTACCGAACAGGCTGTTTTTCGGCTTATCCCTTGCTTTGAACAAACGGGAAAATACACTCATATAATCAACAGCCCCCTTTCATCATAAATTGATCCGTTGCGTTCATCCCCGTCATGCCTTAACGCGCGGTCAAGCGCCATAATTAACGCTACCGCACCATCTATTCTCTCGGTGGATTTTTCTTTATCCGGCTTAATGTTTCCGGCGGGATCGGTTTTGACATAGATATTGTCCATCATCCACCGCAGTACTGGATTACCACCATGGGCGATGCGTTCTTCCAATGTCAGCTTCATCAACTCTTTTGTAGGCGGCGACATATCCTTGAAACCCTGACCGAATGGAACAACCGTAAACCCCAAAGCCTCGAGGTTTTGCGTCATCTGAATTGCGCCCCAGCGGTCAAAGGCTATTTCCTTAATGTTATATTTCATTCCGAGTTCCTCAATAAAGGTTTCGATAAAGCCATAATGCACGACGTTACCCTCAGTGGTATATAAAAAGCCTTGCCTCTCCCAGACATCATAAGGCACATGATCTCTCCGCACACGCTGATCAATATTCTCCTCCGGTATCCAGAAAAAAGGTAGAATCTGATATTTATCAGATTCATCAAGCGGTGGAAACACCAGCACAAAGGCGGTAATATCGGTAGTAGATGACAGGTCAAGTCCTCCGTAACAGGTTCTGCCGCGCAATTTTTCTGCATCAACAGGAAACGCACACTTATCCCATTTATCCATTGGCATCCAGCGCACCGATTGTTTCACCCACTGATTTAAGCGGAGCTGACGGAATAAATTTTCCTCTGCAGGATTTTGCTTGGCATTTTCACAAGCCACCCTCAATTTTTCGATGTCGACTGTAATGCCCAGTGACGGGTTAACCTTTCTCCATACCTTTTCACTTGTCCAGTCATCGGTATCGGCTGCGCTGTAGATAACAGGGTAGAAAGTCGGATCTATCTTACGCCCTTGAAGAATATCCTCAGCCTTTTGATGTACTTCCCAGCAGATGGAATTGCGGTCTGTGCCAGCAGTTGTAATCAGGAAAAACAGCGGCTGTTTTCTTGCATCGCCAGATCCGTGAAGCATTACATCATAAAGATCCCTGTTTGGCTGGGCATGAAGTTCGTCAAATACCACACCATGGACGTTTAGCCCATGTTTCGTATATGCCTCCGCTGAAAGCACCTGATAAAAACTGCCTAACGGTTTATATACCAGCCGCTTCTGCGACAGCATTGGTTTAATTCGAGACTTTAATGCCGGACACTGTTCCACCATATCTACTGCAACATCGAAAACAATGGATGCCTGCTGACGGTCAGATGCACATCCGTAAACCTCGCCGCCATGCTCGAAATCACCGCAGGTAAGGTATAAGGCGATGGCCGCCGCAAGCTCGCTCTTCCCCTGTTTTTTTGGGATTTCTATATAGGCAGTGTTGAACTGCCGGTATCCGTTCGGTTTCAAGACGCCGAATATATCCCGGACAATCTGCTCCTGCCAGTCAATAAGCTCAAAGGGCATCCCGTACCATTCGCCCTTGGTATGCTTCAGGCAGTTTATAAAGGCAACGGCGGCGTCCGCCGCTTCCTTGTCGTATCGGGAACCTTCCGCCATAAACTTGGTTGGCTTATATCGCTTTAACTTCCGCAGCTTTGCCGCCTCCCTTCCTGAAAGTGAACAAGAAAAAAGGAACCTCCTTACGAAGTTCCTCTCATCAAGTGGATTTCTATGAAATTTCTATGCCGGCGGCGTCTTTCCCTATATCTCCCGTCTCCTGCGCCGCCGAATCCCGCACCGCTTTATTGAGAACGGAAATATCAAAGCCCGCGTCCATATATCCCTGCCGGATTACCTCGTAATAGTAACGACCCGGTGCTCCCAAATGTCTACCTTCATCCATGATATACACCATTGCGGACAACCACTGTCCTTTGAAACGCACCTTAACCGTTTCTTTCCGGTATAGATGCGGATAGCCTTCATAGCGGTCCAGCGCTTCCTCGTCATAAGGCGTGATTCTCCAGAGCAGTACCGGCACGCTTCCGCCTTTTTGCCTTTCTATCGTCGCCACCGCGCCTCCATTGCCGCCCCGGAATAACAGCCGGTAGCCTGTGAGTTTTGCACTCCCCAGCACTTTTGCCGTCGGGCAGCGGTATGCCATCTGCCTTAAGTTCAGATTGCTTCCGTATGCTAAATATATGGTTCCTTTTTCTTTGCTCATCGTATCATCCTCCTTGTATTTACCAAGGCAGGGGCGGAGATCCGCCCCTGCGCTTGTCTATCTATGCCGCCCGAAACCGCCATGCCGCGTTGCCGCCCAAGTGTTTGCAAAGGTGCTCCCGACAATTTTTGAACTCATCACCAATAAGTCCTATGCGGTTGAGATATGTCCGCATGGCAAACTTCTCGTTCTCGACCTGCGGCTTTTTGCTGGAAGCGCATTTTTGCGTCAGCGCCTGATGGTTGAGCGCCAAGGCAAGGACGATGTAGCTCCTTATTATCCCGGCGTGGAGTTCGCTGTTGAAGCCGCGAAGCTCGATCGTACCGTTGCCGTTGAAAAAGCTGTGCAGATTGAGAAAATAGTACCGACTTCCATGATATCGCTGGCTGCGGCTTTCGCTGTAACCCTCATACCAGATGCTCTCAATGGCCGCCATGGTCTTCGGCTTGCGGCGGTTTATCTTCTCCACCAGCGCCGCGTCCATCTTCTTGCAAAAACGCATCCTTTCCGGCTCAATCTGCAGCGCCTTGTAGAGCAGGTCGTTCTTGCTGGCAATGATGTTGATGAAGTTGCGGATGCTTCTTGGCGTGTGGTTTGCGCTGTCAAGATGGACATGAATTCCTGCACTGCTGTTGCTGAAGCCGCCCGCCTTGCGGAACCTCCTGATCAGCTCCTGCAGGGTTTCAATGTCCTCCCGGTAGGTGAGTATGGGGCTTACCAGCTCCACGCTGTATTCCCAGCCCGCCTCCACAATCCGGCCGCGTTCCTTTTTCTGCGTCCGGATGCTCCCGTCGCTCATGAATTTCCAAACCCGTCCGTCCGGCGCGATAACTTTCTGCGTGTTGTAGTAGTCGCTGCCGCTTTCGACCCTCCCGCCCAAAAACTCCGCGGCGACCTTTGCCGCCTGCGCCCTTGTAATACCTGTAAATTCTACCTCGATCCCGAATCTCGTTTCAAGCATTGCGCCATTCTCCTCGCTTTCTCTGTGTTTTCTGCCCTTCGGCAGTGTACATTAGGCCATTGAAAACACAGGATAGCAAGGCAATTCTGCATGAGTTTCCGCAGGATTTTGAGCAATTTTTCGCGTCTTAATTTGTGTACATTTACAGCTTTCTGATCATGTCCGCGCCATAGGCCGCGCCGAGGGTTGAACCGCAGTCCCAATCCACAAAAATAGTCCCTATATCATCCACAAATGAAACAGTGCCTTGATCTCCCGGTTTCAGCGCGGCGTACGGATCATCCATGCGGATGAGCTCCACGCGCGTTCCGGGCGGATATTCCTCTCTCAGCCTTTGAACAGTTTCTTTTGAAGGAAAGCCTCCTGCGCTCATCTTTCAATCCTCTCCTCCCGGATAATATGCGGCGTATTTGGGATAATCCGTGTCGTCCGGCATCACCAGGACTCCGTCCGGCCGCCCGCGCCGCTGTACCAGCAGGCATTGCCATACCCCGTCTTCGTCAATGCGGCAGAGTTCCTTATTTTCCTCGATAAACCGGCGGCCGACGCACAGATCGGCAATAAAGTTCTCATAGTCAATCTTTGAAAGCCCGATAGTTTTCACAACCGCAAAAGGCTTTTCCTCCTTATGCGGATGCGGTTTTCTCAAATCCTCGATCGCAAACGGACGCCGCACAAAGAAGGCGGTGTTTTGAAAATCAGTCATCTCCATCCGCCGCCTTTGCTCTGCCTTTCCGGTACGCCCCGTTGCCGGACAGCCTTGAAAGCAGCACCTTGCGCTCAGTTCTGAATTCATCCCCGATAAACCCCAGCCTAAGCAGGAAGCAGCGGAAGGCATACTTTTCATTGTCCGCCGGTTTTTCGGCAGCCAGCACGCGCTTTTGTGTCCCGGCCTGTTCCGCCATCTGCCTTGCAAGCGTGATATATGTCTGCACCTCGTCGGCATTTAAAGTCGCATTCCAAAAAGGGAATGTGATTTCGCCGTTTTCAGCCGAAACTTCAATATTGCGCTTGACAGACAGCGCTTTCTTGAGCAGCGTTTCCTTGCTTGCCAGCAGGTTTTTAAGGTTTTCAAGGCTCGCCTCGCCAAAGCCGTGCAAAGCAAGCGCAATCGTCATGTTTTCCTCCGCTGACAGCCCGGCGATATTCATCGCGTCGATCACCGGCCTGACGCTTTTGATTTTGTCAAGGCCGATTTCCGGCGAATGCACCACGCTGTCCCTGTCAACCGTCCAGCCATCAGCTTCGTAGGTAAAGCCCGGCGCTCCGGCATAGCGCACCTGGCCTCCGAGGGCCTCGGCGATTATTGCGGCAATGACTTTCCTCTCCTGGCCGGCAACCTTCTGTGAAAAGCGGAAGCTGTTATTTCTCATTCCGTACACCTCCCTCCGGAAAAGCTGAAATTGCTCTGATGATCATAAAAAATCCCACCTTTCTTTATTGGCGGGGTACATTAACGCTCTGTTTTGAGGGGAAAGCAAGGACATTTTTAATCAATCTGTGTTTCCGCGTAAGGTATTTTTCTACTACCTGTTACCAAGAATACTGAATCTGCGCCAAATTGTGAAACATAGCGCTTTACAATCACATCGCAGTATTTCGAGTCAAGCTCCATCATAAAACAAACCCGCCCGGTCTGCTGCGCTGCAATCATTGTCGTACCAGAACCACCGAACAGGTCAAGAGTTAAATCTCCAATATGGGAACTATTGAGCATTGCCTTTGCTACAAGCGATACCGGCTTCATGGTAGGGTGCTCCTCCGATACTTTAGGACGGGGTATCTCCCAAACATCTGACTGTTTACGGTCTTTAAGCGGGCAAAGGCGTGTTCCTTCAAGCCAACCGTACCAGATCGGCTCGTACTGGGTATGATAGTCCTTTCTTGATAGTACCAAGCTGTCTTTTTTCCATATAATTGTGCTCGACCAGTGATACCCTGCCTCCCGCATGACGTTCATCAAACTGCCCCATTCCTGAGCACTCATTACCACATAGGTCATGCATCCGGCTTCAGAAACCTCTTTCATGCATTTAAAAGCGCGCAATAAAAAAGCGCCGAATTCTTCGGTGCTCATATTGTCATTTAGAATTTGTCTTGGCTTCCAGCTTGGATGCCTGGTATCTGAACCGTAATCAACATTCCAGGGTGGGTCAGTGAAAACAAATCTCGCCTTTTGTCCGTTCATCAGCTTTTGCACATCTGAAAGCATGGTGCTATCACCGCACATCAGACGGTGGCTGCCAAGTACCCATATGTCGCCTTTTTTGGTAACCGGAGTTTTAATCTCTGCAATTGCCTTTTCTGTATCGAAATTATCTTCTTTGACATTAGCGGTTGTTTTATCACGGAACAACTCATCAATTTCCGAAGCATCAAACCCGGTAAGAGAAACGTCAAAACCATCTTCATTTAAATCCATAAGCAGATCGGTCAAAAGCGGAATATCAAACTCGCCACTGATTTTATTCAGTGCAACATTGAGCGCCTTTTCCCGCTGTTCATCCAAATCAACTACAACACAGTCGATCTCCTTATACCCCAAAGCTGTAAGTACTTTATAACGCTGATGTCCGCCGACAATATTCCCGGTGCGTTTATTCCATATAACCGGCTCTACATATCCAAACTCTTCAATAGACCGACGTAATTTTTCATATTCAGGGTCACCAGGCTTTAAATCTTTCCGCGGATTATATTTAGATGGTTTTAGTTTTTCTGTTGGTATTTTCAGTATATCCATAAATCTTAACCCTCCAGTTTGATGGCTTTTTCACCGGTGAATTCCTCCCAGCGCTTAACAGCTAAATCACAGTAAACAGGGGATAACTCCATTGCGTAGCATTTACGCTCGGTCTGTTCAGCCGCAATTATAGTAGTTCCGCTACCAGAGAACGGCTCAAGCACAATACCGCCTTTGTCGCTGTGCATTTTGATGCACCGCCATGGAAGCTCCACAGGGAACATTGCAGGATGCTCCTTGTTTGCCCGTACAGTGGTCATCTCCCATATCCCAGCATAGCCCCATTTCTTGCGTTCTTCCTTTGTAAGCCGTTTCACAAATTTATAACTGTGTCCCGCAAAGGCTGAAAGCCATACATATTCCTGATCGTTATATTCCTCAGTCTCTCCTTTATTGCTGAAGGCTGAAATATACTCATATTGCTGAACCGGCTTGTTTGAAACAAGATGATAAGGTCCTACGCCGAAATTTTGCCCTTGTTTCTTCCAAATGCGGATCCAGATAGGGCGGTAACCATTGGCCAAAAACATATTCACACTGTAAACACTGGTGGGTTCAATAAACTGAGAGCCGGTGGCATAGAGATCACCTAAGTTCCAGCAGACAATATCTGCATACTTGCACAGGTTTCTAATCACTGGGCGTACTGTCTCGAACCATGGTTCAATCCCAGCCTTTTCATATTCTTTGCCTACCCCATATGGAGGGGAAGTCACTGCCATCTGTGCGTGACACCCTTCCATCAACTTCTCAAAATCCTCATCCTTAGTAGAGTCACCGCACATCAAGCGATGATTCCCGAGAAGCCAGATATCGCCCCGCTTCGTTACAGGCTCGCACTGCACAATTTCCTCATGCGCTTTATCTATGTCAAAGCTGTCCTGCACCGCTTCCTTGGCATACCATCGGTTGAGCAGTTCGTCTATTTCAGAAGCGTCAAATCCTGTGAGCGACACATCAAACGCGCCTGCGTCAAGCTCGGCCATCAGTTCAGCCAGTTTATTCTCGTCCCACTCTCCCTGAATCTTATTAAGAGCAAGATTAAGCGCTTTTTCTCTCTGCAGGTCAAGATCTACAACGACGCAATCTATCTCAGTCTGTCCCAAGTCCAGCAAAACCTTTAAGCGTTGATGCCCGCCTACCACATTACCTGTTTTTTGGTTCCAGATAACAGGCTCCACATAGCCAAATTCCTCTATTGACCGTTTTAGCTTTTCATATTCCTTATCGCCGGGTTTTAAATCCTTGCGCGGGTTGTATGCTGCTGGATTAAGTTTTTCAACAGATATTTTTTGTATGTTCATGCTGCATTCTCCTGTTCAATATTTTCTTAAGACCCTTTTTTGCGCCCTCACAATCTCCGTTTATTACTTGTCCCCGCAGAGTCTTAAACTGCTGCTTCGTTAAATGGTCTTTATATTTTCTTAGTTCCCTAAGAAAGATTGAATTTGTTTTATGCATCAGCCACCCCTCCTGGCTGTCAGGAGTTTTTCCATCACATCATCGTGGGGAGTGGCCCCCTTGTATTCGGTAGCACAGTTTTCCCGCACGACTTGATAAATTTGATACCACAGGTTATTGGCCTGTTTCATGAAGCTTTGACTCATAGCCACATAAGGTGACGGGATGGCATTGCCAGTCGTCGGATGCTTAGCAAGAAAGCCAAATTCAGTGATACATTCCTCGCACTGGATCCACCGCGCCACACTCTGGGCATATTGCTCTATAAGCTGCGCAGGGATAAGGTGAACACACCTGCGTTCCTTAAGCCACTGCCATGTTTTTTCGTATATTTCCACCGCCAGTGTTGTTTTTCCGTTCTTCTGCTTTGCAGCAAGATAATCCCTCGGTGGCGGCATGCTCTCTCCTTCCAGTTCCGCAGCATCCGTAAACTCCATTACCATGAGCTTTCGTCTGCCGGGATTTCCTTCCAAAATCTTATCCGCCAGAGGTTTTTTCTTCTGTCCTGCACCGATACGTGCCCCGCCGCGGTTGGTACCGTCCTTTGCCATACACATCACCTCGATTCATGTAAAAATAAACAGGGGATATACCCCGTTTGAAACTGCGATTTTTCGCGCGTGACCCCCCGCCCGTTGCACAAAACTGCTTCACCAGAGATTTTGACCCCCCTACCGTCTTGCCCATCGTTCTCCTTCGCGAGCAGTGATCGATGAGTGACATTGTTTGCACAGGCTCATAAGGTTATTGTCTGCATTGGTTCCGCCTTTGGATAAAGGGATAATATGATGTACCTCTTCGGCTGGTGTAAGCCTTCCGTACTTTTGGCACTCCTCGCAAAGCGGATGCTCTGAGATATATCTGTCCCTGATGCGTTTCCATCTCCGGCCATAGCATTTTCTTGTTTGGGGATCTCGTTCGTATTTGCTGTAATAAGCATCCATTTGCCTTTGATGCATGTCACAGTACCTTCCGTCCGTCAGTTCAGGACAGCCAGGAAAGGAGCAAGGCCTTTTTGGTTTTCTTGGCATCTGGCCACCTCCTTTACGCGTATAAAAAAGCCCTCACAGGTTCATCCCATGAAGGCTTATCCATAACTTTTCACAATACCATTATATTTGGTTTTTTACTGAATTTCATCTCATAAAAATCTCATCTGGAATACTAAACAGAACATTTACTTTTTGCCCATGGCATCCTGCCGTTATAATACTTATCTGAAATATATCTCTGCATATCGGGTGGTAAAGCTGCAAGCAAAAGATAAGCCTTTTTTCTATCTTCCTCTAACTCCTGGGTGCTTTTATAGAAGGAACATTTATCTTGCAAGCACTTGTGTACAGTCAGGATATTGCAGCCATTCCTTCCGTTACTGCCAAAACAATTATCGTACATCTTTCTTCACTCCCGTTTTATGTCATAAGAAAAAGCCCCGAAGGGCTTATGCGTTTTAATGTCATTTTTTCACGATATCATTATATATTGGATACCTGTGTTTTACATCTCATAGAAATCTCATTACTACTTCCCGTATAAAAGCAGTGCCAGATGATTAAGTGCCTTGTCCTTCCTGCGGTACACCTGTGCTCTTTCAAGAAACAGCTTCTCTCCGATGTTTGCTACAGCTTCTGTCTTGCTCACATCATTAACAAAAAATTCTGTCAGTATAAACTGTTCTTCCTCCGACAGGGCTTCCCAAGCAGGCTTGAACCATTCCATATATTCCAATGCCCGTCTGTAACGTTCTTTCAACACATCAATCTCGTCAAGGCAAGCAGCAAGGCGTTCTTCGCCGCTTTTGGGATTGTGTTTGCCCGGAACTCCGGTAATCTTTGCACTATGAGGGCTTGTCATACGGGTTTCAATTTCATATATATCCTCATCACTGTGTTCGATAATGTACTGCATGCTGCTGTAATCTTTCAAAGCTTCAACAGCAGCCGCTTTTTTATCTAAATACTGCCATGCAATCAGCATATCGCACCTCCAAAAAATCAAGATAAAAAACCTTGATCTTTGAAGCAGTATGCTTTTTTTCGTTGCTTTGCAGTGCTTGTTCCCTTGTTCGTTATGTCTTCGTTCTTTGCAGAAGGCCATGCTTTTCCAGAATAACCTTCACCTCATCTACCGAATGAACAATCGCTGCCACACCTCCGGCACTGAGGATTTTCCTTATAGTTGCTTCCTGCAGTTTTGTTGTCTTTCCCGATGGGGTTTTTACTTCAAAAGCTATAAACCGCCCATTTACACAGGCAATAATATCTGGTATCCCCGCTGTCCCGTACATACCACCATGTTCCTTCCAACAGAAACACCCCGGTACTGTCTTTAAGTACCGCAGTACTTTAGTCACAATACTTCTTTCAGACATAACCGCTCATCCTCCAAAAATGTTACCTTTTTCCCTCTTATAACCTCGTAACATCCAAATAAGGCATCTCATAAATCAGCTTCCCAAGCGCTTTTCAGGATTTTGTTACCTTGTTACCTCTTTTTGGGGTAGGTGTATACACAAATATTTTTATTTTTATATTTTTTAGTCTTAAAAAAAGCAATGGTACTTTCGCGCGTATATATAAAGTTGAGGTAACAAAGGTAACATCGGTAACAAGTGGCTATTCATTAGCGTTTCGGGCGTTACCTTTTTGTTACCTTGTTACCTTTTTCAATACTAAAGAGGCTCAATATCTGTGATTTCAAAGCCGCTCACATCGCATCGCTCTTTCAGTATCGAGAAATCAAGAGCCCACGCTTTTTTTGTTTCATTCCCGAAACGCATCGTTTTATTGCTCTCTATAAAAAAGTCACTTTGCCTCAATTGCTTCAAAAACTGGTTATATGGAAGACATTCACCAGTGATTGCATAATCGCGTCTGTACTTGGTATAGCGGTCATATACATCACAGAAACGAATCCCGATAACCTTGCCATCTTTATCAAAAGTGTAGTCTTGATTCGGAGCCAGTTTCATCCGGGCCATGATTTCCAGGGTCTGTTCTACAATGGTCTTGTTATTGCTGCCGCCATCCAGCAAGTACTCCTGCACACCGTTTTGAAGATATCGAATACATGCCCCTTTGTTAATGGGAAATACTTCAGCCCACGTTACATTAAGGAATTCACACAGTTTGTTTACTAGGCTCAGTCCGGCATAGCAACAGGCGAGATTATTGACGATACGAGATGGAAACTCATCAGATATCTCTGACTTTGCTTCCTCATACCACTTCTCTGCCTCAGCAACCGATACTCTGAGTGCTATATCCAGCAGGCTCCGACCGAAGCTGCCAAGCAGATCCGCTTTTGCACACAGCTTATAAAATGCTTGTCTATGGCTGGCTGGTTTTAAGTCCTTCTTGCTGAATAGCAATTCTATGCTCCGTTCTCTGATGGCCGCTTCATCCGGCGATTCCTCACCAGCTACAATAATAGGTGCCAACAGTTCATAAGTAACAGCACTTTGATCCGCCCTACCGCGGACACCTTCATGGCCATCATATGCATCTCGAAGATGGTTGTATAAGGCATTTAGCCTTAACTTATCTATCTTTGAAGGCTTGAACTCATCCATCAACTGCGGTATCAGATTCGATGATGCAGATTCCTTCATCAGTGTAAATGCAGTAACCTGTGTAGCCGCGCGGATTTTACTGCACGAAAATACCGGCAGAATAACCCGCTCCAATGTATTACTTTTTCCGCTGCCTTGTTCTCCGACAAGCAATAAATGAGGAAACTTGATGCCTGATTTTTTAAGATGCGGTTTAATAAAGCATCCGGCCACCCAGGCCATTACTGATACCGTTTTTATGGGTTCGTTATAGCTGAGGAGCCATTCACCAAGTATAATAAGCTGTTCCTTTGTCAATGGCTCAAAGATTAGGATATCGGTTGTTATGCTTTTATACTTATCAAGCTGCACGATATCTTCAACAATGTTGCTTCCGGCTTCAATGGCACCATCCGTTGAAACATATACCATCCGCCCGCCATGCTCATAAATCCCAAGAGCCTTGACCCCTGTTTTCCTTACCCACTCCATTTCAGATATATAACCTTTCAGCAGTTCCAAATCTCCTTCTGAGCCAAAATAGCCTAAGGATATCGTCCGGCGGTTCAAGATATTTTTAAATTTTTGGATGTTATTGAAGTCGGTAGTCATAAATGTCTGGCGGTATATTTCATCACGAATTGTAATAAGGTCAGCAGTCATCTGCGTTTCATCTTCTGATACAATCATCTCCACCGGTTGAATGATAAAGTTTGTTATAGGATACACACTTTCGCCTCTGGTGCGGTAATACCTGCCCTCATGTTCAAAGATAACTGACTCGCTTTCGCGGCTGTATACGTTCTCTGTGACTTCAATGGCCTTATCCAGTGTCTCCTGCCCATATGTTGCTCCACTTGCATGATGTACCGTATCCCACTTTTCCCGGAATAACCCGGAATTTCTAAACAGCCTGTCCATCTGCTCTTTGTTTTTGCCTGACCAGAAAGCTAGCATACAGCAAAGGGCAAGGTCGGCTTCGGAATGGCTCGGATACCCTGCTTCCTGCCATTTTCCTTCCCATAGCAGATTAAATTCCTTATGGTTTTCGGCTGTCCGGGCTTTCTCCAGAATTTCTTCATCTGTAAGCGGCTCTAGCTTAACCACCTTACTGTCTTTCTTGCTTTTTCCTCTCCGCTTTTTACTTTTGATATAATTCTCATGTATCCAGGCTAGAGCTCCATTATCTTCAGCAATGTAATCAGGAGTCCCTGGCAGTCGCTCGCCAGTCATTGTGAAGTATCTGCTGTGGGCATACATTTCAACGCCGGTTTTAGTGTTTTTATTGCCCTTAGCAGGCATCTCCCCTTTATAGAAAATATGAAGCCCAGTTCCTGAAGGGCTGATTTCCGTATAGGACGGAAACCGCTCAAGGATATCCTTGGCGGTATCGCTTAATTCCCCAGTGTTTTTGTCGCGGCAGTGATCTATGTCTATCCCCACTAAACCTCCGCTTTTTGCGAATACAAAACCTAATCCGGTATAGAGGTATTGTTCTTTTGCCGCAATCGCATCGTCAAGCGTCGACCAGTCGTTTGGGTTAGTGCTTGAGGCTTTTCTACCAGTTAAGGGATTATAAGGGATTTTACTGTCTCTTCCGTCCTTTGTGTTTGGTTCCAGACGCCAGCAGATCCATTGCTTCCGGTTTGCTAATTCTTTAGGGAATGAGATGCTCATTTACACCGCACCTCCTCGCATCGTTCATTAAAATACCGAATCGGAATGCTGCGCTGCTTTGCCTTTTCAATCTCAATGGACATCCCTTTAGTAATTTTTCTGCCAAATACCCACACTTCTGAGCACTTTGACATCAATACCATGCCAAAGTACAAGCCCAGATTTCGCATTTGTTCATCATCGTCGTCCATAAACTGCGGAAACAAGAGGTGCGGAGCAATAGGTATGCAATTCCTGCTCACTGCAAAGCGGCAGTACCCCTGAGCCTTACGGATATTACGTTCTATATCACCAGCATATGGGCTGCAGATAAATACCATCGGTCTGTAAGGCGCTTTCCTGGCCTCTCGCTCAATCCTAAGCAGTGCTTCATAGGGTGTGGGGTCGTAATATCCTTCCGCGTTAAACTTGCTGATACTCATGGTATTACCCCCTGCCTATGCGCTTTTTTGTTCACGTTCGATTACAGGCAATATACCTTTCTTGTTTTTAAGAAGGTCATAGATAAATAGCCTTCCTTTTTGTGTCCAATATGTGTGCATTACGCTTCTTTCTGCATCAATAGCGTGGGTCTTGGACTGCGTGTATCCTTGATCGGCGTACTCCTGATATAAAAGCCAGCAGTTTCCCATTTTGTACTGTACTCCAAGCTCATGAAGCAGCTTATTGAAAGCGCGGCCAGACATTCCGTAATCCTTGGCAATCTTGCTGATCGGCACAAGGCTTTTATTTTGCAATATGAGATCATAATAGCTCGCCTTGGGCTTTAGCTCACTGATAATCTGTTTATTCTTTGCATTTTCTATTTCTAAAGCTTTCCGCCTGTCGCGTTCTGCCTTTAGTTCAGAGAAAATCCTGATGCCATACTCCGGATTAGAAATCATCTCTTCGATAACTTTATCTGTAGCATAAACTCCATATTTTCTGATCGTGGGCAGCACTTCATCAAAGACCCATCTTTCAAAGCGTTCAGCAGCAGGAAGTTTGCTACGTATAATGAGACGATATAGATTTCCCTCTGTAATATAAGTCCGTTCAACATGCTGTTCAGTCGAGACACCATATTGATTTGTAGTTAAGGTGACCCCGTCGTGTTTCACGACCCCGTCTGGTTTGCAATGGCGTTGTATCGCATCACGAGGGTTACTATATCCTAGCATCCTTGCACAATCCGTTGCAGGAAAGTATTCCTTTCCATCAATAACGAGTACTTTAAGTTCTCCAAATTCTGTATTCTTAAAAACCTGTAAATTAGTCATAATATCAATCCTCCATTTCTTTCATTTCTCCAAAATTTCTTCCTACCGAAGCCTCTGCCACAATAGGTACATCAAATTCAGGGAAGGGTTGTGTTTCCATACACTCTTTTATAAAAACAACTGCTTCGTCCACCTTGTCTTCCGGTAATTCAAAAACCAGCTCGTCATGTATCTGCAGCATAGGTTTCAGCCAAAGCCTTTCGGGAAGTCCACTGATGATGCGCCCACAGGCAAGCTTTAGAATATCTGCCGCTGTACCTTGAATAGGTGTATTTAATGCGCACCGCTCGGCAAACGACTTCTTGCCCCAATCTGATGACCGAATTCCCAGCAAGTATCTTCGCCTGCCCAGCCATGTTTCTGAATAGCAGCTTACAGCAGCCCGCTTTTTTACCTCATCCTGCCATTTGGCAAGACCGGGGTATCCGGATTTCAAGTTTTGAATGATGGTCTCACATTCGGACAAAGTTGGGTTCAGCCCAGCTTTAAATTTAAGTGTTCTCTGTAAGCCAGTAGGAAACAGGCCATAGAACACACCGAAATTGCAGTTCTTTGCAATGGTCCTGCGCTCTTTATAATGCGGAGCATTTTTGTCTGCTGCCTCTTCAAAAGGAATGCGGTAAATAACAGAAGTGGTCTGAGCATGGATATCACCGCCAGTACGATAGGTTTCCAGCATACGTTTGTCCCTGCAATAAAACGCTCCGACGCGCAGTTCTATCTGTGAAAAGTCAAGGGATAAAAGAACCTTTCCTTCCGGTGCAATGATAAATTTTCGTACGCCTATTGGGTCATTGTCTTTCTGCGGACAATTCTGCATATTCGGATTTCTTGAAGCAAACCGCCCTGTCTCTGTACCCAGTGGCATAAGATCCGGATGAATCCTGCCGGTATTTTCATCGATAAATCGAAGATACCCGTCTATATAGGTGGATTTGAGTTTTCCCCACTTGCGGTATTCCTGCACCAGTTCAAATAAGCGAGCAAGTTCAGGCCTGTTGGATTCACACCATCCTTTTAATAGGATCATGGTTTCATCATCGGCAGCTTCCTGATGTTTTGCGGTCGTTTTCATTACCGGAAGACCGAGATCCACAAAAAGATATTTTTTAAATGCTGAAGTTGAAGCATTTGCCCCAATCTCTACATTGCCGATAATTCCGGCAATCTCTTTTCTGATACTGACAATCTTTTCTGCGGCTTCCGCTTGTTTCTTCAGCATGGCTGACTTATCCACCAATATGCCGTTATACTTCATTATCCCGACATATACTGATGTAGGCGATTCTACCTCTTCCACAATAGTTCTGTGTTTGGGTAAAAATCTATCAAACCACTGATTGAAAACATGATACAAGCGAAGAGTGTAGTCGCTGTCAGCACAAGCGTAGCGGACAGTCTTCTCATCCTGAGGGTTCAATTCATCGAAAAACCGACCTTCAGTAACCGTTGAGAATTCTGTCATTTCTGCTTTGCAGAGTGCAGGTGCAAGCGTTTTAAGTCCGCTGTCAGCAAGACTTCTGAACTCCCACTTGCTTTTTAATGTAAGTTGTGATGCTGCAATCGTGTCATAGCAAGGCTTTTGAAGGACGATACATCTTGCGTAAAGGAACATAGACTCAAAAGCCAGATTATGAGCAACTTTTATTACATCTTTTGATTCGAATAGTAATTTCAGATAATCCCATATTGCCGCCTGATTCTCTGCATTTCGCCCGCTACGATGTTTAAGTGGGACATATATAGCAGTCCCTTCTGATACTGAAAAACTGATTCCTGTAATATCTGCTTTATGAGCATCCAGAGCTGCACTTTTATCGTTCCTCCATTTATCGCAAGGCGAGGTTTCAAAATCGAAAGCAAATAGGACAGTGTTTTTCAGATACTCTTGTATTTCAGATAGCATATAAACACATTTGTATCCCATGCGGTTCTCCTTTCCGCCCTATCGGAGATAGAAAGTTCCTCCGATAGGGCCTTTGATCACTTAAGCGGCTCAGTAATTTCACCTGATTCAGGGTCTACATTTATTACCTCTTCACCGGCAGGTTCAGTGTCATGGCCGACTCGGGTACTGAATGCTTTGACCTGCTCGGAAAGCTTGGATATCAACGCATATTCGTCAGCGGTCAGATCCCGATCTACAGCAAACTGAGCTTGGGAATAGGTGATACCGCTTGAGTTAGTCGCCTTTTTCAATGAAAAGCGGGTAACTACGCTGTTCGATTTTTTACCTTTAGAAAGCAGCCTTTTGATGTAGCGGGAAAACTCTTTCAACGATCCTGTTGGCAATGAGAGTATCAACGGAAAAATCTCCCCTTCACGCAGTACATATATCCTGCGGCGGTTCTTGCAAGCTTTGCTGCCGTTTTCCCCCGAACCGAACTGATTATATGGGCATTTAGAACAGCTTCCTCCGGGGTCTCCTTCGCCGGTTATACCATCAAAGCTTCCGCAATCCGGTGGGTTACTGCCTCCGGTATACTTGTCCTTGTAGTATGCATAAAGTGGATGATGATAAAGAATTACCGCTGAGAATTCCTTGACAGTATCAGGTTCTCCGGGATTCTCACCAGGCACTTCAAATACTGTGCTGCCTGCGGACGGGATTTTTATGCGTTCAAAAGTCATGTCAAGACCGTCAAGTTCTGATGCCATTGCCTCGTCAAGATTGAAATCAGCGAGCTGAAGAAAACCTGTATTTTCGCTAATAGTTACGAGTTCATTGTTTTTCATGCTTTTATACCTCCGTAAATATGAATTTGATATGAATTTGAAATGTAATCTATATCATTGTTCTTTGAAGCATTGTTCTTCGAACAGTTATTCCTTGAACATTGATATTGGAGCATTGCTTTCTGAAGCTATTTATCTTGCTGCTTTCCGCACAGTTACTGTTGTCTTTTCGAAGACATTCACAAGGCCTTTCAGCCAGTCCGGAAGCTCGTCCCCATTCTCCGCAATCTGTTCTTTAACAAATGCTGACAGGGAATTTGCATTGACTGTTTCATAGATGAGTTCTCCAAAGCCTTTACTGCGCAGAGCGTCAAACAGTTCTTCCTTCATGCCTGCGGCAGCACTGGCTCTTGTTGTCGTTGAAAGGCAGAACATTGTTCCTGCTCTTGTGAAGTTTTGCGTCTCACTGCTGATCATCAGCTCAGACAGGCGGTATTCAACATCGTCAATCTCTGCATTAATGCTTTTTAGTTCCTCTTCCGCGGCCTTTTTTGCATCGCGAAGCTCCTTAAGACGGTCAGCAAGTTCAAACATCGCATTATCGCTCATAGCTTTCACCTCCCTCTGGGGCAAAAGGATTTGCTCCTTTGCGGTAGTCGTCTATAAGCATTTTTGCAAGATCTGCCTTATTGCGTAGGGCAGTCAGGATTTTTGAATCCACAGTACCCTTGGCAATAAGGTAGATATATGTGCAGCCATTCTTCTGTCCAACTCTATGGATGCGGGCCTTTGTCTGCTCGAAATTCGACATGGAATAATCAAGGGAGTAAAATACCATTGTGCTTGCAGCAGTCAGCGTAATACCGAGTCCAGCGGTTGCAATCTGGCCTACAAACACCATGCAGTCGGGATCACATTGAAACCGGTTTACTTGCTCTTGGCGATCCTTAGTCGCACCATAAATACACGCATAGCCGATGTTCTTTTTCTCCAGCAACCTGCATATAGCATGAATTTCAGGGATAAACCTTGCTATGACAACCAGCTTATGTCCTTCTTGAATACTGCTTTCAAGGATATCTTCAAGAGCTTTCAACTTGGCATCACTGACTTGCTCGATTTTCCCACCGTCATCGCTTCCGATGAAGCCGCCGGTTAATTGCGAAAGACGAAGCAAGCGTGTCAGTATGTTTGTAGCTGTTACTTCTCCTGCTGACAGCTCAGTATAGCTTTGTTTGACAAGCTCTTTATATTTCTTTAAAGTGACAGGCTCAAGCTCAATATGGCGAATAATATCGGTGGTTTCCGGCAAATCCAGGCACTCCGCTTTGGTCGCCCGGAAGGCGATGCTGTGGATCCTTTTCATCAAATCCTGTTCCATTGATTTTTTCAGCACTGGCGTATGGTTGCCATAGCCAACCATGTTGAAATACCGGTTTCGGAATGCATAGAAGCTATTTCCAAAGATACGAGGATCAAGAAACTTGTACTGGCTGAATACATCTATGGCTTTGTTGGTTATAACCGTTCCTGTCAGCAAGAGCCGACACCGGGCAAGCAAGCCCAACCGGTGCATTGCTTTTGAAACCGCTGTATTATGAGTTTTAATTTTGTGTCCTTCATCGGCAATGATAAGGTCAGGATGCCAGTTTGCCAGTTCCTTTTCCATTCGCCACGCTGATTCATAGTTGACTACCACCACATGGATACCTTCGCCAGTTAAAAATCTTAGCTGTTGGATTTTCTTCTGAATCGTGCCATTAAGGACTACAAGCTGATATGGAAAATCTGCGAACCGTTTAAATTCGTCTTCCCACACTCCCAGAATGGAAAGTGGCGCAACAATCAGCACACGTTTTATTCTTCCTGCAGCAAGCAATGCTCCTATAATGGCGATTGAGACAAGAGTTTTCCCGGTGCTTTTCAGCCCATTTCCATCAGGAGCGCTGCACCCCATCCGGAAATGGCAGAAACACCACCACCCTTCAAAAGCCCAAATAGACTGCAGATGAAATTGAAAGCACGAATCTGATGCTTATATGGTCTGCCCTTTATGGGCATTGGAATAATTTCTTCGCGTTTAGAATGCATCAAGATCATCTACCTCCGAAACTTCGCGGATATCGACAGACTTTACACTGTTACCAGGAACAATAATCGTTACTCTCTGTTTTCTCCCCAGCAGATATTGCAAAAACCTTTCTCGTAGAGTGACATTGCGACATTTCACAATACCTAAATCTCTGTCATTATCCGAGATATTGATTTTGAGTTTGTGTTTCATATGCTCTTTTCACCTCATCTTTCTTAGGACTGATGTTTTGGCCCTCACTGTTAGGCCACGAAAACAGTAAAAGTAAATCCCCTAACTCAAAATTTTTTTTAGTTTTTCATGGATCTTTTTCATGCGGTTTGTAATAGCCATCTTACTGACCCCTTCTTCTCGTGCTATTGAAGCAAGGGATTCATTATTGAAGTACACCCTTCGTACCAGTTCTTTTTGCTGTGGGAGAAGACTATCGATGGCTTTTAGCAATGTCTCATTTTCTTGAGTTCTTATGTACTCTGCGGCAATGTCGGTATTGCTTGCGAAAATCTCTCCCTCATATTTCATTGCATCAAGTGATGTATGTCGGCGAGTCTCTTTATGGTTAATGTTGTATTCCTGACGGTCAAGTTCGACCAGAATTTCTCCCCACTCTTCAGATACTTCAATTTCAATGGTTTCAGTGTTGAAGTGATATTTGATTTTCATTTTTCTCAGCTCCTTGAATTTCAGATTTTTGAAATCCGCAGGAGCCGAAAATCCGTAGAACAAAAAATGACGGCCGGGATAATTCTCTGGTATGAGAATTAATCCTGGCCGTCATGCAGCTCCGCGGATTTTCTATTTAGTTGATTAACGTCTTATGCTGCGCAGACATAGCTTTCTACATGAAAAGCAGCATCATTTATTCGTTTGATTATTGTGACAACCCCATCACGTTCAATCTTCAATCTTCCTCCGATAGGTATCTGTGTACTGGTTTTACATCGTTTATATGCAACTTCTACAAGACCTGTGGCTGCGTCAGCTTTACAGACTAAGCGACCATTGAAATCGCGAATATCTTTCATGAGTTACCCTCCTTTTTCTTAAATTACAGCTTTGTTCCGCCGTCTATCTAAATTTTATTAATTCGAGCACCTGAAGTCCTCGGCTATGACTCCGCTGTTACTCCGCTGAAACTCCGCAAATCTCCATTTATTTTTGGAACAAAACTAACATAAGCGTTTGTAAAGCCGAAGTTTGTATATATAAATAACTAATTGTAATTTGTATAGTTAATTGCTATAATAATAAATAACCTGTTGGGAATACCATCCAATAGTGCTTGGAGGCGATTAAAATGGCATTTAGTTATAATAAACTTTGGAAACTATTAATTGATAAAAAGATGATGAAAAAAGATCTGATGGCGATGACGAATTTAACATCGACAACAATAGCGAAGTTGAGTAAAGATTTGCCGGTAAGCATGGATGTGTTAGGAAGAATCTGTAAAGCTCTTGATGTCAACATAGGCGATATTGTCGACTATGTTGACGACGATATTCCAACCAATAAAACAAAATAACAGGAGGGCGCAATACATGAAGAAGCTATGTTTTGGCACTTTTGCAACAATTTTAAAGATTTGCATGGCAAAAAGAGTAACACAAAAGCAATTGTGCGGTACCATGCTGCTTTCTATTGCGCCTACTTATGATATTCGCAGCGATGATGGCACCGTTTCAGATTTGATATTAGGTAAAAAAAATCTTTCACCTGTTGTAACCGATGCTGCTCCGGATGTAGATGCTCGTGATATTTCGGTTTTCTTTAAGGAGAAAGTCCTCCCCATGTTGGATAGTAATAAAAATAGCCTAATAGTTCTTGCATTGAAGGACATCATTGCTTCTGATGACACAATCGAACCTGAAACAATTGTTGAGAAAGTAAATAACATGACAAAGGAGGATATTGTTAGCTGTAATTCATTTGTTCTGGAAGACTTTCTTGCCGGAATATTTCTTTATACAGTACTTAATGTCGAAAACAGGAATTGTGAAAATAGTGTAAGAGAGATAACCGATGAGTACATACAATCCTTTGAAACTCAAAAGAAAAGCATTAAATTTATTACAACTTACAATAATTTTTCTATGGAAGCCGCTAATGAAGTTGCGATCGATGCTCGAGCTTTGGTGCTACTAGCTGAAACGGGCGGCAGATGCCAAAAGTGCGGTAGAATTCTTGGTATAAAAAAAGAAGGCAACGATATTAACTACGCTAAGATCGTTCGCCTTTCAGAAACTGACGATATTATTCTATGTGTTGACTGTGAACGCGAAATTCGAAATTTATCTGAAGAAGATAAATTGGCTTTATTATCCGACAAGCATGACTTAGAAATACTTGTTAAGGCAAGAGATGCTACATCAAGACATGAAATAGAAAAGCAAATTGAACAAGTACTTCGAGAAGTTGATCTAATGGATGTTACAGCCGATACACAACTCAAAATGGAACCTATTAAGGTTGAAAATAAAATTACTGAAAAACGCCTGAAAGAAAGAGTGCTTTTTGATGTTAGACGGTTTTATGAAGGAGTAAATGATACATTAGATCGGTTAGCCGGAGAAAATAAATTAAATGTGGATAGATTTGCTAAAAGTATTAAACGGATGTATGAAGATGCTAGTGAATCACAGATTTCACAAAGTGCTATTTACAACCTCCTTGTTGAGACATTATTTGAAAAGACCGGTCGTAAATACAGAGAGGCTTGTGAGATAATAATCTCCTACTTCGTGCAAAGGTGTGAGGTGTTCGATGAGATTACCAAATAAAGTAACATCATATTCAAACAGTATTATTGCGCTTTTTCCAGGTATTTTAGAAGCATTGTCACAGCAAGATATGTCCCCAAAAGAATTATTTGAACGAACCATGCCACGCCAAAAAAACATGGCTGATTTTCTAAGTGCTTTAGACTGCTTGTTTGCATTAGGCAGAATTAAACTAATTGAGGAAAAGAGGGTACTGCGCTATGTTAAAAGAGATACGATGCGATAAATTTGCTCCAAATCATCAAGTGATAAAACTTAATGAAGGATTAAACACGGTTTTGGGCAGTTCCAGCGGTACTAATGCAATAGGAAAATCAACATTTCTGTGGGTTATAGATTATGCATTCGGCGGTGACAGATACTACTCCATGTCGGATGATATAAAAAAGGAAATAGGCCCACATACCATCCATTTCACTTACGAGTTTGAAGGACAACCGTACTATTTTTATAGAAGTACTGAAGATACTAAAAATGTATATCGAAGTGATAAGGACGGACATTTTATTACAAAATTGACACTTGATGAATTTCGTAGCTTTCTATTTCAAGAATATAAAGTTGGTATCCCCTCTCTTACATTTTCAGATATAACTGAGCGTTTTTTCCGCATTTATGGGCGCGAAAATACGCTTGAAAAGTATCCATTACTTGTAAAACCTCGTGAACAAGATGAAAAGGCAGTCGATTTTTTATTAAAACTTTTTGGGCATTATGAAATTCTATCTGCGATTAAGAGCATGGAAGAAGAACTTGGGATTAAATTTTCGCAGCTCAAATACCGCCAACATCAGAGAGTGGATATAGAAAAAATCGAAACCAATCAAAAAATGATCGAGTCTTTAAAGAAAAGGCTTCAAAAATTAATGAAAAACAACGAAGAAGCGCAATTAGCAGTTTTTGGGTTTGATACACATACATTCGAACAAATAACTGCAATTCAAAAAGAATTGAATAGTTTTATTCGCAAACGTAATCGCTTGCAATCGCAGCTTAATGCTATTACGAGCAATATAGCTGATAGTAAGGCCGAAATCGCAAGTGAATTTGATTCATTGTTACACTTTTTCCCAAATGCTAATATAGCAGCATTTGAAAAGATTGAATATTTTCATGAGAAAATTAGAGAAATTTTAGGCGAAGAGATGAATCAGGAAATTGAGCGTTTGCAGCAAATAATTGATCAATATGATAAAGAAATAAATCGCCTTAATAGAAAAATTAAAGAAACTGGCTTAGCTAAGGAAATGTCAGAGAGAATACTATCACAGTGTGTTAATGTGTCTAAAACAATTGATAGACTTGAAGAAGAAACGGCGGATTTAATTCGTCAGAAAGAGCTTCAAGAAGCTCGCATTGAAGCGGAGAGGAAATTAAAAGATTTGCTGCTGCAACAAACCGAAATAATACATGAAATACAAGATAACATTAACCTACGAATGAAAATGATTAACGACGTAGTAACTGAACAGCAGGAAATCGCCCCACTTTTGCAGATAACTCCTCAAAAGGAAATTATATTTGAAACACCCGGAAACACAAGTGAGGGAACCGCTTTCAAGAGCCTAGTTATATACGATTTAACTATACTTGAACTACGTCCAATCCCTGCACTTATCCACGACTCCAATATCCTTAAACGTATTGAGGATATACACTTAGAACATATATTGGAACGTTATCAATCCAGTAATCGCCAGGTTTTCATTGCGTTTGATAAAGCTGATTCTACAACTGAGAAAGCGCACAAGATTTTAGAAGAAACAGCAATCTTGCGATTATCAGATGGTAATGAACTATTTGGTCGTTCGTGGAGTAAATACGAATCGAATGATTAAATATTAGGAGGATGAAAAATATGGCTGCAATCAATGATTTACTGCGTCAAATTCCTGACACTTCTTTGCGTGATCGATTAGAACAGGAATTTGCCCGCTTATCAAAAAATAAAAAATTTGGTCTTGTATTTGAAGAGCACATTCCTGAATGTACTCCTCTTTATGATGTTCCTGTAAAACGTGGCTCGACGGTTGCACTCAAAACAGGTCATATTAACGATTTGTATACGGTGTTAAAAATAGAAGAGGATATTGCCCTTTGCCGCAACAAAACAACAGGTGATACTAGAAATATCCCAGTTTCGGAGTTGGTTTCAGTTGCTCAATTTGGAGAACCTATTTTCCCCATGCTTCAGCCAATTGCTGCTGTAGAGAATGCACCTGACAGTAATTTATGGCACACTATTATTGAAGCAGATAATTACCACGCTCTCCAGTTATTAGAATATTTATATCCAAAGAAAGTAGACTGCATTTATATAGATCCACCATACAATACCGGTGCTCGGGATTGGAAATATAATAATGATTATGTTGATTCCACTGATAATTGGCGTCATAGTAAATGGCTATCCATGATGCAGAAACGTTTAAAGATAGCAAAAAGAATACTTGCTGATGATGGTGTTTTGATTACTACAATAGATGACAATGAATATGCTCATCTATGGATTCTCCTTCACGAAATTTTTCCAAACCTAACTCATACCTGCATAACCATTCAGCATAATCCCGGCGGAACTCAGGGCAAAAAATTTTCTGTGACTCATGAATATGCAATATTTTCATATTCATCAGAAAGTACTATTTTTCGCAAGCAACATACTGGTGGAGATGTATATAATTTAAGACGTTGGGGAAGCACTTCAGGTCGCTACGAAGGTGCAACATGTTTTTATCCAGTAATTCTAGACTCTAACTATAACATCATCGGTTTTGGTGATTTACTCGATGAAGAGTTACACCCTACAGCTCAAGTAGAATATAATGCAGATGGTACAATTTATGTTTGGCCAATTGATAAGAATGGCATTGAAAAGAAATGGCGATATGGACGTGATACCGTAGAATCAGTAAAAGATAGAATGTTTATTGAAAAAAGAGGAAATCGAATAGAAATTATTTTACGTAGAGAAAGCGAACCTCCAAAAACGGTTTGGACTGATCCTTTATATAATGCAGAAGCCCATGGTACAGATATGCTTAAAACCATAATTGGTGGCGGTTTTTCTTACCCAAAATCACTCTATGCTGTCCATGATGCATTGTTATTCGCTGTATCAGGAAAGAAAAATGCTTTAATTGTCGACTTTTTTGCTGGTAGTGGAACAACGCTCCATGCGGTAAATTTACTAAACGTAGAGGATAATGGTAACCGTCGTTGTATTTTAGTAACAAATAACGAAGTATCAGACGCAGAATCAAAAGCTTTACGCGAACAAGGATATCAACCTGGCGACCCAGAATGGGAAAAACATGGTATATGTCGCTCGGTTACTTGGCCTAGGATAAAATATAGTATCCTTGGAAAACGTGATGATGGCACTATCCTATCAGGAGAGTATTACACAAACCAAACAGTATCAAAAGAGGTAGAGCGTTCATTCTATCAGCTTGGCTTTATTGATAATCCTACGGAACTAACAACTAATGCAAAAAAGCAGCTTGTTTCTTTGCTACGCGGTAAGGATGGAAAGTCGCAATTACCACAATCATTAGTCAAAGCAGATAGTAAATTTATTGTTTCGGATAAACATTCGGCGACTATCTTGTTTGATGTAAATGCTGTTAATGAATGGCTGGAAGCTTTAGAAGATCAAGACCACATCACAGACTTTTATATAGTGGTAAAATCTGCTGCCACTTTCAAGGAAATTAAAGCACAGGTATCAAACTTGCTCGGTCCAATGAATGTAACATTGCAAGTTAAACGTCCCATGAGCGATGGTTTTCCTGCAAATGTTGAGTATTTTAAACTAGGTTTTTTAGATAAAAACAGCGTATCACTAGGTCAACAATTCCGCGAAATATTACCATTGCTTTGGCTAAAATCCGGTGCTATCGGCCGGAGGCCAGAAATAAACAGCGATGAAGAACCAGATATGTGGAGTGCTCAGGCCTAGCTGGACACGCATAAAGTTCCCTTTTCTCTTTATTTCATACAAATGCTCTGTTTCTCTTTTTATCTATTTTGTGGGCTCTGCCCACACCCGCCCTCGCCGGTAGGCAGGTGGTCATGCTTTGCAAGACCACCTAACAATAGGGTATTGGCTTCGTGGCAGTAAAGGGTAAAGCTTCGCCCGGCTAAAGCCGGCCCTTGACTGCCTGCAATGTCTGTGGCTCTTTAAGCTACTAGTGACTGGGTCTCTCTGTGATATCTTTCATATTCCATGGGTGACATGTAGTCTAAGCTGCTGTGAGACCTTTTTGAATTATACCAAGTCTCTATATAGTTAATTATTGCTAATCTTGCTTCTTCTCGGGTCTTAAAACGCCTTCTATGAACCAGGTCTTTCTTTAATGTGGCAAAAAAGGATTCCATACAGGCATTATCATAGCAGTCTCCTTTTGCACTCATGCTTTGTCTTATGCCATTTTCTCTAAGCTTGTCCTGATAATCATAGGCTGCATACTGTGAGCCGCGATCTGAATGAAATATAAGTCCTTTTTGAGGCTTCTCTCTTTTTATTGCCATCTCTAGTGCACTAATTGTTAGCTGTTTTGTCATTCTGCTATCTAATGCCCAACCAACTATTTTTTTGTGGTATAGGTCTTCAATTGCAGCTAAGTAGAGCCAGCCTTCTTGAGTTGCTATAAAGGTAATATCTCCAACCCACTTTTGGTTAATTTTTTCAGCTTTAAAATCTTTGTTTAATAAGTTAGGAGCTACTGGATAGTTGTGATTTGAATTGGTAGTAGCTTTGTATCTAGATCTTAGAACACTAATTAACCCATATTCCTTCATAAGTCGTCTTACTCGCTGGTTGCTTGTTTTTATGCCTTTTTTTCTTAATTGTCTTTTTATTCTTCTGTGACCATAGGTGCTATCTGACTCATCAAATATTTCTTTTATGTGAGTAATCAGATCTCTGTCGTTTAATTCACGATGACTTATAGGCCTATTAAGCCACTCATAGTATGTGCTCCTACCTATTTCTAAGATTTGGCACATCTTCTTGACGGGAAATTCGGAGCTAAGTTCTTTTATTATTAAATACTTTATTTCACGTCTCTGCTGAAGATGGCCATGGCTTTTTTTAATATTGCATTTTCAACCTCTAAGTCTTTAATCTTTTTTTCTAATGCTTTTTGATCGGCATCAGCTGGCCGAAGATTTCCTTTGCCGGGAAAGGCGTCTTCTCCATGTTCACTATATTGCTTGACCCATCTTCTAACTGCTGTAGCACTTACTCCTATATCTTTGGCTACATCTACTGGCTTTTTACCTAATTCTGTAACAAGCTTTACTATATCTTTTTTATATTCTTCTGTAAATTTACTCATTGCCTTAACACGCCCTTTCTTATCTTTTATTATAGATCCTTTCTGCGTGTCCGGCAAACTCTCTACAGTCTAATGTTAATTCTTCCTCAAAACGGCTTTGCAGTTCTGGTTGATGAAGCAAAATATGCCGAGTTTGCAAAAAAGATTTCAGAAGTAAATAATATTAAAGTGGTATATTTTGTAACAAACTCGGAGGAAGCTTTCCGCGAAATGACTGATGGCATAAAAATAAAAAATACATACCAACTATACCGAGATTACATTGATAACTTTGTGTTGGGAAGTAGGAGGGATTCATAAATGAGAGTTACTTTATTTCCATTTCAGGAAACGGCTCTTGCAGAATTGCATGAGAAAATTAATAAAGCTCATTTAATGTGGAGCGAAAAAGACCCTCAGGTAATATCGTTTTCCGCACCTACGGGTTCTGGAAAAACTATAATTATGACTGCACTTTTTGAAGAAATCCTATATGGAGGTTCAGATAATATCGGCGATCCGAATTCAGTGTTTGTTTGGCTTTCCGATTCGCCGGAACTTAACGAGCAAACGCGATTAAAAATTGAAAGCAAATCAGACAAAATTCGTGTACGGGACTTAGTAACTGTAGATTCAAACTTTGATGCCGAGTATTTGGAGGGTGGACGTATTTATTTTATTAACACACAAAAACTCGGTTCTGACAAGTTATTAACAACTAAGTCCGATACAAGGCAATATACAATTTGGGAAACACTCACAAATACAGCTAAACGCATTCCCAAACAGTTCTATGTGGTCATTGATGAAGCACATAGAGGGACTTATACATCTGCTCAAGCAGAAAATAAAGCACAATCCATCATGCAAAAATTCATCAAAGGTAGCGAAGAAGACGGACTTTGTATTATGCCTTTAGTTATCGGCGTGACCGCAACACCCCAGAGATTTGATAACTTAATTGCTGGGACTACTTCGACAGTACAAAAAGTTATTGTTCCACCTGAACAAGTACGTGAATCGGGGCTTTTAAAGGACAGAATCATTATTCATTACCCAGATATCCAACTTGGTGCCGATATGACAATGTTCAAAGGTGCAGTCGAAAATTGGCTTAATAAATGTGCTCACTGGAAAGCTTACTGTGAACGTGAAAATGAGAAAATGGTAAACCCTATCCTTGTCGTCCAAGTCGAAGATGGTAATGAACGAGAAATAACCCGTACCGATTTAGGGATTTGTATCGATTTGCTGGAAGAGGCAATGGTACGCAAGTTATTGCCCGGTGAAGTGGTACATACCTTTAATGATTATGGTACGATCAAAGTGCGTGACGTTGAAATTCATCAAATTGAAGCTTCTAGAATCGAAGACGAAGAAAATGTGAAGGTTGTGTTCTTCAAAATGAACCTTTCCACAGGTTGGGACTGTCCTCGTGCTGAAACAATGATGTCATTTCGTAGCGCGCAGGACTATACCTACATAGCACAGCTTTTGGGGCGTATGATTCGCACTCCTTTGGCAAGAAGAATTGCCTCCGATGCTGAACTTAATAATGTAAGTCTGTTTCTTCCATACTTTGATAAAGATACAGTAAAAAATGTTGTTAATGCTCTACATGATAGTGAATCGGTTATGCCCACTGAAACTGGTACAAATAAAGAGCTTATAACACTCGGGCGCAACCTCGCTTATTCTGATGTGTTTGATTCAATGGATAAGCTCATTACATACCGCCTGGATTCATCCCGCAAGCAAGCACCGCTTAAGTTATTAATACAGCTTTCTAGAGCATTAACAATGGATGGTATTGATTTGGAAGCACAAAAAGCCGTTAAAAATGCAGTTTTATCAAAAATGGACGAAGAAATTGCTCGCATAAAAGAAAGTGGTGACTTTGATGGTCGAGTTGCTTCAATCACTGGATTTGCTCTTAATACGCTAACATTTGACTATGGAGAAAATGCTTATTCATTTGATGAAGCTACACAAACCATGACTGTTACCGAATTTGACATTTCTCGACATTTTGAACAAGCTGGAAGGATATTGGGAGAAGGCTTACATAAGGAGTATTGGATTCGCCACAGTACCCGAGACCATATTGAAGTAAAGATTGAAGTCATTGTGCTTACAAGTGATACTGCTGCTATGGAGCGAATAAACGCCTTTGCAGAAGAGAAATTTATTAGTCTATATGAGAATAATAAACGCTCTATTGCAAGATTAAATGAGGCTCGAAAAAACATCTATGAAAGATTAATAAATGCTTCCGCTCAACCAATAGCTATTCCTTGGGTATTGCCAGATTCAATCGATTTTTCAGTTTCAGATAACAGTATAAAAATTGATCGACACCTCTATTGTTCTGAGGATGGAACATTCCAAGCATCACTAAACCCATGGGAAAAGGGAGTTATTGAAGAAGAACTAAAAAACGGTGCCGTTTGCTGGTTACGTAATCTTGATCGTAAAAAGTGGTCACTTGAAATCCCATATGAGGTCGGCGGTGTTATCACTTCTATGTTTCCTGATTTAGTGGTAGTGAGAGCTGATGTACAAGGTTACATTTTTGATATTCTAGAACCACACGACCCCAGCCGTAAGGACAATTATCCCAAGGCAGTTGGCCTAGCAAAATTCGCAGAGAAACATTGGGATAAATTTGGAAGAATTCAACTTATCCGGCAAAAGAAAGGATTAGACGGTCGTGAACATTTCTATAGACTTGATATGGCAAAAGTAGCTGTTAGAAATAAAGTTCGTGGCATTACATCAAACGAGGAACTTGATAGAATTTTTGATACGGATGCTGAGCGAGAAGATTAAATTATACATCCATCCTGCACCCTCAACCCCCTGTAAAAAAGGGGGTTATCTAATCTGGTAACTCAACTATTAATTTTCTGGACGGTTGATATGTTCCCTCAAGCAACCAAAATAAGGGTTTCCTGACATTGCCACATCCGGCAGATCGGCCTCGGGAAAAACTAAATGTCTGGAAACCCTTTATTTACAAGCTTTTCTGTTCTTTATTTCTAAACCCTTGACATCAATGTGACGCACTCCACATGGCTGGTTTGTGGTATAAGAATACGAATTGTTACTGTCGTCTGATGATAAAGAACACGTTTTTTCGTTTGTTGACCCCTCATCCGATTTTTTATCACCTTTACAATTCCCATCAAGTTTTATCCCGGTTTTAAGAACAAAAATCACAACATAGGGATTCTTATTTCCATCTTCATCAATGTCACCCAATATAACTTTTTCAACTAAGCTCTCAAATATTTCTCTAGCAAATCTCTCAAGGGGAGTTTGTGTATTGAAAACTTTACGGAAGGCTTTTATTCTCTTTTCCATTGATTTTTCATTATCAAGAGTTATTTCTACATTCATCTTCTCTTCTTTTAATTCTGTTAACTTTTCTGATAGCTCCTGATATTTGTCCTCATAATCATCTATATCAATTGTTCCGTTTATTCTTAAATCAACTAGATTTTTTGCTTTCTTCTCTATTGATGATATTTCCTTCTTTATTTTTTCCAGGTCTTTCTTGTGAGCATTAGTGTCAAGAGCTTCTTCAATATTAGTCAGGAATTCCTCAATCATATCCCGGTTATCTTTATTAATCCTATTAAATGCCTGTACAAATGCTTCTTGCAGATATTCTTCTTTAACACCTTTGCTGTGTGCACAGGCTTTTCTTCCATGTTTAATACTTGTACTACATTGCCAGTTATAATTTTCATGATTTGTTCCACTATGCCATTTTCTTCTAATAGCAGTACCGCCACAAAAACCGCATTCAATCATACTACTGAAAGCATGTTTCCTGCTATATTTTTCAGTCCTGCCTTTATTATTAAAACATGAACTTCTTTTTCTTAAAATTTTCTGTGCTTCCTCAAACAGTTCTTCTGATATTATCGGTTCATGGTGATTACTAACATAATACTTTTCTTCTTCACCCATATTCTCTAATCTTCTATGAGTTATAGGATCTACAGTAAAAGTTTTTCCCATTAATAAATCGCCTTTGTATTTTTCGTTTTTAATAATTCCCCTTACGGTACTTTCATGCCAACGTTCATTTCCCTTTTTAGTTTTACATTTCATATTAGTTAACTCTTTTGCAATAACGAAAGCTCCAGCCCCTTCAACATATCTACGGAATATGTAACGTACTGTTTCAGCCTCTTCTTCATTGATAACGAGTGTTTTATCAATAGGATTATAATCATATCCTAAACAGCCTTGAAATCCAATCATTTCTCCACGTTTCATTTTCATCTTTAAACCCATTTTTACATTAGAAGAGATTGACTCACTCTCCTGCTGGGCTAATGAACTTAATATTACCAACAGCATCTCGCCATTCATTGTTAATGTATTAATGTTTTCTTTTTCGAACAGAATTGCGACATTATGTTCCTTCAACAGCCTGACATACTTTAATGTGTCCAATGTATTTCTTGCAAATCTCGAAATAGACTTTGTAATAATTAAATCTATTTTTCCTTCAAGTGCATCATTAATCATTTTTTGAAAAGCAATTCGTTTAGTTATTTGTGTTCCACTTATTCCTTCATCTGCATACACTTCTACAAGTTCCCAGGTCGGATTTGATTCTATCAACTGTTTATAGTGCATAACCTGTGAATTATAACTCAATAGCTGTTCTTCAGAATCTGTACTTACCCTGCAATATGGAGCAACTCGTATCTGTTCTGCAATATTTGCACTTTTTCTTCTTCTATTTAACAGATTACTATCTGCTTGAATAACTTTTACATCCCCCATACCCATACTCCTTTCAAACGTGTTCTTATTCAACTGTATGTTCATTATAGTATATAATACGTACAATTTCCAGTTTAACTTGCCTTAGCTCCATATTTTTCTTTTATGTAATTTTTAATTTTCTTGTATTCAACTTCTGTTATGAGCTTTTTACTGATAAGCTGATTTAGATATGCTATCTGTATACAATACTTCATATTATTATCCATTACCTGACCCCCTTAATATTGCTTAAAAGCAGAACCAATAATCAATGCAGCACATTGGTTATTGGCTCTGCTTTTAAAATAAAAATTAAAGGCAAGAGTATAGCTTAGCTCCTGCCTTTATTGCTTCTTAATTTATTTGGTATTGTATTTGCCACGCACCCCAATACGGGAATATTTCAGGCTATCTGCGGTTTGCAGACAACATAGGTATCTAAACCTCTCCCTCACCGAGCGAGCCGTCATCCATACGAGAAGTTAGGACTTGACGGAAGTATCATTATCCCTCTTGTGGATCATGGCGATTTATCAGAACCACTGATAATTTAAAGCCAAAAAAAGTCGCTTAGGAATTATAAAAATCCCTTCATGGCGTTTTCGCTTACGTCGCTTTCCGCTAATCACAGCCACAAGAGTAACGTACCTGAAATATTGTATATAGGCAGAAAAGAAAAACACTCTCTGCCGTTTTTCAAAGAGCATAGAAGGAATAAAAATATCCCCTCACCCTTTAGGTCAGTCAGAGAGTGTTTTTACGGAAAAACTTTTAAATTTTTTTTCTTTGCCTATAACTTATTCAGAACATCATTAAATTTCCGGCTCATTTCCTTGATTGATTTTTCTATTCTGTACTGAATGGATGTAACCGGCATAGCATATTTTTCAGCCATTTCACGGTACTTCATTTTATTAAAAAAGCGGTCAGTAATTATTTGCTTGTCCGTAGATTCCAGTCCATTGATAAGCTTGTCCAACGCTTGAAGATACATAGCCCAAATCACGTCTTCTTCAATAGGCACTATTTCCGGTAATGTACCCTGGTCATTTTCAATTCCATCAATCAGCATTGAATCCCACAGCAACTCATGCCTTCTACTCTTCCTGCTTTGCACGCTTTCTTCTCTTTTTAATTCGTCCAAGCATTCTTTCACCTGCTCATCAACCCATATTTCCTTACCTTCATAATTGATCTTTACTTCCATTATTCATTTCCTCCGTTTTTCAAATTTTTAGGGAATTGAAAAACAGAGGAATTTATGGAGAACGGCAGTGCTGGTTGACCTCGTACAGCATATTGACAACCCCTTTGTCCCAAAACGAAAAAAGGAGCCGCACAAAATTGTGCGACTCCTCTAATCGAGTCATTGTTATAATTTTCCTTTTTAAAAAAGGGCATAAAAATAGCCCTGTCACGTTATAAACGTTTCAGAGCATAAATTAACGCCTTTTTATTCCAGTATAGCAATTATAACAGTGTCAAAGTATGGTGTCAGTAGCAACCAGGTTTCATTTTAGTCTCAATATTCCAGCACATAGACCTGCTTTAGTTCTTTAGCTAACTTAGGAATTAAAAATCCCCACAGTATAGTTCCAAGTAGTCTGATTGCTCTTTTTTTTTCTCTAAAATATGTAGATCTTGAAACACATAAGTATTCAAGCATTTCTTCTTCACTATATTTATATGGACTAATATAAGCTTTATAAAGCAGAGAATAATACCTCTCACCATTATCAGGATGTGATTTCAACATAATTAATGCCTTGTCAACCAGATTGATAATACTCCTGCTTTCCTCAATACTTTGTAACCGGCTTTCAAATCTGGTTTTTGACAAATATAAATCAACATCAACCAAGCTGTTAATCAATTCATCCAGATGTTTTTGTGTAGAGTATAAACAATCTTCTCTAACCACATCTAATGATTGGTTTATTCTCCATAGTACTTTATTATACAAAGTAAGCAGCAGCTTGGTATTGTGATACACATTAGGACTGATTTTACTGTTATTAATGCAGGATGTCCTATGAATATCCATTTCCTTATATAAACCACTTTCCATTTCCATAATTTACTTCCTCCCTTCGCTGTATCTTCCCTTGACAGAAGTTACTTACTGATATATCATATAAATCAGTAAGTAGTTACTTATCAGTATACACAAGAAGTAAAATAGTGTCAATAAAAACCGGAAATTTATTTCTGATATGCAGAAACAACTTACTTATTACAACAGGAGGATGATACAATGAATTTTGGAGAAAAAGTCAAAAAACTGCGCAAAGAACTAGGATACTCACAAAAGGAATTGGCTTCAAATATTGGAGTATCTACAAAATCAATATATAATTATGAAACAGATAACTTATTTCCAAAAGATAAAAAGGTTATTCGAAAACTTGCCGAAATATTTAATGTATCAGTAGATTATTTAATAACGGATACTGATAATAGAAATGCTCTTTCCAAAACAGAAGATAATTTTATATCGTCTGCTAAAGAAGACTTTGGGTATAAAGGTAAGAAAGAAGCCGAAGCACTCGTAGAAAAAACAGCAGCAATGATGGCAGGTGGTTCATTGTCAGAAGAAGACCAGGATGCATTTTTTCAATCAATAACTAAAATATATTTTGATGCCAAAGCTAAAGCAAGAGAAAAATATGGTACGAAAAAATAAATCTGAAGAGTAAGAAGTATACGGCATTAACCGGAATACTTATGGGTGAAGGTAGGTGAAGTAATGATTAATATCATTTCAACTGAAGTTGAGAGATTAATAAAAAAATATAGAACTCGCAATCCATTTGAGATTGCCAGTGGAATGAATATTAATATTGTCTTTGAAAACTTAGGAAATTTGAAGGGGTATTATTTTTACCAGTCACGCTTTCGCTATATAGTTATTAACCAAAAAATAAATGATAAATTTAAGAGTATTATATGTGCCCATGAATTAGGGCATGATAGACTTCATCAGCATTTTGCGAGAAATACTGCCATCCGGGAATTCTCTCTTTTTGACATGTCATCAAAGCCGGAACGGGAAGCGAATCTATTCGCAACCGAATTGCTTATCCCGGATAATACGATTATGGATTTTGCAAAGCAGGAATATACATATGAATTCATTGCAGCAAAACTGGACATACCCGTTGAACTTGTTGATTTTAAGAGCCAAATTTTAAAAAACAAAGGATATGATATAAATCCAATTCAAATAGCTAATAGTGAATTTCTTAGAAAATAGTTTTCTCGGGGAAAATTATTTTCTTTTTTTATTCCTCATTTTTTACAGCATAATAACCTCCGGCTTTTTTACTTCCACGTCTTTCAATTAAACCCTTATTAGATAATTCTTTTATCTGTTTTTCTATAGTACTAATAGCACGATTATCTAATAATATTGAAGCATCTTTTGCTTTAATTCCTGGGTTATCTTTTATTGTGTCAAATAAGGATTTTAATCCGCTATTTAATCCGCCGTTTAATCCGCCATTTTCTATTTTATCTGCTAATTCCATTGTATCGCTAGATACTTTCTCATAAGACTATCAACCCAATATAACCTATATTTTCTATATTAATCCCCTTACTTTTTTTATCAATTTAGAAAAATATTGAGATAGCCACAAAAAAATCTTTTTGGTATTCTTTAGTATAGCTATTGGTAAGCCGATTACTCCAATTACACCAATCCCTGCAGGAATATACCATAAATTTTCATCCTTTATATATTCATAAACAGATATTTTGTATACTATAAAAATATAAAGTACAGCAACTGTTATTAATATCACAGAAATCAAAATGAAAGCATAAATTTTACCAAGCTTTTCAGCTTTGTTTATAGCCTTTCTATAATTGTTTTCGACGCTTATTACACCAAATTCAAATTTTTGAGCTATCAGTTTATCAATAACGCCACAAGCTAAGCAATCAAAAAAATCATCATTAAAATATGGGACTCCCATTTTCCAAATTTTTTTACTGAGTTCACATTGCTGAGTTAAGCAAGAATTCTTTTGTTTTTTTTCATATGACAACCAGGATTTAATTAAATTACTTTTATCTGATTGAATTCCAACAATAATATTTGAATCATTAATATATTCTTCCATCAGTTCTGCAAAGCCATAGTCAGTCTCTCGAAGTGTTGCAGATTTTTTATACTCAAAAAGCAACTTTTTAAGCCATTCGTAATGCTGTTGCAGTTTTAAATTCTTTACGGCAATTACCAATCCCATTAAAGCCATTTCATCATATACTAGATTATAAGTAGGGGATATCGTTTTCTGTGATATTCTATCCAATCCTTCTTCTAAAGATTGTAAAAGATTGAGTTTAATAGACCTATATCCTGCAAGAATAAGATAACAAATAGAAGCTACATTTTTATAGTCATTCAAGTCAACAATACTCTTTTCGATTTCTTCATCTGACAAATTTACGTAACCTTCTCCTAATGTATATAGCTTAAAACATTTCCTAAAAAACGTTTCATCCTCATTAAATAAAAAGTCCCAACTTTTGTTTTCAATAGCATTATCATTCATAAAAACCACCTATTATATTTCAACTTATTCAATAAGAAGTCCGAATCCCATCCTTTAATATCTCGCATATTACCTAATATTTTTGCTATCATCTGTGAATACCAAATAGTAACAGGTAATGGTGCACTTGAAAAGCTTCGATATGACATTGCAGCAAAATTAAATACTTGTTGTGATAAATAGTCTAAATCAAGAAAAGTAGACTCTCTGTGTAATTTCAACATGATAGGCTTAGCCATTCCATGACTTGCCATTTTAATATCTTTTGCATCTGTAAGTTGGATAAGACATTCGTTATCATCAAACTTTACACCAGTTCCTTTCTTCAGCATCCATTTTCCTTTTAAAGAACCATTATAAGAAGGAATACCTGCTTGTTCATCATCAATTAAAAACAATGGTGGTTCCTTTGCAATATGTAAAAAGGCATAAATAATATTCAAATCCCTGCTTAATTCTAACATAAGTTTTTTTATAGCATTAGCCTCACTGTTTTTGAAAGGCTTAAAACAGTGAAACACAAGTCGTACATTATCACCACTCCGCCATCCCTCATTTTTTTTGATATCGTTAAATACTGACCGCAGATTATAAAGTAATGCTTCAAAATAATCTTTAAAATCAACTTCTGCAGATTTACTGCTTAGCATATATCGCCCATCACTATTAAAAACGGTAGTTATGCCAACAATTCTTTTTTCATATTTAAATCTATCTTTTTTTATTATTGCATTCCCTAATCCTATCACCAATTCTCTGTCAATACTTTTATTTGACGGAATAACCCAAGGAGTTCCTCCCATTTTCGCATAACAAGCCAACGATATATTATTTAGAATGTAGACAATTTGTTCATCTCTTTTTTTCATTGTTTCTATATTGATTCCCTGGACAGGTATGTCATTCGCCATAAATTTGGCCTTTGCTAAATAATAAGGGCTTTCTGACGCTGGTAACAGTTTATGTTTTTCAGATGTTTGAATAATTGCCAAATCCCACTTTATAGTGTTTTGTAAGCATGATCTTATCGCCTTTTCATAATCATCTTTACAGTCACTATTAAACTCGTAAACAGACCAATTTATTGAAGATAGTTTGAACTTTCTAACAAAACCTTGACCATAAGGTTCAAAATGTCCTGATTTAATTGAAGGCAATCCTTGCTCAAATTTTTTTAAAAATTCAGTTACAATTCCTCTATCTGTTTTTTTACATATTACTGCAATATTAGGTGTTTTAGGTGTATATGTAATACTGTCATAAGGCCCATACTTTTTCAATCCCCTATCAGCATATGTATCTATTTTATCTTCACGTAAACTAAATATATAAGTAGGATTTTGTGCATTTATTGACTTCCATTGGCTATTGTCCGAGGAAAAAATATTTGTAAATCTAAATGAAAATCCTGATTTACTGTTGAAATTTGTCTTGATTAACCATTCAGCAATTCTATTAGCAGAACTAAATTGAGAATCAGCACTTTTTCTTGAACCAGAAGAATTCTTAATAATTTTAATTATTTCTTCAAATTTTTTATCTCCCAACAGCTCTCTCATTATTTCATTTCTATTCTTAAAGTTGTTTTCAACATAAATATCACTAAGTAGTTTCTTGCTTATATGTCCACTCTTTTCAATAACAGCTTCATCTCCATCTATATCAATAATAACTCCTAATAACACTCTTGATTTGGACAAAATTGAGATTGTTGGATCTGAAAACTCACAAACAAATCTGTTTTTAAGTTCAATTCCCTTGTCATGTAAAAATTTGCAGTTCAGTTTATTGTCCCACCTGTAAAAGGAATTAATTATAACCCCAATAAGGGCTGAGTCCTTATCTGGATAAAAAACTCTACTATCAATTTTTATGCCTTTTTTATACCCAAATATTGTTCTATATTCAGGTGGAACTACCTGACTTATTAAGTCATCTTCATTTTTCTCAGATATAAAAGTGATGGTAGTATACTTTTCAATCTTTCTTCCTATTTGATATATTTCTCTGAAAACAAGCTCATGGACAAACTTTTTAACTAATATCGTATCCTTTATTGGATTTACAGTATATTTTTCGGGTGTTACAACAGAATCGTCAGTCAGTGGAAATATTATAATCTTTTCTTGTCCTTTTATAGAATACCTAAAGAAAGCATGTGTCTCTTGATATCTATTCCTATAATCTTTAAGTTTTTCTTCAGTATAATCATCAATATATAAGTCAAAGGTTTTATTTAAAATGTTTGCTATTAAAAAATTACTTTTTTGCATTTTTTTATTCCCCTTTAATATTATCCTAAAATAGTAGCCTCAAATTTTCTAATGCAATGCTCTAAGAAATTTATTTTATGAGCTAATTCCTTTACAATCAGTTCAAGCATTTAATAATGAAATTCCTTAATGTCTGGAGAATACCCTATTGCCTATAGAGTTTTGCAATTATATTGTTTTTACTTCTTTTTCTGTCCAGTACGTTGATGCATTATCATTATTATTTAGATTAATTAGACAGCATCTCACTCAACCAATAGATTGCATTATATCTTTTTAAATCCTCGTGATATTTTTGATTATAATAATTACAAAGGCAACTATAACAAGCGGTATCCTTTTCATCCCCACCACAAGTACAGCTTTCAACTATTTTTAAAGATTCTCTTAGAACACCCGTTATCACGCTTAGGTCTTCTGACCCTAATCTTCTAACATGACCAGCTCCACCGGGAACATTATCAAATATAATAAAGCCAGATTCAAATTTCCCATTTATCCCTTTACGATAATGCAAGCAACCTGAGATATCATTCCTTTCTATACCCAAATATGAGCTAATACCTTCTAACAATGCATATAAAACAGAGTATGCTTCTTTTCTCGGGATATAGAAATCTGTAACAGAAATTTGAACAACATCCGTTTTAAATGTGTGTCCTAGAGCATGGCGCTTAAGTATTGTATTAGAACATTCTTTACCATATGGATTTTTATGTGGTTTTAAATCTTCAAATGTATTTCCTCTGCTTTTATATATTTTTGTATAACCGCACTCCTCACAAACATAAAACTCCGAATTATTGAGAACAGTTAATTCATCGTTTGAAGTAGAACAAATATTTATTTCATTTTTGCCAATAATATGAGTTATTTTATTGATTTCTCGCTTTTCCTTTTTATCTCCAATATAATGTATCTCTCCTTTATAAGTTTTCTGGGGTTTACGAGTAGTTGCCACTTCTGTTTTAGGTTCAATAACAAATCCATATTCAGGCCAAATGAAAATTCCTTCTTTGGGCACAATATCACCACATACTGGACATTTACCCATAAACATTTCTTCATCATCATAATCATATAGACAAACATTCATATAACCACATTCTTTATTAGGGCATTGTCCATAGTTAAACTTAGTCCAATCCTTTGACCCACCATAGATTTTTCTTATGTATCTGCTCGTATAGATTTCTCCATCGGCAATCACCTCAGAATCCGGCGCATATTCAGAGATAGCAATTAACAAATCTCGTTGCAATTCGATATGATAGTTCTCATTTTTATTGTTATAATCTACTGATGGTAATAGTTCAACGGTATCTACAGGGAAGCCATATTTCGGGATAACATTTTTTCTTGACATAAATGTCAAAATGTTATCCTTTTTAAGCTTGCCAATTATATATCCTACCTTACCAATTGCAGAACCAACATTCTTGCCATTTAATTGTTCGTTTATAAGGCGCTGTTGTCTTTCTTCTAAGGAATTAATGTCTGAAAAAAAATCATCCTTTGCCTTTATCAAAACACCGTTTCCACCGATTAAATCATTTATCCACTCTTTATTACTTTTGAAGATACCTTTAGGAACAAAGTCATCTATAAAAGTCATCAATTCTATTGGCTCACTATTTAAATATGAATCAAACCTATCAAATCCATCATTTAAAAAGAAATCTTCGACATTTTTAAAATACTTTGGTTCTTTCTTCCAGAAAAATGCCAATGCAGAAGCAAAAATATGTCTTTTAATGATTTTTTCATTCTCGACCTTAAACTTTGGGGGATATATCTTTCCTTTAATCATGTTAACAGGTTCTCTAAAAAAGTTTAAATCATGAGAACTCAGGCGACAAAAAGTAAGGGAATATGCAGCCGATTCAGTACGTCTACCAGCTCGTCCAGCCCTTTGAGCATAGTTAGAAGGACTTGGCGGCATATTTTTCATAAATACCGTTTCAAGCTCACCAACATCTACACCCATTTCAAAAGTGGTAGAACAGCTAAGTATGTTAATTTCTTTACGAACAAACTTCTCCTGATAAACTCTTGCCGTTTCAGAACTTAATTGTGCGGTATGCTCTTTAATAGTTAGTGGTGAAATATCAAGATTCAAGAATAGCTGTCTGTAATGATTATCGTTTAATTCCTGATCAATATTGCACTCATCTAATTTTCCATCACACATATACTCTGGGCAAACATTTCTTATATTGTATGGCGTAATTCTGTTACATTTATCGCATTCATACCATTTAATTCCTGAACTAAGCCCATTTTTTACCTTAAACTTCGATAAATTCAATTTATATTTATCACCATCACAAACTATCAAAATATCACCTTGGCTAAAAACCTTTTCCCACATACGTTTCAAAAACCTATTCGCTTTTTCTCTATCCCAACCGGTAATTTTTTCAATATAGCTTGTCCGTCCATTACCTTTATTACCTTTTGAACACCAGCTTTGTACATACGTCAATTTTTTATCAGAAAGCAACGTCATATAGCTATCATGTGCTTTATATAGAAAATACTCCTTATCTCGTTCAGTCAATTTATTATAGTTATACCACAGTTTACCATTGTTTCTAAAGCTATTAGCAAGGATTTTTTGCAAGGCTTCGGTTTCCTCTGTCGTAAAATCATGCAATGCATCTTTTACTGGAGCAAATTCAAATGAAAGTACACCTAACCCTTCAAGTCCAAATCGTCCATCATTATTACATACCTCGTATAGGATAGTTTTCCATGCTTCTCTCTCACGTTCGTCCTCATCATTAAATATTTTATATTCATTAAATAGAAGCACCAATTCATGCACAAATCTTTCAATACTCCATCCATCTGGAGGAATAGCATCAACATTCCTTTTGAGAGCCTCTACGATAAGTCGCTTTCTTAAAATATTATTATACGAAAAGTCAAAATAGCTCGCAAAATAAGCAGCTTCCTGCCTACTATCCGAAAAAACAAGATATTGCTTGGATAGATGGTTTTTCCATTTATTAACCTTGGTAATACCCCTACTTGTTCCAAACTCATCGTCATCTTTTATTTCTATTATTTCTCTTTTGACTTCATAGGACGGTAATTCCTCATAAAGGCTAGTACCAATAACGCTGGCTGCCGCTTCTTGCCCAATATAGAAATCTCGAAGAACGCTGATTTTATTGTTGACAAAAGAACAGGAAGGGCATTTATGCAAAACTTTCCCTTTTGGCACTATTTTTTTTACTTTATTAAGGTAAATATGTCCACAATTACAAGGTTTACCATTATGCGAAGTAACACGGTCAATAGCACCGCATAAGCTGCATAAATAATACAATTCATCATCGGCGACAACTTCAAACTCATCTTCTTCAGATTCTTCGTCACGAAAATTTTCAACTGCCAACATAAAATACTCTTTTTTTATATCGTCAACCTCTTTACCTCTTGCAAGCTGCCGCAATACATTATTTTCGTCAATATAGCCGACAATAAACAATTCACCGCAATTCTGACAAACAGACAATTCATATGCCCTGTATTTAACATCCCCAACCGGTACAAGTTCCATTGGCTCAACAAACAATTGCTTGTGCGGCTTTAAGGTAATATAAACTCCTTCAATTGCCCGTACAAACATGTGGTATCTTGCTTCAAGAACGGACTCATTATTCTTTATAGCTTTGCTTGCAACCGTAATAAAATTAACCAAATCATCAATATTTAGCTGTAAATCTGTCGTTAGCTTATAAACTGTCTGTGGATTATTTTTCAAGTAATTCTTTATCTTATAATAATTACTATCGTGCCTAATAAGCTCAAATAAAAGCTCGTTTATATTATCAGAATAAGGCATATCTATGTTATTTACTTTCAAAAACGAATATATCTGATTTACTGTTTCATTTTTCTCTAATAGTTCCTTAATTTCAGAATACAAGCTTAATTGAATATTTTTTACATCAGTTTGTGGCACTACAGGCTTTCTCGTCGCTCTAACAACGGATGAAGCGTCAAAATCAGCTCCACAACATAGTAGCTTTGCAAAACTGACAACATCATCATTGTCTTCTTCGTTGTTACCCAACGTAGCACTAGTTAGAATATATTGCAGTTTTTCTTTTGTACTTAAAGAAGCTTCCAATCGCCGTAAAAGCATCGATACTTCGATACCAGTTGCTCCTGTATATGTATGAGCTTCATCAAGGACAATAAATCTCCAGTTATTTGAGTTTTCGCCACCAAAAAAAACTTTATCTCCAGGTCTAATCATTAAATACTCTAACATTGCATAGTTTGTGATTAAAATATGCGGAGGAGTTTTCTTCATTTGCTCACGAGAAATAAGCTCGTTAGGCAAAGGTTCTTGCTTATTTAAACTTTTATATTTTGCCAAGGCGTCTTTATATTTTGGTTTTGTTTCTCCTGTATATGCACCAAAGGTGATATATTTGTAGTTCTCAAGTAAATCTCTCATCCGTTTTAGTTGGTCGTTAGCTAAAGCGTTCATAGGATAGATAATCAACGCCCGAACGCCGCCGGGAGTGAGTATATTATTTTGTTTTTGTTCTGTTAGATGATTAAGAATAGGGATTAAAAAGGATTCCGTTTTACCTGATCCCGTACCCGTAGAAACCACTAGATTTTTACCCTTTATCACCTTGTTAATCGCTTCCTCTTGGTGTGCATATAAAGGTCTTTCCAGTGGTAACTTGCGGCTTTTTATATTAAGCATCTCAGGACATAATATCCCCTCGTTTATTAACTCTATTAGTGTATGCCCCTTTTCAAAGGTATCAGATACATCAAGATAAGGCCCTTTTGCGATTTTATTTTTTTGCTTTAATATCTCCTTAAGCTGCTTCATATAGTTGTTATCTTTAATATAAAGTGAAGTGTTTATGTAGCGTATGTATTTATCAACAATTTCACTCGACGCCTTTATGGGATTAAAATTCATGACAATCCCCCCAAATTCACAATATAATAATCTGCGGTTTGATACCGTTTCCTATCTTTTTGTCCGCCATCCGGCATAATATGTTTAGTTTTTTTATCATAAATAAAACCATCGTCACTTTGTTCTCTAATCTCTATAGTAAATTGATATTCATCAACATCGATAATTTCAATTTTTACCGGATTGTTCTCATTTATATACCATTTAAACAACTCGCCGGTTTGCATTTTACGTTTATAAAAGAAAGCAGATGCCGTATATAGTAAATTTTCCTGTTCAATTCTAATGCTGTCAAAAAAGAAATTCTCCACTTCAAACCGTTTGTCAAAGTAAAAGCAGTTATCGATCTTCACTTCTTTACCTTTTAGCAAAAGATAGAATTTATCTCCTACTATAAGCGTGCTTTCGTGTAAGAGCACTTCATCATTTCCTGACTCACCAAATTCATCTTCTTGCTTTTGAGTAATTGTAACGTTATAAAAGCCGTAAGGTAAATTTATAGGTTCTTCAAAGCTATTAACACCATCAAATTGTTTCTTAAATACCAAATAGCCGTTTTCCCTTGAGGTAATCTTGATTTGCAAGCTCCCTTCCCCAATAAATTTCCAAAATCCAAAAACCGCCTGCAGATTCTTATTGTAAACAAAATCCGCTTCTGTGACTTTGGGCGTGAAGGTAATGCTTGCAAATTTTATATATTTCCCAGCAATCTCCACACCTACTTCAAAATCTTTTTCTAATTCAAAAAAACTCTTTAAATCGTAATAAATTGCTGTGTATCTTTTATCTCCATTAACTGTTTGTTCTTTGTTAATTAGCAGGTTTGGAGTATTAAAGTACCATTTTAGAGTAAAAATATAATCATGAATGCTATTATGCCAAATAACTGTTTCGTTGTTTTCAGGTGAGTAATTACCTAGCTTCCATGAAACAACCGGTAATTCAATAACCATTTCACATAAAGCCCCGTCAATTTGGCATTTGATTCTAGCAATGTTTTCTGCACCACAATGAACTGAAAAAGGGAACTGAATATCATGAAAGCAAATATTATCTCCTGTTATTCTTGAAATATTAACAGTTTTTTCGTTATAGTATATTTCTTTTTCAAAGTTACATCTAAAGTCGGGGATAATTATAAAATCCTCTTTAATTATCAGCTTTGAGTCTCCTGCTTTGCGAACAGTTAATGAATAAAATTTATAATCCTGCACTTGTCTTTCATTCAATATACATGAAATATAATCGTCACCAGAGCCGTCTTCAACCATAAAAAACTTAATTTTACCAAAGCCTGACAAGCGTAATTGGTTTTCATTTATGTTTACAACATATTTTTTAGCATTGACAGTACCCTCACACCGAATGCCAAAGGAAGGCAATGCAGTAAAAATGTTATAAGATTTCCCTTTATGATATATGTAAGCCCCTTTATATTTATATTCGTAGTTTAATCGACTTTCGTACATTTGCTGTTCAAGAGAATAAAACCTATTATCCAAAAGAAAACTGGAATTCTCACGTAAAAACAATACATAAATCACATAATTATCTTGAGTTATTCTATCAAAATTACAGTCCGGCACTAATTCTGTATCTAATGCGGCAACAACTTTAATATCTCCAACACAGAGGTCTTTTCCATTTATCTCGTCCAAACCGTCTGAACTAAAAAGTAGGCCACTCCTAAAAAGTGTTTCCTTTGAATCATAAACAATTTCGGTGCCACTAATTATTTCATATCGAAGCTCATTATATATACGATTGAGTTTTATAATTTCTTCCTCAGTCCTAAACATAACATGTCCAAATACCTTGAGTTTTTTGGTGAACTGAGGTAACAATTCTCCACCATTATATAAATTCAAAATTATTTCATTTTCAATCTGGTTTAATGTAAGACGCTGCTGTGGAATGTTTAGTATAAGTTCCGTTTCTTTTAGTTGGTAATATGCTGAAATAAATCTTTTTTCACGTCTAGTTTGTTCCTCCTTATGAGTTCGCATTTCTTTTAAATCGACTTCATAATTAACCAATTTTTCTTGTTGTTTATTTTTCCACCATGAAACAAATTCTTTAGAAAATAGTTCTGAATCTTCTGGAAACATACCTTTAAAGGATACTTGATCGATGTGAAAAATAGTCTTATTAATAAAATCTTTCATTATTTTTCTATGATTTAAACAGGCAACACGAAAAGGCTTTGTTAACATATAGTGCTTGCTTATTTTGATACCACTTGACAAAATATTATCACTTTCATCATCAAAATTTATGTAAGCGTTAAAATATTCAAACATAATGTCTATATACTCATCAATTAAGCTTGCATCATATTCTTCTTCCAAATCCCTTAAATAAGCATCGTACAGGAAGTTATACAATTTATATGCAGAGATACTTGGTATAACAGCATGGCAATCAACAGTTCTAACGTACTCATGTTGTTTGTCGTTCATATAAAAGAAATAATCGTTGAATTTTAAATATTTTAAAAGAATATCTTTGCTTTTTAAAACACTTTTATAATCAATGTCCAAAATATTACAAACAATAACCCAAAATTCACGTTCGCCTTCTTCGGACACCTCTCTAATAGCAATCTGAACCAATGTCAGAACAATTATTAGGCAACACTCAGAATAGCTTTTAATTATTTCAACAGGATACTTCTGTAAAAGGGAGCGAGAATGTATTTTTAGATCATCATATTCCTCATCAGAAACCTTGATAAATCCTAATAATATTTTGTCATCATATTTATTTTGCAATCTTTGAATCCGCTTTTCAAATCTATTCCCAAATTTCTCATAAATATTCATTATATCTCGCTCACCCCCAAAAGCTATTTCTATAACATTTTGAGTTGTTTATTAATATTGTCTTGCTCAGATATTAATTTCAATATCCGTCTTGGTTTTTATTTCTAAAGTAGTACTTTTATTAAATCTCCTTAATATTAAGCCGTATTATGTAAATCTGAACTATCCAATAATTTTAGAAAGTTCGCTCTAAGAAACATTCTATCTTTTATTGGTTAATTCCTCTGCAATAAGTTCTGCCTGTTTTAATACTGTTTCTGTTGCCAGTTTCTGCATATCCGGGGGATATCCAAATTGCCTTAAAGTCCGTTTTACAATCACTTTTAATTTTGCTTTTACGCTTTCTTTTATTGTCCAGTCAATTGATGCATTGTCTCTCACTTTTTCAAACAATACAACAGCCAACTCTCTCAATTTATCTTTTTGCATTAATTCTTTGGCACTATTATTATTTGCAATGGCCGTATAAAAAGCGTATTCATATTCTGACAAGCCCATTTCTTGTGGCTCTTTATCCATTTTTTGAATATCCTTACTGAGTGCAATCAACTCTTCAATAACTTCTGCAGCTGTCATTATTTTATTGTGATATTTTTTAATTGAACTTTCTAGCATTTCCATTAAAGCTTTACTTTGTACCATGTTCTTTTTAGTCCTTGATTTTATTTCATCATTAAGCAATTTCTTAAGGACCTCAAGAGCAACATTTTTATGCTCCATATTTTTTACTTCTAAAAGAAATTCTTCTGAGAGTATAGAAATATCGGGTTTTTTAATCCCTGCAGCATCAAACACATCAATTACTTGCTCTGTTACTAAAGCTTTATCAATAACTTGCCTAATTGCAGTATCCATTTCTTCATTTGTTTTGCTAGTGCCGGTACTATCAAACTTGGCTAATCTGGATTTAACAGCCTGAAAAAACGCAACTTCATCTTTCACATCCATTGCTTGTTCATGGGGAATAGCAATGGCAAAAGCTTTTGAGAATGCAGTTACTTCGTCTATATATCTTTTTTTGCCGTTTTCAAGACCGAGAATATGTTCCTCTGCTGCAAGGATTATAGATAGTTTCATCGATGTATCCGCATCAAAATAATTCTCATAAGAAAATCCATGGTACATCTGCGAAACAACTTCCAGCTTTTCCAACATCAACTGAACTGCTTTTTCCTGAGCAATGGCAGGGTCGCCTTTCCCTCCACTATCAGAATAAAAAGCTAATGCTTTTTTCAGATCAGAGGCAATTCCAAGATAATCCACCACAAGACCGCCGGGCTTGTCTTTATATACTCGGTTAACCCTGGCAATTGCCTGCATTAGGTTATGACCTTTCATAGGCTTATCAATATACAAAGTATGCATCGAAGGAGCATCAAAACCGGTAAGCCACATATCCCGAACAATCACCAGTTTTAACTCATCTTCTGGATCTTTCATCCTATCTGCCAGTAATCTTCTCTGCTCTTTTGTTGTATGATGCTTAGATATTTGGGGTCCATCAGAAGATGAAGAAGTCATCACCACTTTGATAACGCCTTTTTTCAAGTCATTGCTGTGCCACTGAGGCTTAATCTTAACAATTTCATCATATAGGTCAGCAGCAATCCTTCTGGACATGGACACTATCATACCCTTGCCATCAAATACTTCCTGTCTTTGTTCAAAATGATTAACAATATCCTGAGCAACCAGATTTATTCGATTTTCACTACCGATTAAGGCTTCCAGTTGCGTCCATTTTGTCTTGGACTTTTGGGTTTCCGTCAACTCGTCCTTTTCCATTTCATCATCCAAATCAGCCACCAGCTTTTTTCCCTCTTCGCTGAGATTTATTTTAGCCAATCTGCTTTCATAATAAATCCTTACCGTTGCTCCGTCATCAACAGCCTGGCTTATATCGTAGACATCTACATAATTGCCAAAAACAGCAGGTGTATTTACATCCGTGTTTTCAATAGGTGTCCCTGTAAACCCAAGGTAGGTTGCATTAGGTAGTGCATCACGCATATATTTCGCAAAACCATAGACTATTTTTTTGCCTATGATATTTCCCTGCTCATCCTTATCATCGACTGTCTTTGCTTTAAAGCCGTATTGTGTGCGATGAGCTTCGTCTGCTATAACAATAATGTTTTCCCTGTCGGAAAGTTGCTCATAAACATTGCCTTCATCCGGTTGAAACTTTTGAATAGTTGTAAATACCACACCACCCGAGGCAACTTTTAGAAGCTCTTTTAATTGTTCTCTGTCTTCTGCCTGCACGGGCTCTTGTCTGAGAAGTTGCTTTGAAGATGCAAACGTATCAAACAACTGATCGTCCAAATCATTCCGGTCTGTTATGATCACTACTGTTGGGTTATTCATGGCAAGAACTATTTTCCCGGTATAAAACACCATAGATAATGATTTCCCACTGCCCTGGGTATGCCAAACTACGCCACCTTTACGGTCTCCAACCGGTTGTTGTTTTACACCAGGCACACCATAGCTTTCCGGTGTTTCCATTAAGATATTTGTACCATCATTCACCGTTAGAGATAGGTATCCTGCAGCTCTTAATGTGGACTCGACAGCTCTGTTTACTGCATAATATTGATGATAAGCCGCTAATTTCTTGACAGTCTCAATGGTGATGATACCGGTTTCTTTGTCCTCTTTTTTGGATTTTTCAAATACGATAAAATGGCGAATCAGATCTAACAATGTTCCCTTATTGAGCATACCTTTAATTAGTGTTTCCAGTTGTCCAATGAGATGGGATGCTTCTGTTTTACCGTCAGATGATTTCCAGGTCATAAAGCGACTTAAACCTGCGGAAAGGGAACCTGCTTTGGCTTCCAGACCGTCGGATATTATCATAAAAGCATTGAACGTAAAGAGGCTTGGAATAGCTTGCTTGTAGGTTTGTAATTGTTGGTAAGCTGCTTTTACTGTTGCATTTTCATCGGCAGGATTTTTCAGTTCAATTATAACCAGAGGTATCCCGTTTACAAATAAAATAATATCAGGGCGTTTATTTACTCCGTTTTCAATTATAGTAAACTGATTGGCAACTATAAAATTATTATTTTCAGGTTTACTAAAATCAATCAGCCAGACTAAATCTCCTCTGTCGTTTCCATCTTGCTGATAGCTTACTTTTATACCTTCTGTAAGCATCCTGTGAAATGCTTCATTATTGGTTATCAGTTCAGGTGAATTTAAACGTTGTATTTGTTTGATTGCATCTTCCCGGGCATCAGTAGGAATTTTAGGATTTATTCTGCCAATGGCTGTTTTCAGGTGTTCCAGCAACAGCACATCTTCAAAGGATTGTCTTTCCGGTGCATCACTATCTGGTGCAATATCTGGGGCATATATGTATTGATAGCCTGATTTTTCTAATAACTCAATGGCAAATTCTTCTATCACATTTTCAGTTATTCTATTCATCACCATTCTCACCTTCTTCCCATTCAATAAATGCTTTATGCTTTTAACTTTTCAATTAGTCAGAGCCTCGTTGATCTTTATAATCAACTCTAACTTCACCGCTGATTAGTTTTGGTAATAACGTATCCCGCAGTTGTTCTAGTGTGTAGACTTGTTTTCTATTTACATCTTTCTTTTTCCAATACCCTTCAATGATTCTTGTAAACTTGATTATTGTTTCTTTCGGTGGCAGTTGAAATTCTGGCCTTTGAAGCCCATCTATTGCAAGCATATTTACTGTTGATCCATTAGTTGCTGAAATAATTTGCTCTCTTACTAATGGTGTCATTAATAAATAATAAATAAATTCTCTTGAAAGATAGGTTTGTTTCTTTGGACAAATCTTATAAATGTGTTGACTGAATAAACCTAAGTTGCCAAATAAATCAGGTACTACCGCTGGAAATCCAATTAATTTAAATTCATGCCCTTGCTCAGTATTTGTTACAATTATATCCCTAGAATTAATTAAATGTTTTTCTTTGTATTCACCTTTATAAAATTTAATACCTTCATATTTATAACCTCCTCCTTCACAAACAGAATTCAAGTTATGCATTGGTAGCCCGAAATCTCTTTCAGTTAAACCACTTCCTTTATAACTAATCCCACGAAAAACTTCAATATGTTGATCAAGTGTCGTTTTCTCCCAACCATCGTCTGTTTCCTCGACAAACCACTGTCTAAAAAGTGTTTCTGCCATTGCTTCGAGAGTTTCATTTTGACGATGCAGTAGATCTATTTTATCGTCTAGACTGCTTAGAACGGAAGCTATTACTTTTTGTTCTTCCTTAGAATTTGGGATATTCCATAATGACTGGCTCATAAAATTCCAATCGGCCCGGGGCATTCGTGTTCCTGCTTCACCAGAATTAGATAAATCAACAAATTCTTTATTGGCAAATAAGTAGAATAAATATTTTTGGTCTACTCCATTTTTTGAACGTACTACCCAAATATCTGTAGAACACACACCACTAAATTTGGGTATGATTACTTTTCTAAAGTACGGTCTCAATTTACCAAAAAGAATGTCTCCTTCTTCAAAATAGAATTTATTACTGGTTATATTATCAGAACATCCAATACCATTAAGTCTTAAAGATTGCTCCTGTATATGTTCCAAACCAATGTAAAATAATCCATCACCTTTTTGCGGGCTATACTTATCTTTAATAAGCTCAGCCACGTCCCCCAATTTTACTTCCTTCCACTCACTCATTGTTATTGCCCTCCAGCCTTTTAATACTTGATCCATTTGTTAAAATTCGCATTTGCTGTATGGCAATCTTATTAAGCCTTTCAAGACGAGTTTCCTGTGGCAGTCCTTCATTGATAAAAAGAGCATTAAGATTTTCAAGATTAGCAAGGCAGACCAACTGTGAAACATCAGCATAGTCTCTTATATTTCCTTTCTTATCAAGGTTTTGATCCCGCCACTGTGCAGCTGTCATTCCAAAAAGAGCCATGTTTAAAATGTCCGCCTCAGATGCGTAGATTCGGCTAATCTGTGATTTACTCAGCTCTGTCGGTATGAGGTTTTCTTTTATGGCATCGGTATGAATACGATAGTTTATTTTGGTTAGATTTCTTCTTATATCCCAACCAAGCTGTTTTCTTTCTTCGTCTTTAAGCCGCTGAAATTCTTTTATGAGATATAGTTTGAACTGTGGGGAAATCCAAGAAGCAAATTCAAAAGCGATGTCTTTGTGTGCATAAGTCCCGCCGTATCTTCCAGCCTTAGCAATAATGCCCTTTGAGTTTGTTTTTTCTACCCATTGCTTAACAGATAAAACAAATCTATTTAAACCAGCCTGATTTTTAATTCCCTCGAATTCGGGGGAATTAAAATCCGGGTTGTATATTTCTTCCCAAATACCAAGGAATTCAATAGTGTTTTTATTTCTTAACCATTTTTCAATCAGAGCTAATCCGTTTTCAATATTCTTAACCATATCAGTTAAAGATATAAAGTCGTTTTCCTCGTATTGATAATAGGCGATTTCAGTCCCTAGAACATTAATCTTTGCCACTCTTTATCACCACCTTGGCAAGATTTTCAATAATTAATGCATTTAACTTTTCTTCTTCTTTTAGTTGTTCTTCAAACTCTTTTCTTAGCTTTGTAAAGCGTTCATTAAAATCAAAATCATCTTCATCATCAGGCAAACCGACATATCTACCCGGTGTAAGCACATAATCAAGTTCTCTAACCTTTTCAATAGATGCAGAATTACAAAAACCTTTTATATCTTCATAATTTCCTTCAGGATTACGCCAATTATGATAAGTCTCCGCAATTGTTTGGATATCTTCTCTTGAAAGTTCTCTCGTCCTTCTATTTATTAGGTGTCCCATATTTCGAGCATCAATAAACAAAATTTCATCTGTTCTATTACGAAATTTTCCATTTTCCTTATTCCTGCTCAGAAACCACAAGCTGGCGGGAATTTGTGTATTCAAAAAAAGTTTTGCAGGTAGATTTACAATACAATCTACCAAGCGGGCTTCAACAAGCTCTTTTCTGATATCACCTTCACCGGAACTTTTAGAAGTCAAAGCACCTTTCGCCAGAACAAAACCGGCTTGTCCACTGGGATTAAGATGATAGATAAAGTGCTGTATCCAGGCATAGTTTGCGTTACCAACGGGCGGTGTACCATATTTCCATCTGCCATCTTTTCTAAGTAAATCGCCGCTCCAGTCGCTGTCATTAAAGGGCGGATTAGCAATTACATAATCGGCTTTCAAATCTTTATGACTATCGTTTAAGAAAGAACCTTCGTTGTTCCACTTTACTTGAGAACTGTCTATCCCCCTGATGGCAAGGTTCATTTTTGCTAACCGCCAGGTCGTCTGGTTGCTTTCCTGTCCGTAAATTGAAATATCGTTTACTTTTCCTTGATGGTCTTGAACAAATTTTTCTGACTGAACAAACATACCACCTGAGCCACAGCAAGGGTCGAATACTCTACCTTTATATGGCTCTAACATTTCTACCAATAACTCAACAACACTTCTAGGGGTATAGAACTGTCCACCCTTTTTTCCTTCAGCTAATGCAAACTCGCCTAGAAAATATTCAAAAACATGACCAAGAATGTCGGCACTTCTGGCTTTTGCATCACCAAGAGCTATATTTCCTACTAAGTCAATCAATCCGCCTAAATTCGTAGGGTCAAGATTACCTCTTGCATAAACTTTTGGCAGAACATCTTTAAGTGACGGATTCTCCTTTTCAATAGCATCCATCGCTCCATCAACGTCTTTACCAATCTCCGGGAGTTTTGCTCTTGATTGTAGATATGACCAGCGGGCCTTTTCGGGAACAAAAAAGACATTTTCTGCTTTATATTCGTCTTTGTCTTCAGGGTCAGCACCAGCATATTCCCCTTCACCTTTTTCTAATTTCCGGTACAAATCTTCAAAAGCATCAGATATGTATTTTAAAAATATTAAACCTAAAACAATATGTTTATATTCGGCAGCATCAATATTTTTTCTAAGCTTGTCTGCTGCTTTCCAAAGCTGTTTTTCAATTGGTTCTTCTTTTTTGCCGTTCATATTATTCTTCGCCATTTTGCACATCCTTTTCGTTATTTTGGGTTTCAAATAATTTATTTCTTTTTTTCTAGCTCTTTTATATATCTACCTGAAACAATTCTTGCCTTAATCCCATAAGATAGACTCAGTCCCGCCCTCATACAAACTATATTTGCCACACTTAGGACAAGGATACTTTTCAAGGTTAATTTCTTTCTCCTGCCAACCGTCAACCACGATGATATCATAATCAATCATTTTTAATGCTGTCTTACACTTTGTGCATTTATATTGCACTTCAAAACTACTCCCGTCATATTCTACACGGATATAAAATTGCCCAAAGAATTCCCCGCACTTCGGACAACGGTATATCTCATGACCATAATCATCTGAGATTTCTGCATTTTTTTCATTCAGTAATTCTTTAATATGTGCAAGCATCTTTTTTGACCGAATTAGATAGGGAAGCAAAGCGAACTCTGAGTCAAAATCTCTAAGATTATAAGGACTGTACATCATCCCAATTCCTATTCTAAAATCTTTTGTATAATCACATTCTCTACAACTAATTCGAAAACTGCTACCCATACTACCCCTCCTACAAAATCCAAGGCTTGACCTCAAAGGCAGCCAATTTGAAAATTTGATTCTTTAGTCGTTTCCCTCTAGGTGGAGGCTCTACTGTACCTATTACTTTTTTGACTGTATTATCTGAATGGCGTATTTTACACTCCCATGCCCAGCCATCACAGACTTCAATGGCAGGTATATATTCGGGGCAAAGATGTTCCACTTGTCTTTCTGCATGTACACATAGTTAGATTGCCTTACTGCTTTGACTTGCAGTTCATGAATTTTTCCGTTTTTCCCTTTAGCAATAAAATCTATACCATGATCATCCACTTCCGATGTATAGACCTTAAATCCATAGGATGCAAAACTCCATCTTTGCATAATATTCTGCATATCTGTCCAATTATAACTTATTCAGCTTAAACCAGTTTGTGTCCGGCATACAAGAACTGCTCCCCTCATCCAACCTCATGACGCTACTCTTCCGTAATTGGCTATTTGAGTAGCTTTCCTACAAATAGTTCTCTACATCAAAATACTTGACTGTTTCTTCAATAGTAACAGGTATAATAATTTCATCTCTTGTCTCATATTCTTCACATATAATTGACACCTTAATTTCATAACTACCTGCTTTCCTCGGTACAATTATATAATCTTCATCCTCAAAATTTAACTCATTGGTGTGAAGTAAATCATCAATGTTTATTTCAATTGTATTATCTTCCTCTGACACTGATAATGACTGACGAATGTTAAAGTTACCGAGTGTACTGCCTGCTATTTCACTTAGAGCTAATCTACTGCTAAACTGTTCTCCTGCGATTAAATGTGAGCCAAAAGCATTAACTATTTTGCTAAGATTTGTTACAGATTTAAATGCTGGACTCTGCTTCAACATCTCTTCTTGCCGTCTTTCTTTTGCTAAATCATATAGATGCTCAGGTAATCCCTCTGGTTTTTCTATTTCATCTAAATTTAAATTAGCAGCTTTCATAATTACAAGTTCATCAGGAAATTCAATGACTATATCAATGTCGTTAGCTTTTCCGGTACCATTATTAATAACAGTGATTACAGGTTTATTGTGGTTGTCTTTTAGATATTTGTCCGAACTGATTTCATCATTGTAATCATCCAATCCATAAATCTTACTCAATTGAGCATTATATTCATTTATATCATTAAGCTCTAAATATTTGGAAACTTCTTCGGGTAAATCTTCAAGTTTAACCGGCTTGTATAATTTATAGTCATTTCTTCTAGTGATCACAAATTTTAAGTCATTACTTCCATCTATTTGAACATCTATTCTAGGACTTCGAGCCTTAATCATATTTTCAAGACGTTTAACTTCATCTCTAAGAGTATGATTTTCTTTACTAAGTCGAACAAGTTCATCTGACATTGCATTAATATCCGCTTTATTTGCCCTTACCCACCCTATACCTTTCTTAGAGTTCATAGCCTTGAACAAGGATAACAGAACTTTACTCTCCAAGTCTGAAATATCATTCCAAAAATCAACCATCTTGCCTATCTTAGCTTCTTCTTTAAAAGCCTTTAATTTTTGAATCAAATCAGGTTCTTCGTCTCTTTCATCAGGCTTTGTTGCTACATTGTCATTTCTTATAAATATATGTATTGGAATTCCTTTTTCTTTTGCATACCTATATTCTTTTTCAGTATAACTGATGCCTTCATTCGTTAAGCTGCCGTATCTATGTCCGATAATTAGCACATAATAATCCGATACATCAATGGTTTTCTTGATTACTTCCCATTGTTCCTCATCCCCTGCATTAAACATTTCCATTCCTATGGGAATATGATACGAACTTAAAATAGCCTTCGTAATTTTTTCACGTGCTTCTTTCAAATCTATATAAGTTGAACTAATGAATACTTGATATTTTACATCCATACAATCACCCATTTATTAATAATACTCAATCTCTTTATTTTTCTTTCACTCCAACTTTTCTAACCTTTTCATTTCTTTTTCTCGCTCGTTCGGCCCAATATTCTTTTCTCTATAAGTAATTTCTCCCTGTTAACAGTATTAAAGCATGTCCTATTATTGTAACTACTAATGCGATGACAAATAAAATAATAAACGCTTGCTAACTTGTTGTGTAATGAGCTCATACATATTGAAAAGTATCAGGACTATCTATAAAAATATTAAATAATGATAATAATAAAAAACGGTAGCTTAGAATATTTTGTGTAAATGGTTTTTAAAATTAAATTTGGTAATACTAAAATGGCTCTTACTCATTGCATTTCCATCCTTAATTTTAAAATCCCTGAAAGTCCATGCTTTACAATTTCTAAAAGCAAGTCTGCTCTAGCCATTGTTCTACTCCTTTCTTACAAAATGTAGAATTTTATTTATTAAACTTTTCAGTAATATTTTTAGTAATATTTTTACTAATGCAGTATTCATGAAGTCTATGTTTTGCTAATTTACTTGGAGAAGTTTTACCATTTTCCCATCTGTTGATGGTTGAAAAGCTAATGTTCAAATCATGGGCAAGTTGTTCTTGACTAATACTCAATTCTCTTCTTATTTCCTTTACTAAATCTCCAAAAGACATAAATACACCTCCAATTATCCATGATATATTATAGCATATGCTATAGCATCATACAACAACTTTACACTATGTTGTATTCATGTATCTATAGAGGTTTAAAATAATACTTCTTTTTCAATATCCCAGATCGTTACCCTGTATAGTTCTATGGTACTGCAAAATTGTCGCCCTCCCTGCGACAGTTATGTAAGGCAAGTACATCATTAACAAATTCAGTATTATTTTCTGCTATATATTTCTCCAATTTTTTACTTTCATTAAATAAGTAATAGCTATTACATTCGCCACCCTCATGTAATATTTTCTCGAAAATAGATTTTGAGCTACTGATATTTTTCTTTGCTTCTGTGCTAGCATTTTCTCTTACACAAGTACCGTCATTTTTTCTCTCATAGAATGAGAAATTGACATACTCAACACCTACGCTTTCCGTTTCATGTTTTTCTTCTTTTGTCTCTTCTAGTGGTTTTTCTAGTGTAGAAGGTGGCTGTTTTTGCTCATCTTCATTTCCATCATCAGGATTAAGCACAAGGGTATAAAGATTGGAACTCTGCCCGCCATTTTCCCTGAACCGGTAATCTTTCTTTACATATCCTGCATCAATAAGATCGTTTATCGCTCTTTGTACCGTCCTTGCACTCATGTTGCAGTCTTTTGCAATGGTTTTGACCGCTGGAAAGCAGGTGAATTCCTTATTGGCACGGTTTACAAGGTAGAATACAACAAGGGTAGCCCTTTTTGTTAAATTAGCACTGTATATTTGGTTAATTATGTCTGCTTTATTCATCAACGATAGCCTCCTTTCTACTTTAGGTGATTCTCTCGAAAATATATTCACTTAAAATATCCTTCCAGATACGGTTATTGACGGTGCCGTCAAATAGATCCGGCGAGTAGTCGGCAAAATGGACTATGCTATTTTCAATTTGTAAATCATTTTTTAAGCTAACCCTGCCACGTTCCGGAATAAAAGATAGTATTATATTGATAGATAATTCCTTAAGCTTCAAAATCGCATTATACAAGGCTTTGAGTTCATACGGTTTACAACCACCGCATACAATAACTACCTTACTATATTTAAGAGCCTTTAAATTCCCATCATTAAGCACTCCAAAGTCAAATACACTTAAGTCACTGTTTTCTTTGTTCCCTGATTTAATAGTCATATAATTTACGCCTTTGTATCTGATACACTCATCCTCAGCCTTCATCCCCTTATATACATTAGGCAAAGTATTCAAGTGATTATTGGCATTGGCCTCGATATAACTAACCTTGGCTCCGATAGAAGCTAAATAGTTTGCTAGATTCATTGCTGTTGTAGTTGTGCCAATCCTACTTAATACCCCTGCAATACCAATTGTTATATTTTCCCCTTTAAACGAATATTCCGGCATTAATTCTCCTGCAGCAGGACCTTTTATTATATCGTGATAACCCATTCCTTCGTCACTGACACACATAACGATTTCAGATTTTATTTCCTCAATTTCTGTTGCTGTTATGATGTTATAAATCCCTTCTTCAACAAGACGTGATACAAAAGGATTAGAATAGTTCATGCCTTCTGCAAAGATAATTAGCCGGGAATAATACATGGACTTAAAAGCAATAACGGCTTCCATGATTTCATCCTCTGTATCTTTTAATGCTGACAAATCAATTGCAACAAAAGAATAGTGGCTTAAATTTCGCATATCATTGATAACAAATTTCTTCAGGTAAAACTCGCCGGAAAGCTTTTTGACGATAATCCCCTGCTTCTTTACAAGGAAATCAAACAGCCCCACATTCTGATTACTTGTCATGTATAGCAACATCGTTTTTTACTCCTTCCACTGTAATAATAAAATCAGATGGAATATTTCTAGGTTCTTTTTCCGGCTTATAAGTAAACAGCAATATAATTCCGATAATGGCCAAGATAGCGTATATAATCAATTCTATTAATAGTTTTTTCTTCATTCCTCTCTCCTCCCCATATTTATGAATTATTAAAGCAGGCAGATTATCTTCCGCCTGCTTTGCCCATATACTCAAATTTATATTCCGGTATTTCAAATGTTACATGAAGTCGTTTAGAACCAATTATCACAAGTGCACTACCCCGTTTTTTGCTTGCTAAAAGTTCTTCCTCTACATCAGTGAGATTGTAAAGTTCCTTTGTTTCCTGCAAATTCTTCCCATCACACCCCATCAGGATTTTAAAGCATGGTATGTCAAGAAGTGCCTGTCCATACATTTTTATAGCAGGATCGAGAAAGTCAACAACGGAATGACTGATAATTGCTACGCCTGCTTCATATTTTCTTGAACGCTTTTCAACATTTCTTAAGAATACAAGGGATTGGGGAACATTAGGATCGATCATCAGATAAGCTTCATCAGCTATGAGCAGCACTCTTTCATTCCTGTTTTTGCTCATCTGCTGCCAACACCAGGTAAGGATATTAAAATACTGTGTCCTCTTGATATTGTCCGAAGTATTCTGTAAATCGTGAGTATCAAGGCAGATACATCTTGTATTGGTTTGAATAGAACTGTAACCGTTCCAAAGAAAAGAGTCGCTTCCCTTGGCAATATCTTTAAAAAGCACAGCAAGATCAGCATAAACATTGGGTTCGCTTTCCTTTCGTGTTTTTTCTTTATCCTGTGCCTTTTTTTCAATGAGTTTATACAGGTCTAAAAATATGGGGAAATCTTTATTATTTAGCTTTGATACATCCGTGTCCCATGTTATATCAAAGATATGGTAAAGCTCTATCAAGCAGTCTTTTAAAACAGCTTTTTGCATATCTGTCAGAGACGGCAGGTATAAGCTAAAAAATATCTCTATATTTTTAATATAGATGGCCATATCACCCATACCATGACCATCATCTTTATAAACCTCGTCATCATCATCTACCGGCGTAGGGCGTATTTGCAAAGGATTAATTCTACCGTTACTTCCACCACCGGCATTTATCCAGTCACCATTGAGAGCTTTGCATAATTCCTTATATTCTCTTTCAGGATCTATGAAGATTATTTTTGTCCCTTTCATATATTCTGATAAAGCAATATGTTTGACTGCCGTACTTTTACCCACTCCTGCAACACCCATAATTGTAAAGTTGGTATTGGTTCTATCGTTGCCACGCTTCCAAGGGTCAACCACAATTAAACCACCGCTTGTATCACGTCCAAAGTAATAGCCGGTTCTGTCATTATATCCTGAACTAGAGAAGGGAAAACCGCCGACAAAGCTTGATAATGGAATAATTCGCTGTACAATCTGATCAACACTCTCTTCCCTTGTATAAAAAGGAGAAAGGGTTTTAAATGCTTGCTCCTGCAAATTTGCAAGCCCTCTTGGTTTACACTTGGCTATTGCACAAACACTCTCGGTCTTTCTGCAAACTTTATTAAACAGTTCTTCATCCCTGGATATAGGCATGATGGTAATACCCATAAGCCCTACCGTCTCGCCATTTTGGTCAATCTGCACCATGATACGTTCACCGTCTTTTGCTGCTCTTTCAGCTCTTTTCTGTACTAACGGGTCTTTTGCACTTTCAGCAGTACCACGGCTTTGGATAACGCTTCTCGAAAGGCTTTCAATAAAAGCACCGTTGTCGATAGGCGTAAAAGATATACTGACAATGGTGCCGGGAATGTTTGTAAGCTTGGCAAGCCAGCCAAAGTCTACTTTTTGCGGATATTTAACAATTCCATATACTTTTCCGGTATTTTCACCTATAACAAGACTGTTTCTCTTTATTTCAAATCCCATTGGTGTAATAATATTTAAAAGTGCATTATTTAGTGATATTTCTATTTGTGTATTCTTTTTATTCTTAATCATTATTCCATCTCCATTTCTTCATCATAATGATTATCTAAATATTTGTCCTCTGATAGTATTTGAGGATTAATCGGTCTTCCTATTTCATAGCTCTCTTGTATTTCTCTATCAAATTCCTCTTTATCTTTATAATACAGCGTTTCCATAACCTCGCCTTTCATAGAATAAAAATCAATTTTCCCATAAAAATTACTGGCTTTTTCATTGTCTATATATGCCATAATAAATCCCCCACGTTTTTAGCTTTACAAGTTATGCTATATCTTTTTTAATATATTGCTAACCCTAAATTAAAGGAATAGTAGCCTCAAACTCACTATCCTCAATGTTTGAATAAGCAGGATTATTTATCAGATTGCAAAGCTTTACAATGTCATTTTGTTTTAAAATTTCACAGCGGATGTTACTGCTCTCAAATTTAGATACAAACTCATAGCATCGTTTTGAGATATCTCGTTCCACGCTGTTCTCATACTGCTCCCATAGCATGATATAAAATTGCCTTTCCACCACTTCTCCCGAAAGGGCATAGTTACTCATAACAAGCATTTCATTTCTTAGCAGGTCTTTTTGTTTGCGGTCGCTTGTCGTTCCAATAATTTTGGTATATTCATTAATAAGCGGTGATATATCCACCGGACGGGATACGGCAAGGAATTTAAATGGTTTCTGCTCACTTGATAATTCCGCTGTCAGACTCTTGCACAACTGCTTTTTCTCTTGCTCAGAAAGCAACTCAATACTGATTGGATCAATTTTTATATACATGACGATATATCCATCTCTTGTATACAAGTATTTATCCTTTATATCTTTGACATTTACGAAATCATTGGCAGTTTGCTGTTCAACGCTAACTGTTTGCTCTCTTCTACCAGAGCTTACTTTCATCATAAATAAAAAAATGCCACCGCCTATCAGGCAAATGGCAATCACAATAATCGGTATAATCGGATTCATCATTATCCTCCTTACATCTCCGGTTCATAATCTGCGTCCAGACCGTAAACCTCAACAATTGCTGTTTCCTCTACTTCTTCATTGGTATATTCCTCTGGTTCTTTAAACCGCTCATAGAACTTTTGCAGTTGTTCGTCCGTAAGAGATATAAATTCGCCTTCACATCGGTCACAACCGCAAATAAAAAACGTGCCTGCTATTATATCTCTGCCGACACGTCGATTACCTTCAAGTCCCAGTAACTTTCCTTCTTCATTACATATAAGAGTAGCATTTTCGTCAATATCTACCGGTTGAATTAAGCCTCCAACCACCTTTTGCATAGCCGATAGGCTGTTATTAATTTTTGCTTCATAAGGTTCTTTCCTCGGTTCAATAATTAAAATTCTCATTTCATCCTATCCTTTCATTAGTGTTTTATTGTGATTTCTTGTGTTAAAACTACCGGTCTCCTGAAATATCTAAATCCTGTTGCTTTGGCTTCGGTTACATCTACATTGTTGGAACCCGATGCACAATGAGCTACCATTATCTTGTCACCTTCCTCAATACTGACTACAATACCCACATGGTTAACCTTGCGGGTACCGGGAATATAAAAAACAGCTATATCTCCAGACAGCACTTGTTGTTCAGATATGGGGATGGATAACTCCCACTGCCTCGTTACACCGTGCCCTACCGTGTCATTTATGTTTTCGACCGGTACACCTGCATTAATAAATACCCATGTAACATATCCTGAACAGTCAAGCCCAAATGGTCTACTCGTTCCGGTTGAGGAGCTACCCGGTGATGTGACTTCGCTCATTTCTCCCCAGCGACTATCCCAGCCGATCACGTGACTTTTTCCACCCCAAAAGTAATTCACTCTTCCCACAATACTGTAAGCAGCCATTACAACTTTTTTTCTTTGCAAATCCAAATCTGCTGGTAACATAGCTCTTATTTTTGAGATCTCCTCCTGTGTCAACACTGTATTACCAGTTCTTCCGGTAGCACCTGACATTAACATGGCATATTCACTACTTCGAATTTCAGCAAGCAGCTTTAACTGGATTTCATTAAAATTAAAACCGTCCACTACTTCTTCACATGTAAGACTGTCTACATATACTTTTTTTATTTTTCTTGTCACTGTTGTAGATTCTGTTTTGGTTTTACCATTTTCTCCAGCTGTTTCAGTCACTATTTCCTTTTCAATTTCCTCAATCTCAACAGTTATTCTATTCATATCCCGGTAAATATCTTTGAGCCTGCTTATTTGCTTTTTATTTAACATTGCCACCTGTTCGCCATTTTCATTATCTGTATTTGCTTCCACTGCAAATAAAGCCAAAACTTCCCCTGAATTATCAATAATGGTGCCATCTTCACTTCCCATAATAATAAGCTGTATGTCATCAATACCATCCTCCGGAATTTGTTCTGCTTCTATCCTCTGGGAAAACTCATATTTAAGGTTTTGCATAACAGTACTGATTGGTAAACTTTCTACTCCCGCACCCCCACCTGTTATTGCAAAGAAAATGGCAAAGGGTGAAGCAAGAATAAGTAGAATTATGATAAATGGAACAAGCACAGCACCAATGACAATGTTTCTTACATTCCTGTCCGTTGCTACTTTTTCAGCTGCAAGTAGTATAGCCTTAACTGTTGCCGGATCTAACGCCATGAAAAACACCTCTTTACGCCAAAAAGACGCAGATAACTATTACCTGCGTCTTATCAATAAATTAATCTTCTTTATTTTTTCGGACCAACATGCCAGTCATCATATAGGCTCCCTTTGATTGTTATTTCATCCGTTAAGTTTATGGATAACATGCCATCAGGTGTCCAGGCATCTATCACTTCTGCATAAACTGTATATTTTCCATCGGGAAACCAAACTGGCGTAAAATGCACTCTTTGATTATAGGTAGAATATTTATTACTTTTAAGTTGAAATTTTGCCGAATACCCACCTGTTGTTCTCTCCAGCAGCCTTAGATAATCTTGATAGTGGAACTCAGGATAATAGGATAATACATTTTGCGCACCTGTAATATGTGAACTTGGAGCATTAGAATTAAAGTTTGTGGATACATCCATATTAATCCCATAGCCTGATTTCATAGTAGATGATGAAGCTGTAGGCACCTTGTTGTCCGGCTTAATCTTGATGGTTGAGGATAGACTTGCACTATAGCTTATCCACTCATATTTCCAATCTCCATTATCTACCCAACTTCCGTTATCTTCCCAATATCCTCCACCTTCTCCATCGTCATACCAATCCCAATCCGATTCCCATTCCCATTTCGGTTCCCAATAGCAGTCCCATTCTCCCCAAGTAGCAGTTGTCTTTTGAGGTTTATTAGGAATAGCAGGTATTTTAAAACCTTCGTTTCTATCATTAGCAATTGGGTTTGGCGGCACTTTCTCATTGAGATCTACTATATTAGCTGTAATGGTTGATTTGCTCAACGATGCACCACTTACGCTTACATCAATCTTCACTGTTTGTGGAGTAATAGGTGTACGCCATTTAAACCATACAAGCTGGGATTCTCCTTCTGGAATATAAATATTATTAACTGTATAGGTTCTGCCATTTACTCTAAACTCTACTGTAATGGGATTATCAGGTGTACGTCTTCTTCCTGTGGTTACTGTAACAGCAGTTATAACGTCTGTATCGCATCTGTATTCGTAATCATGGCTACTTATTTCAGGAACTTCTTCTATTTCCCTAAAACTAACAATCCCAAGACCCAATGATGATTTAATCTGAGCATTTGTAACATTTTGATTGGTTGATCCAGACCATATTGGGAAACCTAAATCGGATTTTTCCAAAAACATTGCAAAAGGTAAATTTTTATGGGATAAACTTCCCATTTCACTTCTAAGTCCACCACTTAATTGTTCATCATATAAAGCTGCTTCATGGGCTGTCATCCCCATTTTTACTCCTTGAAAAGTCATGTAGGCTATAGGCTCTAAGAGAATCTTGTATTCTCCATTAATCAATGTCTCAAAATTAATTTCTGTAATATCTGCTATTAATTTGACTGCATATTCAGAGCAAAAATAGCTTTTTATAGCATCTATATTTACATTGCCATCAGTGCTTATTATTCGTGGGATTGGATTAGTAGGATTATAATATCTGTAGACGCTTGTATAAGGGATTATTGAGCTACCGCTTACATAAGTGATTTTGCTTTTCTTGCCGAAGTGTACTTGAGTACTATCCTGATTTCTATTTGTAATGTCTATGGGAGTGGTAACTGGAGTATTGTCATAGTTTTTTATGACAGTTACTCTTACCCCGTCATTTCCAGAACTCCAAAAGTTTTGACTAGTTCCACTTCCTACATCTCCCCCACCACCGTCAAAATTGCCATCTCCCTTAGCGAGAACATCTAGTGGAAAAATACTTATCAACAACACAAAGATAATGATAAATATTATTGTTTTTTTCACCCTGACACCTCCAAAATAAAAGAGAGTACAGCATTTGCCATACTCTCATTTTACTAGCTCTATTCTATTTTTAATTCATATTTCCAATTTGCTTATTAATATCTCCCTCAGAATCAACGATATGCCCCTCTCCTCCACCGCCTTTATCATCAACCCATCCAAATCCAGGTATATATATTTGACCTTTATTATTTCTTTCGTCACCCTTTGGAGTTTCAGGCTGGGCACTTGGTTTTACCTCTTTTTCCTCATAGATAGGTACTTTATTCTTATCAGTAATATCATCCTTTGACTCTGGTTTTTCTTTAGGTGGTTCAGGTATTACAACTTCCTCTTTTTTCTTGGAGCTGTCGGTATTGGTGTTAGGATTTATAGTGCTTTCCTTTTCATCTATTATAGGACCTTCAACTTCTGATGGCCCTTCAATCCCATTAATCTCGTTTTCTTCTATTTTTATCTGCAACTCTCCATTATCCGCTATAGCAACATTGATATCTTCATTGTTATCCTTTTCTATGAAGGGTGATATTAAAAGACCGCCCATAACGATAACACTTAATAATAAGAGAGAAACCACTATATTCTTTCTTGTATTTATATTTAATCTTTTCATTTTCTAACGACCTCCTTTTCAGCATAAAAAGGTTAACAACGCATTTTTTTACTCAATTCAACTTTTATGTAAGTGATATATTCACTTTAAAATTTCGACGTATATCCTGCTAAAACCTTCAAATTTGTTTTTAAAGGTGGTAGTTTATTCCACCCAAAGGATAATGGCACTTCAAGGATTATAAAGGCTTCTGCTTCAAACCTTTGAACATTTTCTATATTAGATGGGGCAAAGGGAGTATTTTTAAGATTAACATTAAGATTTGACAGCCTAAATTCCATTTCTCCCCCAGTTGTTTTAATATGATATATACCTTCGGTTTCAAGACCAAGCAAACTGTCAAGTTCAGTATATACATCCCCTGTATCCAATTGGCTTTGCCACTGATCTGAATCAGATAAATAGTATCCTCCACTATAGCCTTCACGAAGTCCGTTATATAAATTGTCGTAGTTTTCTGTGGCTACTGAAATAACAGCAGTTTGCAGAGCATCTCTAACACCCTTTGCAATTATTTGAAGCCTCATGTATTCACTCGCAGCACTAAATATAAGGATCAATGACATAACTATAGCACAAGCCAAGGGAAGGGCATTTCCTTTTTTCTCCTTCAATAACCTTCTTACTTTTGTCATTTCCAATAGACTTCACTCCTTCCCTTTGCCTTTGAAGTAAGTTCAATAGGAAAAGAACCGAAGCTAAAAAAGCCTATATCTACAGTTTGTGTTACGGTTACAGTCATTTCATTATTTAATTGAATTTTATTTGTTCCACTGATATAAGCAGCTTCCCATGAAATATCAGGATTAAGTCCGGTTTGTTCTGTTAAATCTTGTGCTTTTTTAGTTACTTCAGTTCCGATGCGGCCTGTAATCTGAGCTTCTCTACATAGCTCATTTGCAACAGTGTTTAATTGGTTTTTGACGATAAATACAGGAAATATTTTTACTGCAAGGGCAATTACTAACATAGCTGATATTACGATAACAACTGTATCAATGTATCCTTCGCCTCGTTTGGATTTTATTAAATTTTTCAAAATTCCCACCTCCCCTAAAACATATCTCCAAGGGTTTTAACGATTTCAACACCCATTACAGCAAGATACATAAATATAAAGCATAAAAGCATGGCAAAGGAATACTTTCTTATTTTTGCAGGTTGTTTGGCAGCTATAGTTTTAAGCCTTTGCAGTTCCAGCTGTTTTAGGTCATGGGATAGCATTTGAAAATATACTACCGAGTTATCTCCACGAATTACCCCAATTAATCCTCTTACAACCTCGGATAAAGATGAGCTTCCAAGTCTTGTTTCAAACCTTGTAAGAGCCGCTTCATAACTGCCAGATTTCATATCTGCAACTGTTATTTCCAATTCTTTTTTCATGCTTTTCCCTGCACTCTTTTTATAGGTTTCTAAAATTGATAAGACATCTCTACTTGCCTTTAGCTCTTGAGTAAGGGTAGATGCAAATCTAGGCAATTCGTATTCAATTTCTTCTTTCTGCTTTTTAACAGCTTCTTCTGCCCTTCCTATTTCCTTGAAATATACCGCAATACTTAAAAATAATATTATGGGACTGATTATTGGTAAAATTAATAAAGCAGGAATTATACTCAGTAGTATAAGACCTGCTTTCACAAAGGCTTTTGCTATATAGGTTTCCGGGGATAAATTTATCTGTGCTGACTTTAAGCTGGTAATCATTTTCCGCTTCTTGTAAGCATTGATTTTAATAAATTTAGCTAGCTTCGTTGATATATCTATTACCCATACATCAAAGTTCTTTGCTTTTTTCTTTTGACGTCTGCTTACATTTAAAATTGCTTTAGAAGCTTGATAGGTTGGTAGTTTCACTAAATCTGCCATAACCATATAGGACCCAAAAGAAAAAAAACACATAAAAGCAATTAATATACCTAACACCTTGTCACCTCCATTCCCTTTAATCTTGTTGGACTTTCCGATATTCAACAGGTTTGGTCAGTTTAATCACCGCTGCCAAAGAGATAAATATTGCCATGGCACATATTGCCAGTATTGCTTTACCTATAGCTGTATACATCAAGGTTTCATACCAGGATTTATTCAAGAAATACATCAGTGGAATATTTCCTACAAGAAGTATTGTCATGGTGATAAACTCTTTCATGGGCTCATAAAGCAAATAATCCAGCTCCGCTCCCACAATGCGCATATCTGAAAGTTTCGATACGATTGGATTTAAGGTATTTTTTAAGTTTTTGTCCTCTTGGCAAACAATAACAGTATCTACCCATTCCCTGAATACATCATTATCTATTTTTAGCTTTAAATTTTCCAGAGCCATTTTAATATTTGAATTGATAAGCTTTGTTTGTGTCAAAAAGCTCTTAAAAACATCTGCAACCGGTGGATTAATATAAGCTACATTTTCGTCAACTGCTGTGATAATACTTTCACTTCTTAGATAGGATGTAGTAATTACAGAAAGTGCTGTTTCAAGCTCTGCATTTAACTGTTTCTTGTAAAATGTAGCTGTAAATTTAATATACCAAAAGGGTATGAGCGAAAATCCTCCAGCAAGTACTGGAATTAAAAAGAAGTTATTCATGGATATTGCTATCATTACACCCAAAATAAATAAAGCAAAAGATGCTATACATAAGCTTGAAAACTGATTACTCTTATCAGTAGCTTCTAGAATTTCCTTGGTCTCTTTTACTAGAAGTTTCAACCCTTTTGGCTTCTTCTTATTTATAGCTTCTTTAACCCTTGATTTTATGGTTTTCTTATTCTCTTTAAAGGGTTTTGACAGAGCTTCTGCAAATTCAAAGGGTGATAAGGAAAGGAGTATAAAGCTACCTGCCACAAGCCCTAAGAATGCAATTAGATTTAATAAGGTCACTTCATTTCACCTTCCTTTCCTTCCTCTTGGAGTAGTAACTGCTCTAATATGGTTAAAGGCATACCATTTTCAAGCAGCCTTTTTTGCAGGCTCTTTGATAGGTTGTTTACTTTCTTATAATTTCCGATTATCTTTAGCTTTCCATCTACGGCTTTGTTTTCTTTAATATTAAAACGAAAAAGAGTGTGAAGCTGCCTTCTTCCATCGGGCATAATTTCACACTCTGTTATTTCCATTATTTTTCTTGAGTTATCTTCAAGTTTTTTAGAAAACAGGACAATTGGAAAGGCTTCTGTAACCAATGAATACAAGGTATCATCATTAATATCATATTTCATTTTACATAGCGTTACTATTCTGAAATATGTTGCTTCACAGCTATTTGCATGAGTGGTTGTTATGACTGCATGTCCGGTTCTTGCCGCTTCCTGGGCTGCAAAAGATTCATCCCCTTTCATTTCCGCAACACATATATAGTCCGGATTTGCTGTCAATGCACTTTCAAGAAGTTTTTCCTGATCGATATTTTGTCTTTTATCCTCACTGTAACGAGTAACGGTATGCACCACATTATTGATGATATTACCCTTTTCATCTTCTTTAACGAGGTTAAATTCCCGTGTACCGTTTTCTATAGTAAAGATACGCTTATCGTCAGGGATGGTGGATAACAGCCAGCTCATCAAAGTGGTTTTCCCGGAACTGGTTGCACCAGTAACACACATGCTTAAACCGTATCTAAGGCAAATACTTAAAAAATCAAGCATTTCTTCTGTTGCTGTACCATGCCTAATAAAATCTTCTTTGGTTAACTTTTGCGGATTGACAATACGGATGGATGCGGCAACACCGCTGTCCTCATCAATAATACCATTGCCGAACACGGTTATTCTGATTTTATTTGATAAATGACCTCTTACAATAGGCTGTGAGTTATCTAATATCATCCCGGATTTATGAAGCAGCCGCCTTATTACATCAATGGCATGGGAAGGCGAATTGAATTTTTCTTTTGCAGGCAGTATTTGACCATTGGTGTAGGTTATTTTAATGTCTCTCCAATGGTTGATATTGATTTCTTCTATATCATTTCTAAACAGATATTTTGTCAGGAATGAAAACTCTGCCATCTCTGAGTATAATTTTTCTACAAGCTCATCGAAGGACAGTCCTTCTACCCCAAGAGAATAGTCCATCAGATATTTTGCAATATATGATTTGATCTGCTCCCGCTGCTCTTTTGGGTTACTGGATATAAGGGTAGAATATTTGCTTGAAATATACTCTTGAACTTCCTGAAGTATGTCGGCAAACTGCTTTATATTCTGCCCTGTATTGAAAAATATTGCCGCATTGTTCATGACCTGCCTCCTCTCATGCCCATCAAGACTTTATCTAAAAATGAAGCTCCTGCCTCTTTTATTTTTTTTGTTTTAGCAGGTTTTGGTTCTTGTTTCACTTCCAAGTTTTTATTCAATACAGAAGTAATTATCTGTTGAATTGTTTGCGTATATTTGATACTCTGCTTTGATTCAAGGGTTCCAAACAACCGTCCGGTTAAATACTGTTCTACAATTTCCTCTATATAAGGCAGTTCATACATAACCCCATTATATTTTTCTGCCATCAGCTCACTGGGTTCATCTGCTTTTACTTTAGACAGCACTTTGATATGCCTGTCTGTATTAAAGCGTCTGTCAGCAAGCAGGGGCAGGGATGAATTGAAATAGGACAATGCCTTTAAATTACAATTTGATAAACGAATCACACTGTCCGCTAATTCAATGGCAGTTACTGAAAGCAGATCAGAAATGAAAAACGCCGAACAATCAACTACTACATAATCTGCAATATGACGTAAAAGTATTAATAAATCTACTGCTCTGTCTTTAGCATATTTAGCATAAGTAAAGCTATTTTCCCCCTGTGAGTATCCAAGCAGGCTAATATACTCATTTTTGTCCAGTGTAATACATTTCGATAAAATCTTTTCTTGAGTAATTTCTGGAGCCGAAAGTAAGCTCCCCAAAGACTTTTCATCTGTATTTTTATCTGGAAGCACCATCATTAAATCAGGAGCAATAGTATCACAGAACACCAGTATGACATTTTTCTTTTTTAAAGCTAGTTCTCTGGCCATCTTAATACTTGTAACTGTTTTTCCTGACGATGGATTACCCCAAACTGCAATTATTTGATTATTCTTCATTGATTATTTCTCCCTCCGTTTTTTCAGATTCTAGCCCGGACACGAGATTATCCTCTGATTTATCGTCTGCTTCTAATTCGGGATGCAAAATCCTATTAATAACTCCCTCCTGCTCATCCAAAAATTTTTGTGCATTTTCTTGGCTTCCCCTGTAAACCAAAGTAAAATGTATTTTACTTTTTTCTTCAAGTTCTGCAAGCAGTCTTGCTTGTGTTGGGTTAACAGCTAATGTTACAGTAGAAGGCAGTTCCCCTTCTTCGCCTGTCATATGACTGGTTTTATCTAAGCCTTGATTATTAGTTACCGCAAGAACCTTAACGTATTGAAGTTCAACAGGTACAACCGTTTCTCTGAATTCTCCGTAATCAACTGCAATAATGGATACTATATCCCCTTTTTCAAGCTTCCCGGATAAACCTGTAGCAAAGGATTTAATAGTTACTGATATGGCTCTTTGTGCTCCATTAAACTCATATAAGTATTCATTTTCCGCTAATGCATTATCAGAAACCTTTGTATTTAGTACATAGTCACCTTTGAATAAATCTGCTTTTGCATATTTGCCGACTACATTATCCTTGTTTTTCAGCACTGATCCGGGCAGGTTATATCTGCCGACTTCTACGACTTCCACTTGTGCATTGGTTATCAATTCACCTTTTGAAACGTCTTTTGTTATTCTTACTACTTCTGTTTTGGCCTGTAACGCCTTATTAAACATTGGCGTTAAGGCAAAACAGATAATCAGCGACAACACGATGCATGTAAGACCTAATACTGTTCTGTTTCTCAAAATATTCTTCATTGAAACAACCTCCATTACATTATTTTAAGGTATGCAATAAAACACCCGATTGATAAATAGGGTGCAAGAGCAAAAGAAATATTTTTATCCTTGGCTTTGATTTTGTAATATACTCCGTTTACAATCACAGCCAATACAAGTCCGATAATACTTGCAGTGAAGCCTCCTTTAATGGCAAGTAAGAATCCGCTGGCTGCCATCAGTTTTATATCCCCACCGCCAATGCCTTTCGGCTTTATAATGGCAGTTATCATGTAGGGAATAGGTACAATTAAAATACCTGCCAGGGACTGTACCGGCGAAAAGTTAATCAGACCTATGATCAATATAAAAATGTGGACCATATCGGGAATGATTTTTGTCTTTGCATCATAGCAACCGGCAAAGATTAGTATTTGGGCAAACAAAAAACCTTTGATGATGATTATTTCTTCACCAAAGGTCTTAAAAAGAGCCAGCATTGCGATAACACTCAATATTACTGAAAACGGATATTGTTTTTGCTGTAACAGATACATCAGCAAAATATCTGTTAAAATGCCCATTACCAAGGCAATTATCAGCCATGTTAACATATTCATCATTTAATGATATATATGTTGGCAGCCCGACCGCCATCCTCACGATACACAGACCTAATATGAATATATCCGGCTTCCTCAAGCCTGTGTAAATTTCTCCTTACCGTATTCTTGCCAATCTTAAGTGTTCTGCTGATTTTACCGACCGGTATTTGAACTTCTCCGCTTTCATTTGCCAATTCACTGAGTAGGGTGTAAATGTACTTTCCTGAGATTGTGGTTTCTAAGTTTCCTGCCAATTTGTATTTCATCATTTCTTCTTTCATATTGTTGTCACCGACTTCACTTCCATTCATCTAAATATTTGTACTTATACTTCTTTTGGGACCTGAAAAACCTAATCATAAATCCTATCTGATCCACCACCGATATGTTTGTTTTGTCCTTAGTAAGCATCATTACGCTTCCTGCAATAGCAGTTAATATAAAAACCACGGTAATTGCAGTATTTTTAGTTATCAAGTAGATAACACCATCAACCAACGCTGCAATTAATGTAATGATGATTGTTTTGAATAATTCCTCCTTTCCGAATCCATCAAAGATTTCTACTTGTGTTTTTAATCCCTGGGGGATATATAGGGTGTGTTTTTCATTGTCTTGCATAGTTCACCTCCTGAAAAGTTGGCATAAAAAAACACCTAGCTTATAATGCAGGTGTTTTTTCAGAAAAATATATATTGCTTAAATAAATTTATTAGCGCATCACAGAACATATTCAATGTATACCAACATCATCTATTCCGCCCTTTCTCTTCTTCAAACCATAATTCACCTTTTAATTCATCATTCAATAAAGTAAAAATACCACTATAAACTAATCTTCCAAAAAATTTATCAGCTCTAAAGGTAAACAATTGCTTTTCTCCACCAATTAGCCAAACAATCTGTAGATCATTTTCTTCGAGCCACTGTTCCATTATATCTTTTCTAATTAAACCGTAAGATGGTCCTTCATACATAGTGCTCGGATCAATAAATACTAATTCTCCTTTTCCATTTATCCATTTTCCAGGGTTCATACTATTAACTAAATTTAAATCATTAATTAATTTAGGAGACGGCATATAGAATCTTATTGATTCATCAATAGAATGATCTACACTTCCACTTTCCCATTCATACTCTAACACAGGAACATGATATTCTACGTTTATTCCTCTATCCCATTCATCATCTTCATTTCTCCATTCAGCTATATTTTCATAGTATGGATGCCAAGAATATTCTCCAAAGTACCCTTGATTACCTGTAGAAGAAATGCCAACAATATCTGGATCACATAAAGGTTTACCTTTCATATAAGACTTTAAATTCTTATAATCATTTTTATGGATAATGCATGAATTAATCCTATACCAGCCATCTTGTTTTGGTATAACATCTTTTTGGCTAAGCGGTTCCTGATCCCATTTCGAAAATCCTTGCAACACTATCCATTGAATATTATCTTGTGGATTAGTAACAGTTAATAGTTGCTTAAATGGGGGGACTATTGACTTATCCCAAAGCCATTCAATTTGAGCTTCTAGTTTATCTTCAACAAATGGAAATTTATATGGTTGCCACCAAAACATTTTGTCCCATTTATCCCATCCACTATCCCCTGTTTTGCTAAGCCATATCGTTGGATCAATATCTCTTTTATGAATCTGCCATGGTCCAAAAAATTTATGATCGTCTAAATCACTATATCCACGATCAATCCATATCAAATTATCAGACATTCTTGCCAGAATCTCGTGAAATGCAATCCATTGATATTTTTTTCCTATGCGTTCTATCCTTCCGCCTTCTCTACCGTGACCTCCTCCATTAGAATACATTTTCTCAAAATCTGCAAATAATTCATCTGACCATCCTAATTCATATGCTTTTTTACAAACCCACCTTTGTGCCCATTTTCTACTAAATGCTGCAGGTCTTTCCCCGTTATTCAAACCATTTAACCAACGGAATTCTTCCTTATCAATTTCATTAATAACATTGTTTATGTCTTCCTTAAGACACTCCCATGAATCTTCTTCTATATTTTCTTCATTTTCACTATCTGTTTCGTCCCATGCTTCCTTAGATAATTGCTCTAACCAACTTTCAATATCTATTTCCTCACTTAACCTATTAGCTTTCACTTGATCATCTAAATATTTTTCATATCTAATTCGCAATTTGTTCGGCAATTTCTCTGCGAATATTCGTTTCAATTCAATTCCAGTCTGTGGCTTCTCTTCAGTAATAGCTGTTGGAGACCAATCATGGACACAACTCATTGTGTAGTTACCAAAATCCCCTGGAAAGCCCATAAGAGAACTTTTTATTGAAGACGAAAATTCATCGCCAATAATCTTATTAATTTCCTCTTTTGACGGATTTTCTATAGGCCAATCACTAAAATAAGGTGGTCTAAATATTTCGGGATTATCCAGAACATCATTTAAAAGATTTTTGTGATATGCAAATTCCATTATTCCTCTTGCATAATCTCTCAATAAGATATCAGGATATGGCCTGTAATCTTTAAATTGATGATTATATACACAAACCGATACATCTTTAATAATTAGATTACTATCTAAATGTACAACCACACCATAAATGGATGCATAAAGCCTTTCTACAAGATAAACATCATCACAGTTATTAAATTTTTCTATAAAACTCACTATGTGTTGAGGAATATGATATAACACACGGGCTAATGATTTAGTGGCTTGATCACGTACTTTTCTATTAGATGTCGTTGTCATCCATAGTAAAACAACTGCTGTCAATCGTAACCTCTCTAATTCTACTTCTTCCAATTCAGCATTCAATGACCAGTCAATTAATGTTCTTACAACAGTTTCTTCGCCATATTCATTTTCAGAATGATCATTTATTGCAACATAAGTAGACCAAAAGGCATCTCTTTTTGGCATATCCATCCTACTTAAATTTGCATCTAAAAAATCTGCATTCCATGGATGTTCAGGCTCAGTTGATAATGCCAAAAGAATATCTAAAGACTGATTGTTATAGCTATAATGCTGTACTTTATTAAGCATCTCAAGTGATTTTTCAGTAACTGATTTGCCTGTTCTCCATAAAATTACATTTGTAAATGTTTTTTCAAAAAACCAATTATATTCATATTCTTCTTCATCATCAAATTCCATAAATTCAAGAAACTCTTTATTAAATTTCTCAGGAATACTAATTCCTAATGCCTCAATTATTCCACTGTATTTATACTTGTTATTTTCATTAATTATTTTTCCAATTGTACCATCTGGCAAAAATAATTTACCTATATCTTCTTCTGTTGCACAATTTTCTATTATATACATTGCTATTGCATAATCACTAAAACGCTCATATGTAAATCTAACAACCTCAATTCCCCGTTCTTTTTCAACATGACTGGGTATTACGTCAAAAGCAAGTACACCTTCGTCAATGAGCAATTCAAAAAGACTTTCTCCAATATTAGGTTTGGGATCTATTTTCGTTATTATCTCTCTAGCTTCACGAATGGGTAACCCCGATATATAATCTGGATATAATTCACTTACAAATCTCCTAATTGCTTCTACCACAATATGTTCACTACTTCTATATCTTTTCTTTCTGCTAATAACTCGTTCAGCACTTTCAATGTAAAATTCATATAATTTATTGAAACCATTTAGACCTTTAGGAAATTTATTTTCTCCCATTCCCTTTATAGCTTTACAACATGTTTTTAGAAATAATGGATTCGTAAATTCAGGGGTTAGGATGGGGGTGCCCGGTTTTGAAATTCCTTGTTTTGCCAAATACTTAAATGCAGCTCTATGCTCATATCCGCGAAACCCATAATGTTCTATTTCAACTAGTTTATTATCATTTTCTGGTATTAAATAATCTTTGTATGTACTTCTACAACTCAAAACAACTGCAATGTGTTGATAATCTTCAAGTTCAGTTAAAAATTGTATGATATTATCATGCCAAGCTTCTCTATTAATTCCTTCATTTATTGCATCGATTACTATTAATAATCTTGTATCTTTGCTTTCACCCAAAGAATCTAAAGCTCCTAAAACAGTTCGATATGGATATTTTGGTAACCCTAACTCAGAACATATGAAGTCAAGTGGATTACCTCCTAAATAATGTTGCCCTAATAAAAACAAAGTTGGAAAGCCTTCATCAAGTCTTTTCAAGGATATATCACACAATAAGTGTGACTTTCCAATACCAGCTTCACCTAATAGTAACATTGATTTATTTTTTCCAGCAGAAATGGCTTTATCATTTAAAAAGTCATTGATATCATCTATTTTTTTAGATATTTTACGTAAATCATATGATATTTCTTGCAATTTCTTTTTTAATTCAGTGTCATTTTCCTTATATGAAGCTTCAAAAATAGTTTCATTGCAACTATTTACTTCTTTATATATAGTTTCAGTGAGGCTAACTAATCTATCAATGCTTTGAAAAATCTCTCCTCTATATACAGTAGACAAGAATTCACTATAGAATTCTTCAATATTTTCATTTAACTTATTCCAAATAGTTTTATCACTAAATGAATCAATTCTATGTTTAAATATCCTTTTGTACTCCTCACTAATCTCACTTATAATATTGCATTGACCCCTAAGTTGTTTTTTCCATCTATTTGTTAATCCTAAACAATCAAATTTATTAGCAATTGGAAGTTCAACATGAAATTCAGGTGTAAATCGTTCTCCTAATGTTTCTTTTGATTTTTGTGCGATTCTCAAAAGAATTTCAGTACTGATAATTGGTTCATTAAACCAATAGAGTGCTCTTCCTGCAAATTCCGGTTTGTCTACTTGCAACATTTGGCTTATTTCATGCTTGCACCAATATTCAAATTTAACTTTCATTCCCTTTTTACTGGCTAATTCTTCCCATGACTTTACATGTTCAACCCACTTATCCCACGAAGAGTTAACAGTTTTTCCTTTAACTGTCTTCCGGCTGTCTGTCCAATCCCTAGGTAAGCAAATATAATACTTTGTCAGTTTAGGGTGCTTCTCCAATGCAGTCTCAACTGATTTGGAAATTTGACTCCATTGACTGTCAGTCATAACATTCAAAAAGTATTTTGCTTGCCATGCATGTTCTGTTTCATCATTTAATTTCCAATAACATTCAACACCTGCGTCACCGCCATCGCCCTCTTTTCTAACAAAATATTGAGCATTATCTGGTGGTTTTAGATGAGCAAGCTGACAAACTAATTCTTCAAATCCTTTATCTTGACTTCCGTCATGCTTCCTTATATTTGGAAAATCTATATTAACCATTCTAACCTCCTTACTTAACTTCATTTATTTAGATAAATAAAGCAATTATAGCTCTTACCAAATATGTTAATTTACTTATAACTGTTTTTATATTCCTAAAACTTTTAACAATATAGAAATGCGCATAGCTTTTGTAAATATGTATTATTACTGATATTTAATTCTAAAATTATAGTATTACGTAGCCTTTGTATATATCTACTTTAAATGATTCTGTTCTTAAACTTACCATGCCCAGAATACTTCACCGCCTTTTTCACCGATATAAAAAGTTGATGTTTTAAACTGTGCGGTCTCCCTCTCCTTTGAAGACGATATTGCTGCAAATTTTAATCTATGAGTTCCATCTGTCTCAAGCAAAGAATAATCATAACCTCTTCTAAAAAACCCTAGTGCCATTCCTAACATTGGATTTACCTTAATATCAATACTATATTTTTCATCCCATCTTATCCAATTTTCATTTGGAGCTGGATACCAAACTCTTATGGTCTTTGCACCTTTAATATGTTCGAAACTTTTAAAATAAGCTCGTCTCATTTTTTCATGATCTTTTAGTATTAACTTAATCTCTTCTACATCCCAATCTTGAATTTCGGGAAGTTGTTTGCTCATATTTTCTAGTTTGTTTTTTAAGAATTTATTTGTTCGTAATTCTTTATACCAATTATTAATTATTGCATCAGCTAACGCTATAATAATATCCGGGGAAATAGTTAATTGAAAATCCAAAAATTCCATTCCAATTGATAAAACAAAGTCATTAAATGAAATCTTTTCTTTATTTGTGTCAAACGTCTCATAATAAAATCTCAGCATAGTACGATGTGTTGCTAATTCTTTTCCAAATCCTGTATCAAATTCTTCTGAGTATGCTATTGCTTTCTCGAATGCTCTACACCATGCATCGATACCATATAGCTTATTTATTTTTTCAATAACTTTATCTCCAAAAATCTTAATGAATAAATCTAAGACTTTTTCTCCTATTATTGCTAGCATTAATTCACCTTCTCAATTATATTTATTATTTGAAATCAAAAAATTAAATTAATTTTTACATAATATCTAATTGGATAGGACATACCATCATTCAATTTCTAGTTTTTAGATTTCCATATATATTAATTTCAGTATACCATAAAAACCGTCGTTTCTGTTATATATCAGGCAATTTTTACCCATAATATCCCAACACCAGCTCTTTAATCTGCCAGATGCATTCTGCCAATACATAGAACACAACTGTATTTCTTCCTCTTTTTCTAAACATCGCTGCTTCTTCCTCAGAAGTGCCCATACGGATAAGACAGTAGATAATTCTGAGGGTAGAGCCGGAACGAATCAGCATAACAAAGGCATCTGCCATCTCTTTTAACAAATCCATACAGCACCTCCCCTATTTCTTGAAAGTTGATTTTGCAATCTGCACAAGCCTTACTGATTGATAAACTGTTCCCATTCCTCCACCATGTCCACCGGATACAATAATAAATTCTTGTAAAAATCTTGGCGTTCTAAGTGCAAGTAGTAATGCAGCAATCCCCCATAAAACATGAGTATTAAGCATAAGAGCTACCCCCATTTTAGCTAATACTATCTGCACAAGTACTGCTAAAGTTGATTGAAAAAATTTCTGTATATAAGTCCTGAAAACACCTTTATCGGCATCCATTAAACCAACACAAGCCAGTGGTAATCCGACTCTCAAAATAAAAATCTCCAGTCCCCTTGTAAGAAACTGAAGATACAAAAGAAAAAAGCATATGAAAAATATGAGAGAAATAATTGCCGTAAATAATCCTGCACTTGAAATACCAGTAATCACTGCTGTAAAATCTGTCTCCATACTATTACTGATAACAGCAATCAGCTGATCAGTTAAATCCTCAATAATCTCAGCTAACCATCCATAAAGTGTTGGAAAAGAAACAGCTATGGCTAAAGCTTTAAAGAACCCTGTAAGAAGGATTAATGGTTCAGTATCTGCATCACCTTCGGTCCACAAAATATATTGCTCAAATCCCTTTTTTAAAAATTTTAGCACGATTAAAGATACACCAAACCCGAAGAAAATATCAAATATCTGACTTAAACCACTGGTGCCAAGTAATGAATCCATATAACGATCTGCATAAAGAGCAATGGATACCAAGTCGTTCAAAAGTGAATTCACATAAACTAAACACCCACTCAATAGACCTGCTATAAGCAACACTAATATTACTTCCACCTATCACCACCTCCCATATTTAATAGATCAACGGTCTATAGAGTTATCTCCATCTCCATAGACCGTTTAACCACAGAATTATCCTTGAAAATCGAACATTTCTTTAATTCGATCCGTTAGAGTTGGAAGCACTTTTCTGCACGGTCGATTGACACGATTAAAGTATGCGGTTGTCGGTGGTGCGAGAATGGTAAACTGAATATGCTTGTTTTTCAAGATAAATTCCTTCTTTCATTTTTGATTTTTAAATAAAAAACACGACCAAACCTCATAGTTTAATCGTGTTAAATATTTCAGTGAAAATAGAATCGGTTTTCTACTCCAGTGACTGCCGCTGCATCAGGAGATACAACTTGCCCCTTAGCAGTTCGCATTCACTTTTCAAAGCGGTATTTTCTTCGGTTAGCCGACGAATCTGTTGTTCCTTTTCCTCAAGCTTTTGCTTCATTCGTTGTTGAACAGTGGATTTAGGCGGCGTGCGCTCTGCTCCGCAAGCTTCTGCGGCTACAATTCCCTGACTGACCAAAACAGCCCGGATATGCTTTTTGCCGAAAACAGACCGCGACAATCCGGTATAGTCCATAAGATTCTTAATCGTCAGCCTGTGCCCTTCGGCCCGAAGCTCTGAAATTGCTCTCAGGACAGTATTGACCGTGGTTTGGCGCTGGTGCTCCTGCCGGGCAATAAGCTCCTTGGGTACTTTGCTATTCATCTTTCTCACCTCCCAGCAGTTTGGCTGCGATCCTCTCAAATAAATCCGCGTTTCTCAACGCATTGGCGTGAATGGCCGGGAAATCCGAGAAACGGTCTGCTTTGCTGCGCCATGCGGACGCTTGTTCCTCGAAATAGGAAAGCTGATCTCTGTCCGGGATAAAATGCCCGCACTCAAGACAATCCCACATATCGCTTTTGCATCCGGTAACGTCGCCGCAGATGCCTCCCGGAACCTTATGGGCCCGGAGGTTTTTAAGCAGCCGCTTTTCAAGCATTTCCTCCATATGGAGAATTCGTCCGCCGAACAGGATATATGGATTATCCGGCGGCTTTGGCTCATTCAAAACATACCGCTGCTTTTGCAGGATGGTCTTAGGCTTTAAATCCAGATGGGAATAGGCGTTCCATATCATGGCGTTTCCGTGGTGGCCCGTCATGTCGGCAATCTGTTCCAGCGTGAAGCCTGCTTCCAGCCGGTCGGTAATTCCGTTGTGGCGGAATTGATGGGATGTCAGGTTGTAGACCTCCCCATTTTCATCCAGGACGCCGTACTGCTCACAAATTCTTTTGAAATGGTAGTCCACAACGGCAGGACAGACACTTTGAACCCTGCCCGGCTGAGAAGCCGTGCCGTTTTTGTAATGAAGCACCCTCCGATAGGTAAAAAGACAACCGCGTTTGTTTTCAGGCAAATGCTCCTGCAATTTCTCGGCTACTGTCTGTTGTGCCCGAAGCAAATCCAGAAGATATCCGGCAATCCCCGTATCCTCAATGTGGACAGAACGCAGGATCGGTTCCATGTTGCCTCCGTTCTGCTTCCATGTTGGGATAAAGAGAACGAAATTCCCGTTGTACGGCTTTACGCAGTCGATTGCCATGGCCAGCACTTCGGATATCCGGGACGGAATGAGCCGCAGCAGCCAGTAAATACACCGGATGTGCAGATCTATTTCTTCTTGCCGGAAGATACCGTCCAGCTTTTCAGCCACCTTATCCGGGATATATTTGGAGTCCAGCTTTTCAGCTCGCGCATATGGATTGCAGGCAAAAGGATTTTTGCAGGGTACCCCGTCAAACCCGTTCATCATGCGAAACAGAGAACCTGCCTCGCGCCAGATGTCCCGTATGGTACTGTCCGCCAGGCTGGATGCATCCAGATGCTCTTTCAGCCTTGAAGCCGTCCGTATGTCACAGCCCGAAAGCAGGGGGGCCGAGCAGGCTGCGGCCAGGAACTTCAAGAATGGAACCAGACGGGCTATCCTTGACCGGATCGTTCTGACCGTATCACCATGCAGCAGCCGCAGGAGTGAATAGTATTTCACCATTTCTTTGTAAGCAGATGGAACGGCAGAAAAGTAGATGTTCATGTAATTCTTCGGCTCCGCCGCACTTCGCATTCGTTTGTCACACACCCATGTGTCCTCATCGAAGTGAATATTGCTGCCAAGCTGCGGCAAAAGGGCAAAGTACCGGCTCTTTTGCTGCTCGTCGTAGTTTTCGATGTATTTGTATTGCGGAAGATTCATACCGAGGCACCTCCTTCTATGGCGTTTACAATGTTTTCATAGCAGTTAAGAAGGAATGTTGCCTGTCTGTATTCTCTGAATTCCTCATAGTCCGTAATACCAGCCTCAGCATAAGCGGCGAGGAGGCTGTTCACAACCTCGCGCTGTCCGTTCATGAGACTCTGCCAGTACGGAAGATACTTGGGTCCTGTACAAAGATTTTTGCAGTTTACACAGTTGATCAGGCTGCTCCTGCTTGTACAGCCGCCATCGGCCAGCTTTTTCAGGCAGAATCCAAACTCCACCCGCCGTTGTTCCAGTCGGAAATCCATATACAACAGCCTGCGTTCTTCCTCTGTGTACTCCGCAAGCTGTTCATCCGATAGCAGAAGATCGAATTTTTCCCGGAAGAAGCTTGTATTGAGCTCAGCCAGCTTCATTTTCCGGACTTCGGCGTAGTAATTTGAGGCAGTGTTTCTGCTAAGATGTCCGAGCCAGTAAGCAAGCTCATCCACGGACGCTCCGTTTTCAATCAGGGTAACCGTCAGTGTTTTGCGCTGCTGTTTGCTGGTAAAATGCCATAGCCGGCCGTTTTCATCACGGAGGTCATATTTTTCAATGAGCCTGTTGATGACCAGCAGATAATTGCTCATACTGATCATGCTGGCCCGAAAATTCGGCCGCTTGTTGACAAACAGATACGGCACGCCAAGTTCCTTCCGCCACTCTTTCGTTTTGTGAATCTGTCCGGAGATTTCATCTGCCAATGCTTTCAGGATGAGCACTCTGTGATAATCCGGCACACCGGCCTTCCGTCTGGCGGTCAGGGTTTTGTACTGCTTGTACTTAAGTTGGACAACACCCTCATACTGTGACGGTTCCAGACAGTCGGCCTCCAGAAAAAGCACCTCCTTCATACGCATGCCTGTGGCAGAGAAAATCCGGTACAGCAGAGCCTGCACCGGGTCAAGTTCATCCAGATGCGCATCGATCTGCTCCGCAACAGCCTCCGGAATGGCGGCGGTCCGTACCTTGTAGTCCTTTGCGTTATGAAACCGGTAACGGGAAAAGGGGTTGTCGTGTGGAACGGGGCTGCGCATTGCTTCATCCCGATGATTGCTCATCAGATATTCCATGAGTACCGACAAAATGCTGAAAACCCTCATGATATTGGATACCGACTTTCCTCCGGCTGTTTGTCCATATCTGCGCTCCATGCTCATGTACAGCGACCGGACATCAACATCATCCACATCCGCGAAAAAACGAATACTTGGATTGTTATCTGTGAGCAGATTGGCCGCGTACGCTAAGGTAGTAATGGCACGGTCTTTGTCGGCGGTGATGCTGTAATATCTGTGCTTCATGAAATACTTGATTTCAAGCCGCAGGGAAGGTGAACGAATTCCTGTAAAATCAATGGTTTCCCGGTGCAGGGACGGCCCGTGCCTGTGGAACAGCGTCCACTTGTCACTGGACATATCAAGCTGCAGGTGGTTTTCAGCAATGAATTTTTGGCACTGGATTTCAAACTCGCGGCGAACTTCGGCAGCGACCAGTGTTACAAACCTTGGATGAAAACGCGGGCTGGAAATGGATGTGTCGCTGCCAAGCAATTCGTGGCAGAAGCTTTGCGTGGTGATGAGCCTGCGCTGCCGTGTAAATCTGCCTGCAATAGAATTAAGATAATCTGTGACGACCGGCTCCGGCAGAAGGCAGAGGTATTGTGTTATCCGCAGGGGACCAATTCGTTTCCGTATGGGGGCAAGCGTTTCCTGTCCCAGAACCTTCTCCCTGATCTTGTTTACCCAGAAGGATGAAAAGCATTCCTCAAAGATATTCAAAAAAATCTTGCTGTCACACGGGATGTCTCTCAAGATCGTAATCGGACTATCCGGCTGTTCAACCAGCCTGTTTCGGAACATGAACTCGAAAACAGGAAACATAGCCGTTTTGTTGGAGATGAAACATTTTCCGGCCTGTTCCCACTGCTCGACATATAGCTTTGAATAGTGCTCAAACATTTTCAGAAATTGCTTTTGATACACCTCAATGCCGATTCGTACCAGAATGTTATCCGTTAAGATGCAGGCAATGTCGCGGAGCATTTGCGGGCAGCTTTTGTAGGTTTCATTCAGCAGCAGTTCCCGGTACCGTTCTATCGTCCGGCCCGTCAGCTCGTCATCGACGCGCTTTCGTCTCTGAAAACGCAGGACAGTCCCGTCTATGTCCCAAAAGGCGGTACAGGTCTTAATCTCAAGCAGTTTAATCATTGGCGCCACCTTTCTTCCGGTGCAGCTTTTCCATAACCGCTTTGGCTATGACCTGATTGTTGTGGTTCCGGTAGTGGACGATGGAATCGGCGGAGCGCCAGCCGAAGCTCTCCATAATGACGGCATCGGTGATGCCATCCTCCGGATGGAGTGCCTGACGCTCCAGATACTCCATCACCTTTGTACTGCGTCCGCTGTGCGTTCGTATTTTCTCAGGGTCAAGGCCTGCCCTTTGGGCGCATCTTTTCAGGATGGCGTAGTAATTGCCGTAGCGAAGCGGCTTCCCCTGTGTACTGTCCCGCTGCAGGTTGATGAAAAGAAAATCGCTGATGACGCCGCTC